>NZ_CP136422.1:15000-347500 GCF_034355335.1 Blautia coccoides
GAAATTCCTTGTCGGGTAAGTTCCGACCCGCACGAAAGGCGTAATGATTTGAGCGCTGTCTCGGCAATGCATCCGGTGAAATTGAAGTACCAGTGAAGATGCTGGTTACCTGCGCCAGGACGGAAAGACCCCATGGAGCTTTACTCCAGTTTGGTACTGGGGTCCGGTATTGCATGTACAGGATAGGTGGGAGGCTAAGAAGTGGTGACGCCAGTTGCCATGGAGCCACTGTTGGGATACCACCCTTGCAGTATTGGGCTTCTAACCAGCCGCCGTTAACCGGCGGTGGGACAATGCCAGGCGGGGAGTTTGACTGGGGCGGTCGCCTCCGAAAGAGTATCGGAGGCGCCCAAAGGTTCCCTCAGAATGGTTGGAAACCATTCGCAGAGTGCAAAGGCAGAAGGGAGCTTGACTGCGACACCGACGGGTGGAGCAAGTACGAAAGTAGGGCTTAGTGATCCGGTGGTATTAAGTGGGAATGCCATCGCTCAACGGATAAAAGCTACCCTGGGGATAACAGGCTTATCACTCCCAAGAGTTCACATCGACGGAGTGGTTTGGCACCTCGATGTCGGCTCATCGCATCCTGGGGCTGTAGTAGGTCCCAAGGGTTGGGCTGTTCGCCCATTAAAGCGGTACGCGAGCTGGGTTCAGAACGTCGTGAGACAGTTCGGTCCCTATCCGGCGTGGGCGTAGGATATTTGAGAGGAGCTGTCCTTAGTACGAGAGGACCGGGATGGACGGGCCGCTGGTGTACCTGTTGCAGTGCCAACTGCATGGCAGGGTAGCCAAGCCTGGAAGGGATAAACGCTGAAGGCATCTAAGCGTGAAGCCCCCCTCAAGATGAGATATCCCATTCATAAAGAAGTAAGACCCCTTGAAGACGACGAGGTGGATAGGGCAGAGGTGGAAGTGCAGCAATGTATGGAGCTGACTGCTACTAATCGGTCGAGGGCTTGACCTGAGCACGAAAGTGCAAACGGCGGGTTTGAAAAAAGGTTTTTGTGTTTTGTATATGCGGTTTTGAAGGTATATACCTTCGTGATGGCCCAGTGGCTCAGTTGGTTAGAGCGCCGCCCTGTCACGGCGGAGGTCGAGAGTTCGAGTCTCTTCTGGGTCGTTATTTTCTTGAAAAAGAAAATAATAAAATATAATGGGATCTTAGCTCAGCTGGGAGAGCATCTGCCTTACAAGCAGAGGGTCATAGGTTCGAGCCCTATAGGTCCCATTTTTGGACGATTTCCCGAGTGGCCAAAGGGGACAGACTGTAAATCTGCTGCAAATTGCTTCGGTGGTTCGAATCCACCATCGTCCATTTAGCTGATAAGATTAGACTTAAAAGTAAATATGCCGATGTGGCTCAATTGGCAGAGCAGCTGATTTGTAATCAGCAGGTTATCGGTTCGAGTCCGATCATCGGCTTTTCAACAATAGTTTATTGTTGTTACAAAATTAATAACGCGGGGTGGAGCAGTCTGGAAGCTCGTCGGGCTCATAACCCGAAGGTCACAGGTTCAAATCCTGTCCCCGCTACTCAAGTTTTACGCCCAGATAGCTCAGTTGGTAGAGCAGAGGACTGAAAATCCTCGTGTCGCTGGTTCGATTCCGGCTCTGGGCATTTTTATTGCCTAAAGTTTGTAGTTTGTAAATAGAATACGGAGCATTAGCTCAGTTGGTAGAGCACTTGACTTTTAATCAAGTTGTCCGGGGTTCGAATCCCCGATGCTTCACTGTGAAACAGTTCAAATTCAGTTATTACTGTATTTGAGCTGTTTTTTTGTTACGGAAGCTATTTGGACATCATGCTCACTGCGCTCGGGAGAAAAAGTACAAAAAATAAGAAGCCATAATCTTGAGGGGGGATAGATTATGGCCTCTTATTTTCATGTCTACTTTTATAAAAATATAAAAAGAAGGAGAGCCGGTATAAGGGAATACCGGCATATGAAAAAGAAAAAGATTTTGAAAAAAAGTCTTATTGGCTTTGTTCAAATACTAATATACATTGTAAATGTGATGAATCTGTGATGAAATAGTAAAAGAAATGTGAAAAAGTTTTTTATTTTTTCTTCATATATGGATAGAAATCCTGTACACAGATACGAAGTATATAGTGTAACGGCCGTTAAAGAAAAAAGAATCGGGTGAAAGCTTATGAGAATAAATGAAGACAACTTTGTAGAGCAGTTAAAGTTCCGGAACGAAAAGGCTCTAGAATATGTGATCGACAATTATGGACGCATTGTAAAATCAGTGATAAAAAAACATCTGTTTTCATTGGAGTATTATCAGGAGGAGTGTATCAATGACGTTTTCCTGGCTGTGTGGGAAAATATAAATTCTTACAGAGCCGAGAAAAGCAGTTTTACAAACTGGATTGCAGGTATCTCCAGATATAAAGCCATAGACTACAAGAGAAAGTATCTGAATAGGGAACAGGCGGAGAATCTGGATGATGTAGTAGCTGGAGAGGAGGACCGAGAGCAGTTGAAACTGATTGAGAAAGAACTGTCTGAAGAGATGGAAGAAATGCTCAGTTGTCTGAATCCTGAGGACAGAGAGTTATTTATGAAGCTTTATGTGGATGAGATGGAACTGGAGGAAGTGAGCCGGCAGACCGGAATGAAAAAAGATGTGATATATAACAGAGTTTCCAGGGGAAAACGGAAAATAAGGAAATTGTTTTCGGGGCAGAAAGGAGAGAACAGTTATGAGCAGTAATATATATGAATTATTAAATGATGTACAGACAGATATGGAGAATTACAAAGCGGAGGAACCTGATGATATAGAGAGAAAGCGCTGGAAGAAAAAAGCTACAAAAGATATTATAGGTAAGGGAAAAAAGAAAAGAAGATGGAAACCTGTTGCCGGTGTCTGTGCCGCTGCAGTGATCCTGGCTGTGGGAGTAGGAAGCGGTCCCCTGCATTACGTTGTTCAGGCTGCTGTAAAATCAATATCTTATGATATTGCTTCCATACTTGGCATTAAAAAGGATCTGGAGCCATATAAAACAGTGATTGGCAAGTCTGTGACATCAAACGGAATAACGATTACTTTGAACGAGGTAATTGTAAATGAAGATGAAATTATAGTATCCAGTACCAAAGAATATGATGAGAAGATCACAGATGAAAATAAACGTTTTATCGGGGTAAATGTATACATCAATGGTAAGTCTGTTTCAGACAGCGCGTCCGGCGGAGAAGAGCAGGTTGGGGATAATACAATAGTATCCGTCTCTGAATGCGATATTAAGGATGTGGACTTAAGTCAGACATTTGATTTTGAGATACAGTATATGGACTATGATAACATGAGTGCTACATGGGAGTTTGAATTTTCAGCTTCAGGGGAGGAACTGGCACAGAGTACCAATACAGTCCAAATAAATAAAACATTTACACTGGACGATGGAACAGAAGTATATCTTGACAAATTTACAGATAATCCTCTTGGACAGAAAATTTATTTTTCTACATCTACAGGCAATTGTGATTATGATCTTGTTTTAAGAGGTACAGACGACTGCGGAAATGCTGTGGAGTTTACACTTTCCAGGTGGAGTAACGGCGTGGGTAGAATGAATATTTCCACCATTGATAACGGAAACCTGAGTGATGATGCCACAGAACTTTATCTGACACCTTATGCAGTGAAATTCCCGGAGCAGAGCGGAAAGCTCAGTAATGATTTTAAACAGGCAGGGGAGGCATTTACCATAGATATCAGACCGCAACAAAAATAACAGGTATGGATAATAAGAAAAAGGGACAGGCGATATTTGCCTGTCCCTTTGGGATTATCTGTCAGCTTTATATGGAGGGTCTGCAGGATAACCGCTGCCTGCCTTCTGCATTCCTCTTTGTATGGCATCCCTGGAGTTTTTCCAGTCTGCATCTTTGTTTCGGTAGTCAAATTTGTCACAGAACCACTCCAGGTCATCTGTGACCCTCTGCATATTATCGATCATGAGTGGAAATAGGATTTCATAAAAAGAAGACTTCTCTTTGTCGGATAAAAGGGATTCTGCGGTCTCTACAAGATCACCAAAGTGAGAGAGACAGAAGCCTTTGCTGTTCTTAAACAAATCTGTAAATTCAGGATTTTTTCTGTACAGCTCAAAAAAGGTATCGAGATAGCGTACATATGTATTTTTATAGTAATCGCAGATATAGCAGTTTTGGCTCTGCTCCTTTACCCAGGAACCAATGTTCGTTTTCGGATTGTCTGAATCCAGTTTGGCTTTTTTAAAATGTCCCAGCATGGAGGCTTTTCCCGGGGAGAACATTTTAATTTGCTGTTTTAGTTCTTCATTTTTCTTCTTAAAATGTGTGGTTAAAATCAGTCCGCAGCCAAGACGGTTGCCGTAGTCAAACATTTTTTTATAATGCTCATGGCAAAAGCCAAGTTTATCTGTCTCTGCACGCACATCGTCCTCCATATAGGAGGCACCGGACCCAAGTACAAAATCCATGGCATGCTGTTCCAGATTTTTTTCAATAAAACAGAAGGGGCATTCATCGTCAGCACGGAATGCGTCCATCAGCGGTATGGTGTATATTTTTTCTTTCATTTTTCTTTCCCCCGGTTTCTTTGCTTGTCTTATATAAGAGTAACATAAAAAAAATAAGAAAGAAAGAGTGCAAAATGGATTTCTATGCGATACAATAGTAACATTGAATCGCTCTTTTAAGATGTTAAATGTGGATATCTTAAAAAAGTGTGGATAACTTACTGAAGAAATGGAATTTCTGTTGAAAATTTGAGACTCTGTTTGGAAGAGGTTGCAGGTTTTTTCATTGTCTGTTAGTATAGAGTTTAGATTCTGAAATTGGGGGATTTAAAGGAAAAATGAAGAGAAATGTAGATTTGCTGGAGGGTCCTATTGCGGGTTCTCTGGCAAAATTAGCCTTTCCTATTATGGGAACATCACTGATACAGATGGCTTACAATTTGGTAGATATGATCTGGATCGGTCGTATCAGCAGCAATGCGGTAGCTGCCATAGGCGCAGCGGGCATGTATATGTGGCTGGCAAACGGTATCACCACCATACCGAGAATGGGAGGACAGGTGACAGTGGGGCAGTCACTGGGGGCTATGGACAAGGATGCAGCCATTGACTATGCCAGAGGTTCTATTCGGATGGGGACACTTCTTGGCATTCTGTATGGAATTATCAGTGTGATTTTTTCAGGCCCGTTGATCGGATTTTTTAAGCTGAACAGTCCTGATGTCATACACGATGCCAAAATGTATCTTATCATTACATGCGGAGCTATTGTGTTTTCTTTTTTGAACCAGGTCTTTACAGGGATACTGGCAGCTATGGGAAATACCATGGCAACTTTCAGAGCCACCACCATTGGTCTTATCATAAATATTGTGCTGGATCCTCTTTTTATATTTGGATTTGGCCCTGTGCCCAGGATGGAGGTAACAGGAGCGGCGATTGCTACTGTGCTTGCCCAGATTATCGTGTTTTTACTGTATCTTGTTACGGTCTGGAATGAGCCGGTTATTTTTAAGCATATTCATTTGATGCAGAAAACGGAAAAGCAGCACGTGCGTGAGATTGTGCGTATTGGATTTCCATCGGCGATACAGGATGCCCTGTTTTCCGGAATCTCCATGGTAATTGCCCGTCTGATCGCCGGGTGGGGTGATGCTGCTGTGGCTGTACAGAAGGTTGGAAGCCAGATAGAATCTATTTCCTGGATGGCTGCAGGAGGCTTCTCAACTGCTGTAAATGCATTTGTGGCCCAGAATTATGGAGCGGGTAAAAAAGAAAGAATTAAAAAGGGATATAAGACAGCTATGGGGATCATGGCTCTTTGGGGAATATTCACCAGTTTTATTCTCATTGCTTTTCCTGAATTTTTCTTCCGTATTTTTATTACAGAGAGCGATGTACTTCCCATGGGGGTTGACTATCTGAGAATTATAGGTATCTCAGAATTTTTCATGTGTATGGAGATCACGACGGCAGGTGCGTTCCAGGGATTTGGAAGAACCATACCTCCGTCTGTGACGGGAATTTTGTTCAATACACTGAGAATTCCGGTTGCCATGCTGTTGTCATCTACGGTTCTCGGACTGAACGGTGTATGGTGGACTTTGAGTCTCTCCTGTGTGCTGAAGGGGCTTGTACTTCCAGTATGGTTTTTGATCGTATTTTTAAAATATTATAAAAGCGGAAGGCAGAAGTTTTAAAAATAAAGAGGGAGGCAGTTTATGGACAGACAGTCTTTGATGATGATCATCATTGCAGGTATGGTAATACTCATGGGGATCTTTATGGCAGTGAAAGGAAAAACTTCTATGGTAAGGGAGCGGTTTTCCAGTGGTGTATCACCTGAGAACGAGAGAAAATTTATGATGACCGTCGGAGGCGGAGTGAGTATTATAGGGCTTGATATGCTGGCGCTTGGGATTTTCGCATGGAAATCTCCTCTGAAACAGTCCCAGATTTTGTTGGTATTGGCTGTAGGTGTTCTGTTGTTTCTGGCAGTTATTATGTATGGGCAGAAAAAGTTCCGTAAATGACAGCCCACAGCAGAGGAAGATCCTGACATATTATAGGGCTCTGAAATTAGCAGTTGGCGGATAAGAAGAATCGTGGTAAAATGAACCACATATAAAAGTTTTGGTATATCATGGATTTTGTACGTAACTGTGATGATACTGGACAGGTACGTATATTTTATGAAAAGGGGAAAGAACAATGGATAAAGAATTTCGTATTGAGACCAAATGTGTGCAGTCCGGATGGAAGCCAAAAAAAGGCGAGCCGAGAATCCTGCCTATTTACCAGAGTACCACATTCAAATATGATACAACAGAAGAGATGGGACGTCTTTTTGATCTGAAGGAGGATGGATATTTCTATACAAGATGCCAGAATCCTACCAATGATGTGGTGGCATCTAAGATCGCAGATTTGGAAGGCGGTGTGGCAGGTGTGCTGACCTCATCAGGGCAGGCAGCTACTTTCTATGCTGTATTTAATATCTGTGAGGCGGGAGACCACGTGATCTGTGCGTCTGCCATTTATGGAGGTACATTGAACCTCCTTGGTGTGACAGCAAAGAAAATGGGAATCGAATGTACTTTTGTGGATGCGGATGCTCCCTCAGAGGAACTGGAAAAGGCATTTAAGCCAAACACCAAGGCTGTTTTTGCTGAGACTATTGCAAATCCGGCTCTTGTTGTGCTTGATATAGAAAAATTTGCAGGATTGGCACATGCACATGGTGTGCCCCTGATCGTAGATAACACATTTGCAACACCCGTCAATTGCCGTCCATTTGAGTGGGGTGCAGATATTGTGACGCATTCCACAACAAAATATATGGATGGACACGCAATGCAGGTAGGTGGAGCAATTGTGGACAGCGGGAATTTTGACTGGGATGCCTATGGAGAAAAGTTCCATGGACTTACAAGGCCTGATGAATCCTATCACGGAGTGATATATACAAAACAGTTCGGCAAAGCAGCATATATTATGAAAATAAATGCACAGCTTATGCGTGACCTGGGTTCCATTCCATCTCCTACAAACTGTTTTATGCTGAATGCCAGCCTGGAGTCTTTGGCACTGCGTGTAGAGCGTCATTGCTATAATGCCCAGAAGGTAGCAGAATTCCTCAATGAGCACCCGTTGGTGGGACATGTAAATTATGCAGGACTCCCAGGAGATAAATATCATGAACTGGCTAAGAAATATATGCCAAAGGGTACCTGCGGCGTTATTTCCTTTGAGTTGAAAGACGGCAGGGAAGCAGCAGTGAAATTTATGGACAGTCTGAAGCTGGCAGCTATTGTGACCCATGTGGCAGATGCAAGGACCAGCGTGCTTCATCCTGCAAGCCATACACACAGGCAGTTGAATGACGAACAGCTTGTGGCAGCAGGTGTCTCTCCCGGGATGATTCGTCTGTCTGTTGGCATCGAGAATGTTGATGACATTATCGAGGATCTGGCACAGGCTCTGGAAGCCAGTACGAAGTAAGAGATGAAATCTTATCAGATTACAGAGTGGTGTCAGGAGAGCTTTAAAATCTATGCGAAGTCCGGCGGTATATACATAGATGCCACTATGGGAAATGGCAATGATACACTTTTTCTGTGCCGTATGGCAGGCAGGACAGGGTATGTGAAGGCTTTTGATATTCAGCGTCAGGCACTTGAAGCCACAGAGAAACTTCTCCAGGAAAACGGTGTGGGAGAGCGGGCTGAATTGTTTCTGGACAGTCATACAAATATGGGCCTGTATCAGCAGGAGGAGACTGTTGACGGCATATTCTTTAATTTTGGTTATTTGCCCGGGGGTGATCATTCTCTGGCAACCAAGCCTGAAAACAGTATGAAAGCTGTTCTGACCGGTCTGGGACTTCTCAAAAAAGGCGGTGTCATGAGTCTGTGTATATACAGCGGAGGCCATACTGGTTTTGAGGAGAGGGACAAAATTCTGGAAATGCTGAAAAATCTGGACAGCAGGAAATATGTTGTCATTTTGAGTTCATACTATAACAGACAAAATAATCCTCCTATACCGGTGCTTATAATAAAAAAATAGAATTTTTATCAGGGAATGCATATTGCGAAAGGTAATTGCATTCCCTGATTTTATGTATTTGCTGTTCTGAAGCCGAAAGGATGAATAGTAACAAAGGGCATGGGACGAGAATGCCGATTCATATAATAAAAGAAAGAAATTAGCCGGGTTTTGTATGAAAGCAGGAAAAGGTCCGGGTATTTCCGGGATTATCATGTTGTTTTTACTGCCGTATCTTTTGACTGTTATTATATGCGGAAGAAAGGCATGCCCTGTATCCAGAGAATCAGATATGGAGGATTATATTCCCGCTGTGACGGCATCTCAGATATCCTGGGATGCTCCCAGTGAAGCCATAAAGGCGCAGACGGTCATTGCCAGAAATAATCTCTATCTGGAGTGGAAAAAGGGAACTGCGGCAAAGACCATTCAGAATGCCTCTCAGGCCCTGAAGAGAAGGAAAATGGATGATCTGTTCTTGGAACAGTTTCAAAAATTCCAGGACGCGGCAGCCGATACCAGAGACCAGGTACTTATGAAAGACGGAAATATAGTAGAACTTCCTTATCATGAACTGAGTCAGGGAAAGACCAGGGAGGCTGGAGAGGTTCTTGGGGAAACATTTTCATACGTTCCTTCTGTGGAAACACCGGAAGATATTAACAGCCCTTCTTACATACAGGGATGTTATTTTTCTCTGGAGGAGCTAAAAAAACAGATTCGGAAGACATATCCCGGATTTACTATTGGGAGTATAGAAGAAATAGAGATAAAAAATACTGACAGTGCAGGTTATGTACTGGAAATCAATGTAGGAAATCAGGAATTCCAGGGGGAAAAACTGAAAGACATCCTGGATCTTCCATCTTCCTGTTTTACGGTTCAGACGTTGGAAAACGAAGTGAGATTTCTGTGTAAAGGGATAGGACACGGAGTGGGGCTGAGTCAGTATACAGCGGAAAAGATGGCTGCTAAGAAAAAAAAGTATGAGGAAATCCTGAATTATTTTTACCCTGACTTAAAACTGGAGGAGATACAAAGGCAGAAAAAATAAAAAGCAGAAAAGATGCCGCGCGGAGATATAAAAATATGTATAAGTTCACATATTCTGGCAATCCTATAAGAGAAAACAAATGGGTAACTGTTCAGTACCTTCACAGTTTACTGGATAGTTATACAAAAGGTTACTATATACAGCCACTGTCCGGAGAAAAGGTTTCCGATCCAATGACAGGGTTTTTAAGGCTGTATGCTGTAACAAAAAAAGGGGCGGATGCTCCACTATAGGTTGAGGTGAAGAATATGAGTAAAAGAAACAAAATCCGCGTGGCTCTCAGTAGTTTTTTAGTGCTGGCCATAGTAGTAACATGTGTGGCTGTATATCAGTCCGGGAGTAAGAGCACACCGAATGAAAAGGAACTTGTCAAGAATGAGGAGAATACTTCTGACGAGGCAATGACAACAGAAGAAAAACCTGAGGAGGAATCCCAGGATGCGAACACCACTCAGGTTGAAGGTACAAGAGAAGTGCCGGAAGAGGCAGATACACAGGCAGAAGCAGTTCAGGAGCCTGCAGCAGAGGAGAATGCGTCTGCTGATGCTTCCGCTGCAGAGAATGCGCAGCCGGAGGCAGATACACAGAATGCATCTGCGGAGGTGGACAACCAGGCAGAAGTGGCAACTGCACCGGATGTTAATTTCACAGAAAGCTCTCTTATGGAGTGGCCGGTAAGCGGACAGGTTGTCATTGACTATGATATGGAACACACAGTATATTTTCCTACTCTGAACGAATATAAATACAGCCCGGCAATTGCAATCTCCTCAGAGGTAGATACACCGGTTGCCTCTGTTGCAAACGGTCAGATAGTCTCTGTTGAAGAAAGCGTTGAGACAGGCACAACAGTAACCGTTGACCTGGGTAATGGATATCAGGCAGTTTACGGCCAGTTAAAAGATGTGGCATTCCAGCCGGAACAGTATGTAGAGGCAGGCGCAACACTCGGTTATGTGAATGAGCCTACGAAATACTATACAAAAGAAGGTGCAAACCTTTACTTTGAACTGAAGAAGGACGGAAGCCCGCTGGATCCTATCCAGTACCTGCCATAACTGTAAAAGGGCTGTACGTAAATAAACAGACAACGTAAATAGACAGATAAAATAAAGATAAAATACAGGGGTTCCACGATTGACGAGAATCGGGGAACCCCTATATTATAAAAAAATATTTCAATTACATATAAATAAATGAAAATAAATGATTATGTAATGCTTTGTGAAACCTCTAAAGTGTTATATTTTAATATAGGAAAAGAAAATTTGTATACAATGTAAATTTTTTATTAGTTTGTTTGAATTTTTAGTGAATTTTTATTTTGCTGTTGACATTGGAAAAGAATGGTGGGAAAATACAAAGTATAAGGAATTTTATGCTTTTTTGCAGCAGGAATAAGACGGAATGGAAGGAGTTCTATGCATTTAAAAAGATTGAGCAGAGTTGTGGCAGTAACAGTGGTGCTGACAATGGTTACACCATCCGCTGTTTTAGCCAGCGATATGACAAAGGTTGGAACAAATAAAATAGAAACGCCTGAGGATGTGGAGACTGCAAGTATAAAGAACCAGGAAAATACTGAAAACCTTACAGACACCACAAATCCCGAGAACCCAGATAATCCAAATCCGGAGAATCCTGAAAATCCAAACCCGGATAATCCGAACCCGGATAATCCAAATCCAGATAATCCGAACCCGGATAATCCAAATCCGGATAACCCGAACCCGGATAATCCAAATCCGGATAACCCGAACCCGGACAATCCGAACCCGGATAATCCAAATCCGGATAACCCGAACCCGGACAATCCGAACCCGGATAATCCAAATCCAGATAATCCGAACCCGGATAACCCGAATCCAGATAACCCGAATCCGGATAATCCGAACCCGGAGGATCCAGATCCCGAAAACCCAGAAAATCCAGACCCGGAAACCCCGGATACTCCTGAGACCCCGGCAGAGCCTGAACAGCCTGTAGTTGAAACTCCAGCAGAACCTGAGGCACCGGCAGAAGAACCGGCACAGGATGCGGAGGCAAGCGATAATTTAATAGACAGCCAGCAGACTTTTGTAATGCCGGATATCAAAGAAAATTTCCGTTTCCGTACAATCCGTAAGGTTTATGCGTTCGCTTTGGAGAATCTGAATGTATATGAGGAAAAATCCGAGCAGGCAAGGGTGATAGGAACACTTGATAAAGATGGTGTGTGCTACCTTCTCAGCAATGATGGATTAAAACTGCATCTGGGAACTGAAGAGGAAGAACAGGATATTGATACAGACGATGGAACATGGGTATACATAGAATCCGGAACAGTAAGAGGATTTGTGCTTAAGTCAAAGCTGTTGACAGGTGATGAAGCACAGAAAATAGCAGACGCAAAAGCAAAAGAAAAACAGGAAGCCGAAGAGAAAAATAAAACAGCTGAAAAGAAAATAACTGTTGAAGAGTTTAAAGAAGCAAATGAATTAATTTCACCGCTGGAAAATAAAGCATTCCTTTATACAAAGACGACTGTAAGATCTACAGTTGTTTCAAAAGATTACGCAGTATGCAAATCTTTGCTTGGAACCATTCATGAATCACAGAGCGATAAGAGCCGCGTCATTGGAAATCTGAATCTGGATAATATATGTTACATACTTGCTGACAAAGACAAGGATTGGGTATATGTAGAGTCTGGTGATGTGAGAGGATTTATTAAAAAGAATGCTCTTTACCTTGACGAGGAAGCGAACAAATTTATAGAAGAACACGGGGAAGAGAATCTGGAGACAGCTTCAGAGCTTATCAAACCGGAAGAGAATAGTGCTTGTTACTATACCATCACATCCACAAAGGGCGGAGTTCCCGGTGGCGCGCTGAGACAGTCTATTCTGGAATTTGCGTCCCAGTTTGTTGGAAATCCTTATGTCTGGGGCGGTACCAGCCTGACAGACGGTGCGGACTGCTCCGGTTTTGTTCAGAGTATATACGCACAGTATGGTTATGACCTTCCGAGAGTTGCGGAGGACCAGGCTTACTACGGTACTCAGATACCGGTTGATGAAGCGCAGCCCGGCGATCTCATATTCTATTCAAACGGAAGCGAGATTTATCATGTTGTCATGTATGCAGGCGATGGCAAGACCGTAGAGGCAGCTAACAGCCGTGCGGGAATCATAGTAGGAAATGTAAACACTGCAAATGCCGTATGGGCTACCAGAGTTCTGGATGACACCTACGGATTCTACGGAAGTGATATTGGTGAGATCAATGCATCTTCAGACCAGTACGGAGAGTGCTTAGGCACCTATAAGATCACTCATTACTGCGGTGGTGCCTGCTGTAATGACCAGTGGGCAGGCGTGACTTCCACGGGAGCACCTCTGGTGGAGGGGGATACCATTGCAGTTGACCCCACAATTATCCCTTATGGAACAAAGGTTATCATCAATGGACATATCTTTACCGCATCTGACTGCGGCGGTGCTATTAAAGGCAACCACATAGATGTATTTGTCAATGATCATAATCGCGGAAATAATTTAGGTGTATATTTCACTAATGTATATCTTTTAAAATAGCATAACTGATAAGTATCTTTATAGTTACGAAACAACAGCACATCTGAATTTCTTTTGCAGGGACCGCATTTAGCGGTCCCTGTATTCACATTTATGAGACTTTAGAGTATAATAAACTATGCGGAACAAGAAAATCCGCAGCCGATCAAATTTTTACAGGATTTATTTTAGAACAGTGTGTCACTGTTCCTCTGCGGAATTATCCGAATTTCCGCACATGGGAAAAATACTTTTTTTATCGGCAGCTTTGGAATAGAGGGTGCCGTATTTGCCATTGGCAGGTGCGGTGCCATTACATAGAAGGCAGGTCAGGGATTTATCATGAATTATACTTATATCCTGAAATGCGGCGACGGCAGTCTGTACACCGGGTGGACCAATGACCTGGAAAAACGTATCAAGTGCCACAACGCCGGAAAAGGGGCAAAATACACAAAATCCAGACTTCCTGTGGAGCTGGCCTATTATGAGTCATTTGTGACAAAAGAGGAGGCCATGCGGAGGGAGTGGGAGATAAAGCGGCTTTCGAGGAAGGACAAGCTCAAATTGTTGACATGAAGTTCACAGGAGGAAAGAGAATGGGAGATGGAGAGCGCGGTTGGTATTCCAGGGGAGCAGTTGTCTTTAATCAAATTTTAGGAGCTTTGGAGGTGGCAGGAGGTTTTGCTGCGGCCTTTATCTTTGGCGGAACAGCTATACACAGCACGGGGGATGGGCAGACCGAGACAGATACAGTGGTAATTCTGTACATATTGGCTGTCATAGCAGCAGTTATTCTCATAAATGGAGCTTTCAGATTCCGGTTGATCCATGAAATGAGAGAGTATATACCGATTCTTTCCTCTGACCCGGAGGGGTCTGTGAAGAATCTGTCTTTGCGTATGGGCATTCCGGAGGATGCGGCGGCAAAAAGACTGAGGAAAATGCTGAGAAAAGGATATATAAAAGGAGCTTACTATGATGCCTCATCCGGGAAATTTATTTTTCTGAATAAGAGGGTTATCTACAGGCAGGATATGAGCAGTGTTGGAAGCAGTTCTATTGTCACGGTGGAATGTGAAAACTGCGGGGTTTTGAATAAAGTCAGCAGAGGAGGCGTCAAGAGATGTGATTTCTGCGGGGAAAAGATTAAGGGGTGAAGAAAGGCAGCGGGATACCGCTGCCTTATGTAGATTTCCGGTCCCTTATTATAATTCCTGATATGGGATTCGTATCCGGACACAGGTTCTGATTCCATATTCACTTGTCACGCTGAGGCCATAGGATTCCCCGTAATACATTTTGATACGCTGATGTACATTTTTCATGCCAAGTCCCCCATTTTTTCTTGTATCTTCCGGAGATATGAAATCAAGATCCAGATTTTCAAGGGATAGTTTAGAAAATCCTATGCCGTTGTCAATAATGTCTATAATGACATCCTCCTGCTCCCAGGTGCCTTTTATAATGATTTGCCCGTTTCCCGCTTTTTGCTCCAGTCCATGAACAATGGAATTTTCTATGAGGGGCTGAATGAGCAGTTTTGGGATTTTTGCACGGTAAAGTTCGGGAGGTATATCAATCTGAACGTCCAGCTTGTCATTGTACCGGAATTTTTGTATGGTCAGGTAGCAATGGATATTTTCCAGTTCCTTTTCTATAGTGATAAATTCAGGACCGCTTATATTACACCGCATAAAATCCCCAAGTGCCTTAACCATCACAACAATCTCTTTATTTCCATTCATGTATGCGATCCATTTTATAGACTCCAGGGTGTTATAGATAAAGTGCGGGTTGATCTGCATCCGGAGAGAGTTCAATTCTGTCTTCTGCAGCAGGATCTGCTGTTGATTTGTGGTCTGTATTAAATTTTGGACTTCTTTTACCATATCAATGAAATAGTCATATAAGATTCCAATATCATTTTGATAATACGCAGGCTTGTATACATTAAAATCACCTTTGCCCACGGACTTCATCATCTGACATAGTTTATCCAATGGGATGAATAACTGTTTTGTAACGGCTATGGAGATAAAAATAGCCGCTATTATCATGGCAAGGGCGATCACAATGACGCAGCCTCTGAGCCAGATGATTTCTTTCTCATAGGAAATATTGGGGATCGTACTTACAAGCCTCCATTCTGAGTCGGGTATGATGCAGGAAGTCAGCCATTCCTGGGAGTCGTCTAATTTCCTGCTTATGGTATCCTCTGTAAGCAGATCAAAAGAGGGATATACTTTTCCGATTTCTCCTGCTTGGTTGCTGGATAGGATAGTTCCTTTGTCGTCTACAATACAGAGGCGGCCATCTTTAAAATATTCTTTTTGTTCCAGAATATCAGTCAGCAATTTATCGTCAAAGCGGACTAAAAAGTAGCCGATGATTTTTTGGACACCCAGGTCATTGATAGTTCGTCCTGCTATGATCATAGGGGTATGTTCCCTTTCAAGAGTCAGCCAGCTCAGGCTCCCCTGCTGACTGTAGAGTGTATCGAGAATAGGGGAGGAGGAAGTGAATTCCGGATAAGGCTGAGAGATCCAGGCAGACTGTCCGCTGCTGGTCAATATAGTCATTTCTTTTAGGGATTCATTGGCTACAGTCATATTAATCAGTTCTTTTTCCAGAATTTTTTTCTCATATAAGAAACTGTTTCCCTTTGCATGGTTCATTTTATTTATCTGGGACTGGATGGTTTCGTTATAGCATATGTAGGTTGTCAGACTGTCTACCTCTTTTAATTTCGTATGTATATTGGCACTGATCTCGTTTAAAATATCAATACAGTATTTGGAGGTCTTATCACTGATGATCTGCTCAGAGAGTGTATAACTGATCCCTGTTATGGCAAGGGTGGAAACCGTGATCAAAAGAATCAGCAGAGCTGCGACCAGATGCTGCACAGAAATCCGGTAAATACAGTCACGGAATGATTTCAGTAATTTTGATATTTTATATCTCATAGGTTTCTCCATCTAAAGTCTTTTTTATGGGCATTCTTGTAACGGTTTGGCCTTCTCACAGCTATATGTTCTTTTTCTTTACTGTTTTCCTATATTCTCTCGGTGTCATTTTATAACGTGTCTTAAACACTTGTCCAAAATATCTGAAATCGCGGAAACCTGTCCGGCAGGATACTTCACTGATAGACAAGTCCATATCGCATAATAGTGAACAGGCTTTTTCAAGGCGGATGTTTGTTAAGATCTGGCTGAAGGGAAGTCCGTATTCTTTTTTTAATATACGGGCCAGATAGTCCGCGTTTACATGGATATCCAGGGCAGCTTTGGATATGCTGATATCTTCTGTATAGTGTGCCTCAATGTATGTTAAACAGTCTTTTACGATATGATGATAAGAGGTATCTGAGGTACCGTTCAGATCATCAATGCAGTGGGTGAGTATCTGCAGGGTCTGATCTATCAGAGCAGACAGGGAATCCGCCTGATTAATGGATAAAAGCTGCTCTGCTTTCAGTCCTGAAAATGCTTCATTTTTCTTTTGTGCCACCAGGCCGGAGGCAAGAAGGCACAGATCGATCATAGTAAGACGGATTTTTGAGGCAGTGTTCCATGAAGCTCTGTACAGCTCTGTCAGTTCCGACATGGATTCCCGGATAAGGGTGTAATTACGCTGTTCAAGCTGTGAAAGGATTTTCTGGCAGACAGGCCCGCTGTCTGCCTGGTTTAACAGGCCGGAGACAGAGCCATAGGAGATAAAAGTTGTTTCAGCATGGGAAAAAAATAAACCCGAGGACTCCATGGCAGTCCTGTAAGCTTCTGATATCTCCTGGCAGGACGAAGTCTCCTTTCCAAGTCCGATTGAAATGGTACAGTTATGCTCATGAAGGAGTGTTTCCTGCATGGAACAGAGCCAGGCGGACACACGGTCTGTTGTATCGGGAATAGATCCACAGCTTTTTATTAGGAGAACAAATTTATTATTTGCAGGGAAAAAGTATACAAAAGAAAAGCAGGGGTCATCCTGGCCTTTTAAAAACGATTCTATTTTACCTGTATCCCCGGCACTGCAGATCCCCTGGGCAGCCAGATACAGGCCGCTCTTGAAAAAATCAGAGTCTTTTAATGTCAGGAGTTCGTGATTGGTGACATTTTGATTGGTATAGATTTGCAGAAGGGTGTTCTGCAGTGTCTGTTTTTGGATTTCAGAAATAGTATCTTGGTTTATCTGCTTATATTGAGTCTCTTCTTCTATTTTTTTTGCCAGTTTTCCTATTATCTCCAGGACTTCATCGGGATCGCAGGGTTTTAATATATAATCATAGACATGAAGAGAAATAGCCTCCTTTGCATAATTAAAGTTGTTATGTCCGGTTAACAGTACGCTCTGGATAGAAGGGTTTAACAAATTGGCGGCACGGATCAGTTCAAGTCCGTTGATATCCGGCATCTGTATGTCAGTAAACAGAATCTGAATGTCCTTTTGTTTTATTATTTCCAGTGCCTCCATGCCGCTGGAGGCAGTGCCGGCCAGACAGACACCAGCTTTTTCCCAAGGAATAAAAGAAAGTCCTCTTCTCATTACTATTTCATCATCTACAATAAGCATATTTATCATGTGTTCACCTCTGCACAAGCGCATTTTGTCTGAAAGATAATTAATTACCGACGTATGTTTATTATATGATTAAAAATAACAAAAAACAACACCGGAAATGGTCAAAAAGTATAATATAAGTGGGAAAATACAGGGAAAAATAAAATAAATGTGAATGTGTTATAAAGGTAGGTGAAAATATTATGTTAAAATATACAGAAATACAAACATTTTGCTTCGGAAAATGAATAGAAAGAACAATAACTGTTCTATATAATAAAATTGTAATCATTCAGTACCTTAACAGTTACAACAGGTCTGCTGGATCGTTACATAAAATCAACAGATGGTACCATTGTTAGAAAAAATACGGAGGAGAAGGTTATGAAGAAAAAGGTATTTGCCATGCTGATGGCAGCAGTTGTGACATTTTCTATGGGGGCATGCGGCTCAGGTGATCAAAAAGGGGAAGAGGGAAGCAAAAAGGAAGACACAACAGAGGCGGAAGGAAAACCCGTGGAACTCAGTATGATGGTTTGGGATGGGGGAAACGGTGAGGCCGCGGAGGTTATAGTCCATGATATCATTGACGATTTCAATAAGGAAAATGAGGGGAAAATCAAAATTGTACCTGAGTATCTTCCAAGTGAACAGACCAAAACCAAGCTTCCGACTTTAATGGCGGCGAATAATGCGCCGGACTTGTTCATGTCGTGGTCAGCCGGATATCTTGAGCCGTATGTAAAAGCAGGTAAAGTATATTCTCTCCAGGAAGCACTAGACAGTGATCCGGAGTGGAAAAACCAGTTTTTAGACAGTGTAATGGAACATGTCACATATGACGGGGAAATATATGCGATTCCAACACAATTGGCGACCCAGGTGGCATACTACAACAAGGAAATTTATGACAAATTCAATCTGCCTATTCCCAAAACACATGAGGAGTATATTGAAGGGCTGAAAGTAATACGTGATTCAGGGGAAGGCATTATCCCAATGGCATTTGGAAACAGTACAGCCTGGCCTTCCGCATCGCACAGTGAAATCCTGGCAAACAGGATCGGCGGAAATGAACCTTTTGACAAAGCACTGGACGGCAGCGGGAAGTGGACGGACGAATCCTTTGTTAAGGCAGCATCCCTGTTACAGGAAATGGCGGATGAAAAACTGGTTCCCGACGGATATGCCGGCATGACTCCTGAGGAAGCAGTGGAACAGTTTAAATCAGGCAAGGCTGCATCTTTTATCTGGTCCAGTTATTGTATCAGCAATTTTGAGGCAGAGGATTCTGCGGTAAAGGATAAAGTTGTGCTTGGAAAGTGCCCCACAGTAGAAGGGGGAAAGGGAGATGAAAACAACTGGCTCGGACAGGCTGACAGATGTCTGGTTGTAAGTGAGCGCTGTGAGAATAAGGACGCAGCCGTGGAGTTTATCAAATATTATACACAGACAAAATATATGCAGAAAATGGCAGACGCAGGTACTCTGACGACTATCAATGCGGATAAGCTTGATCTGAGCAATGTTGGTCCGATCGCTTCCCAGATCATGAAACTGCACTCAGATATGACAGGACTGTTTGTATTCTATGATGTGGCACTTGGCTCTGTGGTAGGAAATGAATATAACAACACAGTACAGGCGATCATGTCAGGAAGTGATTCCCAGGAAATGTTTGAGAACTTTCAGCAATTCTTTGATGATAACTATGAGAAATAAAAGGTAACGATTCAGCAGGTCTGCACAGTTACCAGATAAAATGTGTACAGGAGGCTGTCTTGTCCAAAAGGCAGCCTTTTATACAAAAAAGGAAGGGGAAGAAATGGAGAAACTGAGAAAAGACAAACGGACTATTTGCCTCTTCATACTGCCAGCACTGTTTTGCTATCTTATGATCGCGGCATTTCCTCTGTTATGTTCGGCTGTGCTTAGTTTTGCGGACTGGAATGTAGCAGGATTAAACGGTTTTGTGGGCTTAAAAAATTATGTACAGCTTTTTACAACAGATAAGATATTTCAGGATGCAGTCGTACATACATTGATGGCCACGGTATTGTGTCTGTTGGTACAGGTTCCGTGTTCAGTCTTGCTGGCATATCTCCTTACGAAAATCAGAAGGGGAAGAAACTTTTTTAAAGTGGCATTTTTTGTACCAAACATGATATCAACAGCAGCCATCGGAATTCTGTGGATCTTTATACTGCATCCAGAGTTTGGTCTTATCAATACCATTCTCCGGTTTGTGGGGCTTGATTCTTTTACACATGTTTGGCTGGGAGAGTCAGGGACAGCGCTTATATGTGTCATCCTTGCGGCAAGCTGGCAGTATATCGGATACCATATGATCATCTATCTGTGTGCTATGCAGAATATATCTTCATCTGTGCTGGAATCAGCGGAGATTGACGGAGCGACATCCTGGCAGGCATTTTGTAAGATCACATTTCCATTGATCGTGCCAATACTTAAAATTGACACGGTACTGGTAGCCACAGGTTCTTTAAGAATATTTGATATTGTATTTGTCATGACAGGTGGCGGACCGAACCACGCTTCAGAGGTTATCGCGTCCCATCTGTATACCAGATCCTTTAAGGGGATGCAGTTCGGATACGGCAGTGCCATGTCAGTTGTCCTTATGATCATGTGTGTATTGGTAACTGTAGTGTTAAACGGCATGTTCAAGCGTTCAGAGGAAAATATAGAATAGAGTGGGAGAGAGGGTGTACATATGAACAAAGTGTCAAATATTATCAAATATGCGGTTCTGGCTGCAGTTACCCTTATTTTTATATTTCCGCTTGTTTGGGTATTCTATAACTCATTTAAGACCAACAGTGAGCTGTTTGAGAATCCCTGGGCACTGCCCGGCAGTATAAATTTTGAAAATTATATATATGCCTGGAAACAGGCAAATATCGGACAATATTTTTTAAACTCCATCATAGTCTGCGTGTCAGCGCTTTTTCTCTGCTTATTGCTGAGTACAACAGCGGCTTTTGCCCTTACCAGACTGAAATGGAAATTATCGAATGCCGCTATGATGATTTTTTTGGTGGGGATGATGATACCCATTCATTCCACTTTAATACCGCTGTTTTTAATGTTTTCAAAGGCGGGGATCATTAATTCCCATTTGTCTTTGATCATTCCCTATACAACCAGCGGAATGCCCATCGCCATATTCATTATGACAGGATTTTTGAAGAGTTTCCCTGCTGAAATAGAAGAATCCGCCATTATAGACGGCGCGACCATGAGGACTTTGTTTTTGCGAATCACGATTCCAATTGCAAAACCGTCCATTGCCACAGTGGCCATATATTCTTTTGTTTCCATGTGGAATGAGCTGAATTATGCGCTGGTATTTCTCAATGACCAGAGTAAGATGACACTTCCCATCGGGCTGAACTCATTTAAGGGGCAGTATTCTACCAATTATGTAGCCATGTTTGCCGCTGTGGCGATCACGGTTTTACCGAGTATCATTATATTTTCTATTTTTAATAAACAGGTGATAGAAGGAATGACTTCAGGAGCAGTGAAAGGCTGAGAAGGAGGGGGACAATGAATCCTTTATTTAATACAGAACTGCCTGTGGAAGAGCGGGCAAAAGAGACCATTAAACAGATGACCCTGGAAGAAAAAGTTTCACAGCTTGTGTATAAAAGCGCAGCTATTGAGCGTCTGGGAATACCGGCTTATCATTGGTGGAATGAATGTCTGCACGGTGTGGCCAGGTGCGGCACCGCAACGGTATTTCCCCAGGCAATCGGCCTGGCCGCCATGTTTGACGCTGATTTTTTAAAGAGGGTGGCAGAAGCAATATCGGACGAAATAAGAGGAAAGTATAATGCATATCAGAGTATAGGTGACAATTCCATTTATAAAGGCATTACGGAATATGCTCCTAATATAAATATCTTCAGGGACCCGAGATGGGGAAGAGGGCAGGAGACATACGGGGAGGATCCTTTCCTCACGGCTGAACTTGGAATTGCGTTCATCCGTGGGATCCAGGGAGAGGATGAGAAGTACCGCAAGGCAGATGCCAATGTAAAACATTATGTTGTACACAGCGGTCCCGATGAACTGAGACATGAAATAGATGTCACCATTGATGAAAAGCAGTTCAGGGAGACGTATCTGTATGCTTTTGCCAGATGTATCAGAGAGGCGGAAGTGGCCTGTGTGATGGGGGCATACAACAGAGTGAACGGAGCACCGTGTTCGGGAAGTTCCTATCTGTTAAAGGATATATTGAGGGAGGAACTGGGCTTTAAGGGATATGTGGTATCGGACAGCTTTGCCATTGATGATTTTCACCTGCACCACAAAATAACCTCTTCACCGGTTGAATCAGCAGCGATGGCTTTCAACAACGGATGTGATCAGAATGGCGGAACTACATTCCTGCATTTATCAGAAGCCGTAAGGCAGGGTCTTGTTAAAGAGGAAGATATAGATGTATCTGTTCAGCGTCTGTTGGAGGAGAGAATCCGTCTGGGAATGTTTGACCCTGCTGAGGATGTGCCGTTTTACAAAATAAGTGATGACATAGTGGACTGCGCAGAATTCCGCGGACTGGCAAGAGAGGCGGCAGGAAAATCTGCGGTACTGCTGAAAAATAAAGAGGATATACTTCCTCTGGAAAATAAATATAAGACCATAGCCGTCATTGGACCAAATGCTGATTCAAAGGATGTTTTATTGGGAAATTACTCCGGTACACCGTCCGAATATACCACTTTGCTGAGAGGAATGCAGGAGGAGGCAAAAAAGCGCGGTATAGAGGTTATCTATGCTGAGGGATGTGATCTTTACAAAAAAGAGTACAAAAGTCTCTGTGAGACGGATTTAATCCCCGAGGCTGTGATCGCAGCGAGAAAAAGTGATATTGCGGTGCTCTGTCTTGGCCTGTCCCCTGTACTGGAAGGGGAAGAGGGTGAGGAAGACGCTGTCCAGTGTGACCGGGATGACCTTGGGCTTCCGGGCAGACAGGCGGAGTTGGTCAGGGCTGTCGCACGGGAAGGAAAACCGGTGATACTGATTCTTTGCAATGGAAGTCCGCTCAGTATACCGAAGGAGGAGCCGTTGGCAGATGCCATTTTAGAGGTCTGGTATCCGGGTGAGGAGGGCGGAAGTGCTGTTGCTGACATTCTATTCGGAAATTATAATCCGTCCGGCCGTCTGCCGGTAACGGTTGTGAAAGGCACAGAAGATCTGCCTCCATTTGACAGTTATGACATGCAGGGCCGTACATACAGATTTTTAGAAAAAGAGCCTATGTATCCGTTTGGTTACGGATTGAGCTACACAAGATTTGAGTACAGGCCCGTTGATCTTCCGGAAACGATTCTGGCAGGCAAGGATATTCAGTTTGATGTTTCTGTCAAAAATACAGGAAAATGCTCTGGCGAGACTGTGGTACAGGTCTATATCCGGGATGAAGAGGCCAGTGTGAAAGTACCGAAGCATCAGTTGGTGTTCTTTAAAAGGGTTATGGCAGAAACAGGTGAAGAAAAGAAAGTAACCGTTTGCATAAGAGCCAGAGATCTGGCAGTGGTACGGCAGAACGGAACTTGTGTGCTGGAGCCGGGAAGATTTAAAATATATATTGGAGGCAGCCAGCCGGATGAGGTCAGCAGAAGGCTTACGGATGATGAAATCTGGGAAGGCGTGATCGAAATGACAGGAGTGGAGACAGAGATAGCTTATTAAAGGGAGGTTTTTGCAGATGTATTTGGAAGAGATATTTGGTTTAAAGGGAAAGACTGCTGTTGTGACAGGAGGAAGCCGGGGAATCGGACAGGTTGTGGTAGAGGGACTGGCCAGAGCAGGAGCTGAGGTGGTCATATTATCCAGAAGTCAGGCAGATGAGACGATCAAAAGAATTTCAGACGCAGGAGGCAGCGGATATTTTATTAAGACGGATGTTACGGATGAAAAAAGTGTGACGCAGGCATTTCAGCTTATCATGGAGCAGTCAGGCTCATTGGATATTGTATTTAACAATGCGGGAATATGCATACATAAGGATACGCTGACGTCCTCCATTGAGGAATTCAGACAGGTTGTGGATGTGAATCTGACAGGGGAATATATTGTAGCCAGGGCAGCAGGAAAGATCATGATAGAAAAAGGGATACATGGAAGTATCATCAATATGGCATCCATGTCAGGCAGTATTGTGAATATTCCTCAGTGGCAGTGTTCTTATAATGCGTCCAAGGCGGCAGTGATCCATATGACACGTTCTCTGGCAGCGGAATGGGCAGAAAACCATATAAGGGTCAACAGTCTGAGTCCAGGTTATATAGCGACCCCTATGTCTGTGGATACACCGAAAGAGCTAAAAGAGGCGTGGATGCCGCTGATCCCCATGCACAGAATGGGAAAACCTGAGGAGCTTGTTCCGGCTGTGTTATATTTAGCCAGTGACGCTTCCGGTTATACATCCGGCAGTGATGTGGTTGTGGACGGGGCATACACATGTGTGTGACCGCTGATATTAAAAAATAGAAAATCTCCCGATGAGCAGAATATGCTTTTTCGGGAGATTTTTATGGAATCGGGCAACTGTCCTTATAATACTTTTTTCAAATTATACGCCTCATCCACCAGCAGGATATCTGCCTCTTTACCAGGAGTAAGAGAACCGACTCTGTCATATACACCGATACTCTTAGCCGGGTTCCTTGTGGCTGCGAAGATGGCGTCAGCTTCGGGGATACCGAATGCCATAGCTGTTTTCATACAGTCAAACAGGTTGGTTGCGGAACCTGCAATGGTTCCGTTGGCCAGAGTTGCCTTTCTGTTGTTCATGGTAACTTCCTGGCCGCCCAGCTCGTAGGTGCCGTTTTCCATGCCTGTTGCCATCATGGAATCGCTGATGAGCACAACTCTTTCACTTCCGAACATGCGGAAAGTGTTTCTCACAACGCTGGGATGGATGTGGATGCCGTCGCAGATCAATTCTACCATGCAGTTTTCAGTATCTGCGGCAGCGCCTACAACACCGGGATCGCGGTGTGCGTAGGACGGCATGGCGTTAAATAGATGTGTCACATGGGCAGCGCCTTTTTTCATGGCTGAAAGTGCAGTGTCATATCCGGCTGTAGTATGGCCGATGGAGATTTTTACTTCGTTCTTCAGTTCTTCTATAAATTCATCTGCGCCTTCCATATTCGGAGCAAGTGTTACAAGCTTTATGAGATGTCCGGTTTTTTCATTGCATTCACGGAAGAATGCAATATCCGGTCTGCGGATATGCCGTTCTACATGTGCGCCTTTTTTATCAGGATCAATGAAAGGCCCTTCCATATTCACGCCCACGATCCTTGCCTGGTCTTTGGCATTTCCCGCGCTGACAGCAGTTGCAAAGATTTCCAAAAGCTGCTCTTTTGGAAGCGTCATGGAGGTTGGGCAGTAAGATGTCACGCCGTGGGATTTTTCATAGCGCAGAATTGTTTTAAGTCCTTCCACGTCTGCGTCGGAAAAATCGTGTCCGAATGCTCCGTGGCTGTGAACATCTACAGTACCGGGGAGAACTTTCAGGCCTGTGGCATCAATCTCTGTCTTGTCTGTCACTTCATCTATAGAAGAGACAATTTTTCCGTTCTCTACATAGAGGTCTTTTTTCTCAAAGGTTCCATCTTCCTGAAATACTGATCCGTTTTTAATTATCATCTGGTTTCACTCCTTTTCTGATTTCACTCTACCACATGATCCGTTCCCTGTCCTTGTATTTTTTTGCAATTCTTTGGGAAAATATGTGATGTTAGTTATTATCCGTGTGTATCTGTACTTCTATTATAATTCCCATTACAAGTTAATTCAATGTATGAGGGTAAAATTGAAAGAACTTTCATAAAACGTCAATATAAATAAAAAATCAGGTTTCAGCACCGGTAAAATTTGTGCAAGTTGATATTTGGTTTGAAAGGATTTTCTGAATCGGAAAAAATATTGAAAAAATTTTCATAAATGCTATACTGAAGTCAAAGCGAAGGCAGCAGATCAGAAGCCGAGATGCGGAAAGGAGAGAGTTATGAATCAGCGTTTAGAGAAGCTCAAGGGACATTTAATCGTATCCTGCCAGGCACTTCCTCATGAACCCCTCCATTCATCCTTTATTATGGGAAGAATGGCAAAAGCAGCAGCAGAAGGCGGAGCCATGGGAATTCGTGCCAACACAAAGGAGGATATAGCGGAGATCAAGAAAAATGTGGACCTTCCGGTTATTGGGATTGTAAAACGTGATTATGATGACAGCAAAGTTTATATCACACCAACTATGAAGGAAGTCGATGAACTGATGGAGGTAAATCCTGAGATCATTGCCATTGATGCCACAAAAGATCTGAGACCGGGAAATGTAACTTTGGACGAATTTTATGCGGAGATCAGAAAGAAGTATCCTGAGCAGCTTCTGATGGCAGACTGCTCCACCGTGGAGGAAGCGCTTCACGCAGACGAGCTTGGATTTGACTTCATTGGTACGACACTGGTTGGCTATACTGAGCACAGCAGAGGTGACAGGATTGAAGCGAATGATTTTGAAATCATACGCACAATATTAAGCAGAGTAAAACATCATGTGATCGCAGAAGGCAACATAAACACACCGGAAAAGGCAAAACGCGTGATCGAACTGGGATGCTACAGCGTGGTAGTAGGTTCTATTATTACACGTCCCCAATTGATCACAAAATCCTTCACAGATGTGATGGCAACCCTGGAAAAGTAAATGTAAGAGGAAGATGAAAGGAGTCACAGCAATGAGTAAATTAGATAAGTACAGAGGTATTATCCCGGCATTTTATGCATGTTATGATGAGGAAGGAAATGTGAGCGGAGAGCGTGTACAGGCCCTCACACGTCACTTCATCGAAAAAGGCGTAAAGGGTGTCTACGTAAATGGTTCTTCAGGAGAATGTATTTACCAGAGCGTAGAAGAGAGAAAGCTTATCATTGAAAACGTAATGGCAGCAGCAAAGGGTAAACTGACTGTCATCAATCATGTGGCATGTAATAACACAAAGGACAGTGTGGAGCTGGCAAAACACTCTGAGAGTGTAGGCGTAGATGCAATCGCATCCATTCCTCCTATTTACTTCCGTCTGCCGGAGTATTCTATTGCAGCTTACTGGAATGCAATCAGTGAAGCAGCGCCAAACACAGATTTCGTGATTTACAATATACCGCAGCTTGCTGGCACAGCTCTGACTATGAGCCTGTTTGCAGAGATGATGAAAAACCCAAGAGTTATCGCTGTAAAGAACTCTTCCATGCCTGCCCAGGATATTCAGATGTTCAAAACAGCAGGTCTTGCGGCAAAAGACGACTTTGTAGTGTTCAACGGCCCGGATGAGCAGTTTGTAGCAGGACGCGCGATCGGTGCTGACGGTGGGATCGGCGGAACCTATGGTGTTATGCCGGAGCTGTTCCTGAAACTGAATGAGCTGGTCGAGGCAGGGGAAAAGAAAAAAGCCTGTGAATTACAGTATGCGATCAATGAGATCATCTACAAAATGTGCTCCAGCCATGCGAATATGTATGCGGTAGCAAAAGAAATCCTGCGCACAAACGACAGCGTAAATATCGGAGGTGTCCGTGAACCGCTGGAAAATATGCAGGAAGCAGACAAAGTGATCGCTCATGAGGCTGCCGCTATGGTTAAAGCTGCCATGGAAAGATATCTGGTATAATCCTGCTGTATAATGTGCTCCTGGCGTAGACAGCAGGGGCTGTTACTTGGAATATTAATGTAGTATTAGGGAAAAGTAAAAGAAAATCTATGCCTTTACGGGCGTAGCGTACAAAAAGAAGAGATTAGAGGGAGGTAACAGATGCAGGGTTTTACTTATATTGATCTGGCTATTTTGATCGTTTACCTGGCAGCCGTTTTATTTGCCGGTCTTCATTTTGCTAAAAAGGAAATGAAGGGAAAAGAATACTTTAAGAGTGACGGAACCGTACCGTGGTGGGTTACATCCGTATCTATTTTCGCGACACTGCTCAGTCCCATTTCCTTCCTGTCACTGGCAGGAAATTCATACGCGGGAACATGGATCATGTGGTTTGCACAGTTAGGTATGCTGCTGGCAATTCCGCTTACCATCAGATTTTTCCTGCCTATTTACAGCAAACTGGATATTGATACGGCTTATCATTATCTGGAGCTGCGTTTTAACAGCAAGGGACTGCGTGTTCTGGGCGCAATTATGTTCATCATTTATCAGGTTGGACGTATGTCCATAATCATGTATCTTCCTTGTATGGTATTATCCAGCCTCATGGGAATCAATGTAAATATCCTAATCGTCATCATGGGAATCATTGCTATCATTTACTCCTACACAGGTGGTCTAAAATCCGTACTCTGGACAGACTTTATCCAGGGGTCCGTGCTTTTAGTCGGTGTTACTTTTGGCTTGATCTTCCTGGTAGCCCATCTTGACGGCGGTATCGGATCGATTTTCCATGAAATGACAGCAGGCCATAAGTTCCTGGCAGTTGACCAGCCGATTTTCAATCCTAACATTTTAAAAGACAGTGTATTCCTCATGATCGTAGGCGCCGGATTCAACACAATGGGTTCCTATGTATCCAGCCAGGATATTGTACAGCGTTTTACAACAACAACAGACACAAAGAAACTGAACAAGATGATGCTGACAAATGGCGGTCTGTCTATCTTCATCGCAACTGTATTTTACTTGATCGGTACCGGTTTGTATGTATTTTACCAGGTACAGGGCAATCAGCTTCCGCCGGCAGCGCAGCAGGATCAGATTTTTGCATCCTGGATCGCTTTTCAGCTTCCTGTGGGTATTACCGGTCTGCTTCTGGCAGCCATCTATGCAGCAGCCCAGTCCACATTGTCCACCGGTCTGAACTCCGTGGCATCAAGCTGGACGCTGGATATCCAGGCCAGACTTTCCAAGAAGGAACTGAGCTTTGAGAAACAGACAAAGATTGGACAGTATGTATCCCTTCTGGTAGGTATTTTCTCAATCGTGGTTGCTGTAGTTCTGGCTAACGGCGGCGTGAAATCCGCTTACGAATGGTTTAACGGATTCATGGGTCTGGTACTTGGTATCCTAGTGGGTACTTTCATTCTGGGGGCGTTTACCAAGGTTGCCAATACCTTTGGCGCTGTATGCGCGTTTATCGCTGCATCAGCAGTTATGGTAGCGATCAAATATGTGGTGCCGGCTGTGGCTCCGGATGTGACGATCTCTATCTGGTCCTACTCCATTATTTCTATCGTTGTTTCTCTGGTTGTGGGTCTCCCCGCAAGTATTATATCCAGAAAGGTAAAGGGAGATAACTCCGTGCCGGCTGCACATACAACGATTTACAAAAACTGATCGTAATGTCTGTTCTGAAAGGGAGGCAGCAAAATGGTATTTGGTAATATCAGAGATTTAAAGGATTATTCCTGGCTGGAAAAGGAAGTTCTGAAATGCTTCCGGTATGCACAGGAACATGACCTGCTGAATTATGAAAAAGGCAGTCATGAGATAGACGGGGATGATTTGTTCGTAAACATTGTGGAATATGAGACCACAACACCGGAAAATCGTTTCTGGGAAGCACACAGGCAGTATCTGGATCTGCATTTTATGCTGAGAGGTCCGGAACAGATCGATGTGAACTTTATTGATAACATGGAGCAGAAGGAGTTTGTGGAGAAGGATGATTTTCTACCTCTTGAAGGTGAACCAAACAGCCATGTGGTACTGACAGAAGGCGATTTCCTTCTCTGTTATCCAAAGGACGCCCACAGGACAGCCGTTGCGGTTGACGGTCCGGCTGTTATCAAAAAAGCTATATTTAAGATCAAAATCAAATAATCAGAGATTCTTTAAAGACTGTGGGGCAGACTCATGGTACAATATAGGGAACTGTAACGGCCGCGGGAATGTGACATTACAGTTCCCTTTTGTCACGTTTTAATACCGCATTAAGTGCGGTGGTGAAACGGCAGCTATATGGATTTGTGCCTGTAAAGGCACTGAACAGTGATATAAGGAGCATTTGTTATGAAACAATATATTTGTATTGATATTGGCGGTACTTCTATAAAGTATGGTATAATACAGGAAGATGCGGTATTTGTGGCTGCAGGTGAAATGCCCACAGAGGCTATGCAGCATGGCGGACCGGGAATCATGAAAAAAGCAGTGAAGATTATTGAAGATTACCTGAAGGATCGTAGTCCTGCGGGTATCTGTATCTCAACGGCGGGTATGGTGGACTGCGAGGCGGGCAGGATCACACATTCCGCTCCGCTGATACCGGAATATACAGGTACAGAGATCAAGAAAACTCTGGAAGAGAGATTTCATCTGCCCTGCGAGGTGGAAAATGACGTGAACTGCGCAGGGCTTGCGGAGAACTTTGCGGGTGCATCCAGGGGCACAAAGATCAGTCTGTGTCTGACGATCGGTACAGGAATCGGCGGTGCTATTGTGATCGACAACCAGGTGTTCCACGGATTTTCCGGGAGCGGGTGTGAAATTGGATATATGCATCTTCCGGGCGGTGAGTTTCAGGATATGGGCGCAAGCAGCATTCTGGTGAAGAAGACTGCGGAATACAAGAAGATCAGTCCTGACAGCATTGACGGCAGATATGTATTTGAAAATGCGAAGCAGGGTGACGCAGACTGTATCCGCGCCATTGATGAGATGGTGGACGTGCTGGGAATGGGAATCGCAAATATCTGTTATGTGATCAACCCGGAAGTGGTGGTTCTGGGAGGCGGAATCATGGCTCAGAAGGAATATCTGTATGACAGGATCAGAAAGAGTATGGATAAGTATCTGATACCTTCTGTAGCTTCCAATACCAGACTGGCTTTTGCGGAAAATAAAAATCAGGCGGGAATGCTGGGGGCATTTTATCATTTCAGAGGAAAACACTCCTAAGCGCTGCCTTGCCGCATAGACAGATAGAATGGAGGTGCTCGAATGGAGCAGTATGAAAAAAATATCATTCCTCAGATAGAATCAATTTATAACAGTTTTACACCTTTGGAGAAAACCATTGCTGATTTTTTTATCAGCAATACAGAAAAAATAGATTTATCCTCCAAAAGTGTATCCAGTCGTCTGTATGTGTCGGAGGCATCCCTGTCACGTTTTGCAAAAAAGTGTGGTTATAAAGGATACCGGGAGTTTCTGTTCTGTTATGAGCAGGGAACTGTGCGGAATTATCCTGTGAGTAATGACCAGACGAAAATGGTGCTGAATACTTACCAGGAGCTTTTAAACAAGAGTTATTCCCTGGTGAATGAGGAACAGATGAAGCGTATTGTCAATATACTGTCAGAGAAAAAGCGGGTATATGTGTACGGCAAGGGAAGCTCCGGTCTGGTGGGCATGGAGATGAAAATTCGTTTTATGCGTATCGGCGTCAATGTGGAGGCAGTGACGGATACACATATTATGAAGATCAACTCTGTGCTTTTGGATGAGGACTGTGCGGTGATTGGTATCAGTGTCAGCGGAAGAACTGAGGAAGTTATAACTTCCATGAAGGCGGCCAAGGAGAGAGGTGCCACTACCATTCTAATGACATCCAGGAAGGATAAGACATTTTTAAATTACTGTGATGAGATACTTTTGTTCGCTGTTAAGGAAAATCTGGAAAAAGGAAAAGCGATATCCCCACAGTTTCCCATATTAGTTATGGTGGATATTTTGTTCTCCCATATACTGGAGTCAGATAAATTCAGGAGAGAAGCCATACATGAGTACACGCTCAATGCTCTGGATGCCAGGTGATGTCATAGGGGGCTGGTGTCGCGTGGCTGTCTCGGGACTGTCTTGCAAATACAAGGTAACACCTGGTAGGACAGTGGATGGCTGAACCGTTCTGATGCAAAGTATTTTATTGCAAAAAGGTGTTGACTTTTTAAGAAAAAAAGAATATTATAAAAGTGAAAGAAACAAAACTATGTAATCCAACAAGAACAAAAAAGAACCCCCATGGACCCATATTCCGTGGGGGTTCGCTTTGGTTAGCTGTCTTTATTTCGGTCTAACCATTTGCCGATAAAGTAAGTGATGATACCGGCCATAACCGAAATTATAAAATTGGTTATGTAATCCAACAAGAACACCTCCTTCCTGCTGGAAAGAATCGACAGCATATTCATTATAAGGCATATAATAGGCAATATCAGCATAATATATATACAAAAAATCTATTTATAAGTATTCTACAAAAACCGGCTATTTATAAAGCCGGAATTTTTATAAGTTCATACTTGACAAAAATTGTTAAGTATTGTATAGTTATATCAGTAACAATTATTGTTATTGAAAGGAGGGTGCGATGGCAACATTGAAGTACAGCCGTCAGCGGGAATCCATCCGCGAGTTCGTTATGAACAGCAAGGAGCATCCTACGGCCGATACTGTATATGCAGGAATCAAAGCCGATTTTCCGAATATTAGTCTTGGTACAGTATATCGGAACTTATCTCTTCTGGTTGACTTAGGCGAGATCGCCAAGATCACAACAGGGGATGGCCCGGACAGATTTGACTGCAATACAAAACCTCATAGTCATTTTATATGCACCCAGTGTCACAGCATCACAGACATAGAGGCAAGCGAATTTGACTGTATGAAGGAGAAAGTGGCCGAGGGTTTTGATGGTAAAATAACAGGTCATATGACTACTTTTTACGGAGTTTGTAAAGAATGTCTCGAAGCAAAAAAAATTAAAAAAACTAGTTGACAAAAATTGTCAAGTATGTTACATTGAAACAGTAATCATTACTGTTATCAAAAAAACCAATAAATAACAAAATATTTAATCAAAAAGGAGAATGAGTATTATGAAAAAATTTGTATGTAGTGTATGTGGATATGTTTATGAAGGCGATGCAGCTCCGGAAAAATGTCCAGTATGTGGCGTAGGTGCTGATAAATTTACAGAGCAGGCAGGCGAGATGACATGGGCAGCAGAGCATGTTGTAGGAGTTGCTCAGGGCGTAAGCGAAGATATCATTGCTGATTTAAGAGCTAACTTTGAAGGCGAGTGCTCAGAGGTTGGTATGTACCTGGCAATGGCAAGAGTAGCTCACAGAGAAGGATATCCGGAAATCGGTTTATACTGGGAAAAAGCTGCTTACGAAGAAGCAGAGCATGCTTCCAAATTCGCTGAGTTATTAGGCGAAGTTGTAACTGACAGCACAAAGAAAAACCTGGAAATGCGTGTTGCTGCAGAGAACGGCGCAACAGCTGGTAAATTTGACCTGGCAAAACGTGCAAAAGCTGCTAACCTGGATGCTATTCATGATACAGTACATGAGATGGCAAGAGATGAGGCTCGTCACGGTAAAGCATTCGAGGGTCTGTTAAAGAGATACTTCGGTTAATTCAGATATAAAGCGGGATATTTTCCTGCAGGTAATTATGATTTAGCAATTGTCTTGCAGAGCCGGTCATGTGCCGGTTCTGCAATAGAAAATAAATAGTCGTTTGTTTTCAGAATTTTATGGAGGGTTTTTATATGTCAAAGTACGCAGGAACAAAAACAGAGAAAAACTTATGGGACGCATTCGCCGGTGAATCACAGGCAAGAAATAAATATACATATTATGCATCCGCAGCAAAGAAAGCCGGATACGAGCAGTTAGCTTCCTTATATCTGGAGACAGCAGACCAGGAAAAAGAACACGCAAAAATGTGGTTCAAAGAGATCCACGGTATCCATGATATTGCGCAGAACCTGGAAGACGCGGCAGCAGGTGAGAATTACGAGTGGACAGACATGTACGCACGTATGGCTCAGGAAGCCAGAGAAGAGGGATTTGAAGAGCTGGCAGTGAAGTTTGAAGGCGTTGCTAAAGTAGAAGCTGCGCACGAGAGACGTTATAAAAAACTCCTTGAAAGTTATAAGGCAGACAAGACATTTAAGGGAGACGCTCCTTTAGGCTGGAAGTGCAGAAACTGTGGTTATGTACACGAGGCAGAGGAAGCTCCGGAAGTCTGTCCGGTATGCGCTCATCCGAAGGCATACTTTGAGAGAAAAGTTGAAAACTATTAATCCTCACTTTAATAGAATTCATATTGCTATAGCAGGAGGCCCGTATGGGCCTCCTGTTTTGTGTACATCTAAAAGGCCTGTTATCGCAATAAATAATTTCGGATACTCGAATTTTTCTGCGTCTCTTTATTGTTATTGAAAGTCTTCTAGTGTAATATGGAAATATAGTAACTATTCAGTAGGTCTGCGCATTTACTGCGCTGACCGTAAGAAAACGTTCAGCAGCCAGGCAAAAATTCCATCGCCAAAGGCGATTTGCACGGATTTTCGCTCGTAACTGTAAGGGTACTGAACAGTTACGAAATATAAATATTTTGCTGTGCCATATCATATAAAGCAGAATCATTAAAAGGAGAAGGAATTATGAAGCATTATCCACATTTATTCAGCCCTATAAAAATCGGGCCGCTGACTTTAAAGAACCGAATATGTGTATCACCGATGACGATTACCGGACGCGGGGAGGAAAAGGGGTATTTTGCGCAGGATAACATTGATTTTTATACCACATTGGCAAGAGGAGGTGCGGCTCTTCTTACTATCGGTGAGACCGGAATCCATTCACGCACAGATGCATGTCATCCGCGGATGGCGCACTTGGATGATCCAGGCCTGCTTCCCTCATTGACAAGACTGGTGGACAGTGTGCACCAGTACGATACCTTTGTATCCATAGAGCTTGTGCATTCTGGCAGGAGAGCGCATCCTGCTTATCTGCCTGAAGACGGAGAGGTGTGGGGGCCGTCGCCCTCTGTCAACCATTACGGAGCAGAGGTTAAAGAAATGACTGAGAATATGATGGATGAAATTGCGGATGCCTACGCAGAAGCCGCGTTTATGGCAAAATTCGCAGGGGTTGATATGGTAATGATACACGGGGGACACGGCTGGCTTTTGGACCAGTTCCTCTCACCGCTTAATAATAAGCGGACGGATCAATATGGGGGAAGTTTAGAAAACCGTGCCCGTTTTCCGATCATGGTTCTGGATAGAGTGAGGGAACGCTGCGGAAAGAATTTCCCTATAGAATACCGTATATCAGGCTCAGAGCTTATAGAGGGGGGACTGGAAGAGGAGGAGATGTCAGTCTTTGCCCATATGATAGAGGATAAGGTAGATTCCTTTCATGTATCCGTGGGAAGCTTCCATGATCCTGCCACTATGGTGCGCATGTTTCCGGGGCCGTTTTTCCCGAATGGTGTGAATATACCTTATGCAGCAGCTATTAAAAAGGCAGTCAGTGTTCCAGTTACCGGTATTGGCGGGCTGTCTGACCCGGAGCATATGGAAAAGCTGTTGGAAGAGGAACAAGTGGATATGGTGGCCATGGGGCGCCAGATGATAGCAGACCCATTCCTTCCTAAAAAGGCATTGAAGGGGAAAAGTTGTGAAATAGCCCATTGTATCCGTTGTATGCGCTGCAACAGCGGGGCGCTTATTCCCTATGTACCCTATCCCAACGGAGTGGTCTACTGCTCTGTAAACCCTGTCATGGGAAGACTCCGTGAAATTGGCAGAGAGAATTCTTTTATAAATGAAAAGAAAAAAATATTGATAGCAGGCGGCGGACCGGCTGGAATGCAGGCTGCATTGGGCGGACTGGAAAGGGGGCACAGTGTTGTCTTATGTGAGTCAAGCGGCTCTCTTGGAAATACACTGGCTTATTCTGAGCATATTGAGTTCAAGAATGATATCCGCATATTCAGGGATTCTCTTATCAGCCGCATTCAGGCAAGTCAGGCCGAAATCCATATGAATACGGCAGTGACACCTGAATTGATCAGGGAGGTGGAACCGGATCTGGTCATAAGTGCAATAGGCGGAGAACCATTGGTTCCTCCGATCAATGGGATACATAATGATAATGTCTTATATGCTGCATCCATGCATAAACGGGGGGATGTTCCGAAAAATAAGACAGTTGTCATTGGCGGAGGCCTTATGGGATGTGAGGAGGCCATTGCCCTTGCCCAGGATGGGAAAAATGTAACAATTGTAGAAATGACAGATATTATCGCAGGCGAGGCCGACGGCGGGCTGAAGCAGATGATAGATGAAAAAATAGAATATTACAAAATACCGGTTTTAACAGGATATTCCTGTGTAAAAATAACGGATGGGGGAGCTGTAGTAAAGAGTAAAGACGGAGTGGAAAAAACTCTGAAAGCGGATTCGGTTCTCATTGCAGCGGGCGTTCGTCCAAAAGATTCAGAGACAAGCAGGTTGAGAGATGCCTGTTATGATCTGGGAATAGAATTCATAGCAGTGGGGGACTGCAAAAAGACAGGAAGAATACGTGAAGCCACATCCAGCGGCTATTTCGCAGGACGTAATGCATAGGAATTCCGGAATGTGAACAGTAAAAAATCTGCAGGAAGCCAAAACAGAAGGGAAGAGATACATATGATAACTGATATGACCCAGGGAAAGCCGTTCCAGGTCCTGTGGCGCTTTACCATCCCCATGCTGGTCAGTGTTATGTTCCAGCAGTTTTATAATATTGTGGACAGTATTGTGGCCGGAAAGTTTGTAGGCGTGGACGCATTGGCGGCAGTGGGTGCTTCGTACCCCATAACTATGATATTCATGGCAGTTGCAACAGGACTGAATATAGGATGTTCTGTGGTGATCTCCCTGTACTTTGGTGCCAGGGAGTATGGGAAGATGAAGTGTTGTGTCAGCACATCCCTGATATCTACTTTGGGGATCGCGGTATTTTTGTCCGGATGTGGGTTTCTGTTCAGCCGGCCTTTGATGCGGCTTATGAATACACCGCAAAATATATTTTCCGATTCGGCGCTTTACCTGAATATCTATATAGGCGGGCTTATTTTTCTGTTTCTCTACAATATATGTACCGGTGTATTCACCGCTCTGGGAGATTCCAGGACACCCCTGTATTTATTGATCGCTTCATCACTGGGGAATATTGTCCTTGACCTGGTATTTGTCGTTGTCTTTCATATGGGAGTTGCAGGTGTGGCATGGGCTACTTTTATCGCCCAGGGTATTTCTTCGCTGTTGGCGTTTGTGACCCTTTTAAGAAGGCTAAAGGATATAGAGGCGGAAGAGCCTTACTCAAAATTTTCATGGGAAATGGCGGGCAAGATAAGCCGGGTGGCAGTGCCCAGCATTCTGCAGCAGAGCTTTATTTCTGTTGGAAACCTGTTCGTCCAGGGGCTAATCAACAGCTATGGCTCTGCTGTAGTTGCAGGATATTCCGCGGGAATGAAGGTAAATACCTTTGCCATCACCTGCTTTTCTACCCTTGGTAACGGTCTGTCCAGCTTCACTGCCCAGAATACAGGTGCCGGCAGACCGGAGCGTATCAGCCAGGGTTTCCGGGCAGGGGTGAGGCTTGTGCTGTGTGTGGCGGTACCTGCGTTTTTATTGTTTTTTATGTTCAGCCCCTCTGTCATTCAGCTCTTTATGAGTAAGGGAGGTGAAGCGGCAGCTCAGGTCGGTGTAGAATTTCTGCGGATCGTATCTCCTTTTTATATGGTCATATCATTAAAGCTCATAGCGGATGGTGTTCTCAGAGGTTCCGGCAGTATGAAAGCGTTTATGGTCTCCACGTTCACGGATCTGATACTCAGGGTTTTTCTGGCATTTGTACTTTCGGTTCCTTTCGGTGCTGTTGGTATCTGGATGTCCTGGCCTGCCGGATGGGTAATAGGCACAGGAATCTCTCTGTTTTTTTATTTTACAGGTGTGTGGAAAAAGAAAAGCGGGATCGTGTGATCTGTTGAAAATACATCGATCACTCATCAGTCACAGACAGAAGTTCGGTGATTTCTCAGCAATTGAGGAATTTCCGGGCTTTTTTTTGTGCAAAAAAGTGCACAAATTGTCTAACAGCTTTTTGTGAATATATTGTAATTGACAAATTGGAAATACTTGGGTAATATAATATTAAACATAGTTTATAAATGTTATTTAAAAATTAGAAAAGGAGAAAAACTATGGCAAAAAAAATGTTTACAACAATCTACGGACGTAACCTGGTGGGAGAACTGAAGAATATTGTGCAGAGACCTTATCTGGTGGTGACAATGGAGGATCTGTGGGAAAAATTCAAAGACGAGTTTGATGATGACTGCATCGTACACTTTGTAAAGACTCTGGAATATGATGAGATAATGGCCAACATTGAAAAACTTCCTAAGTTTGAAGCAGTGATCGGAATGGGCGGTGGACAGGCTGTTGACTATGCAAAGACGGTAGCCTGGAAGACACATATGCCTTTATATCAGGTGCCAACCTCCATCGCAACAAACGCAGTGTTCGGACACCGCGCGGGCCTGAGATTTGACAGTGTGGTAAAATACGTGGGATATGTGGAGCCGGTAGCTGTCTATGTGGATTATGATGTGATCCAGAGCGGTCCAAAAGCCCTGAACAGGAGCGGTGTGTGTGATGTGCTCTGCTACAACAACTCCCTGTTTGACTGGAAATACGCAGCAGACCAGGGGAAATGCGAGGAGAAATGGCCCTATGACCAGGAGATGGCAGATGAGGTGAGAGAAGTATACCAGTCTGTAGTGGAGAACCTGAATGACATCTATGCGTTAAACGAAAAAGGGATCCGTGTACTGACGGAGGGTCTGAGATGGGGCGGAGCAGCCTTCCACAACAACGGCTGGAACCCAAGACCTATTGAGGGAAGCGACCACTTCTTATTCTACACACTGGAATACATGACCAAGAAGAAATTCATCCATGGCCAGCCGGTATGCCTGGGGATCTTCGTGGGATCTGCAATGGGAGGAAATGACTCGGACGGGATCCTGGATATCATCCACAAAGCAGGAGTGGAGATCAGACCGGAAGGAATGGGGATCACCTGGGAGGATGTATTTGCGGCGATCAAATATGAGAAGGAATTCCTGGAGAGCCACGGATACTGGTACACAGTAGTCAATGATTTCAAGGTAACAGATGAGTTCTGCCGGATGATCAAAGACAAGGTGATCGCCAAATATGGTGAGTGGGAAGCAAAATAAAAAGAATACCCACCTATAAAAGAGGGCGCGTTTTGCAGGACGGCTGCCAATCTTCTACAAAGGTATTCTTATAAAATCAATTATACATTAAATATAGAAAAAATCAACTTCAAAATAAAAGAAGGCAGCAGAAGATACAGCGGACCGCAGCCGGGAATCTTCTTCTGCCGGATATTAAAGGGGGTATTATATGTCACAGGATGGTATAACCGTGCCGTTAGATGGTAAGAGAGATCCTTATGATATAGACTTTACATCCACGACCGCCAAGGTACCGTGGTATGACAAAATTATACACAGTATGTATGGGGCATATAGCTTTAATGTTTCCTGGGTTATTTTTGGATATTATCTGGTGTATTTTTATACGGATGTGGTGGGACTCAGCGCCACAGTCGCAGGTTCCATCATGTTATTTGCCCGTGTGGCCGACTGCTTTACAGACCTGTGGGTGGGTTATATGCTGGACAATGTCTGTTATAAATGGGGACGTTATCGTTCCTGGGCGATTTTCGGCATTATTCCTCTGTTCCTTTTGTTTATCGGTGTATTTACAGCCCTGCCGGTTGAAAGCACGGGACTGAAGGTTGCATGGGCGGCTGTATGCTACGGGTGCTTTGGCTCCATTGGCGCTACATTCTCTTTCATGCCGCAGATTGCACAGTTCTGTAATATGACCAGAAACCCAAGAGAACGTGAGACGATCGCCATTGTAAAAAGTCTCTGCACCAACCTGGCACAGGTGGCAGCGGCAGCGCTTTTTATGCCTCTGGTAAAACTGTTCGGGGGCAGTAAGGGAAACGAGGCACAGGGATTTTTCTGGGCAGCATTTGCTATTGGTCTGACGGTCATGTTATTCCAGATACTCAATGCCCAGATGACTAAGAAATATGAGCTGAACAAGGATGGCACCTGCCGGGAACATCTGAAACAGGTGGAGCATGAGCCGATGTTTGCACAGCTAAAGAGCTTTACTAAGAACAGGCCCGCCATTATTTTACAGATTGGAGAAGTCCTGAAACAGATCATGCAGGCCATCAAAAATGGTATGATCATTTATATCTTCATCTATTTTCTGGGCCTGGAGGATTTCTACTCTGTAGCCATGTTTGCTTATACTATAGCGCTTATGCTGGGCGTTTTCCTTATGAAGCCGTTTATAAGGATGTTCAGAGATACCAGCCGTGCGTATATGATCTGTATGGCATCCAGTGCTGTATTCAGTATCGCTCTGTTTGTTGTCTGCAGCATTTACGGGCCGGCAGGGGCGTCACAGTCCATGCAGTTCGGATTACTTTTTGCAATGTTTATCTTAAACGGAATCTTAAGCGGCGCGTATTATTCCTTCTCAAATGTTATGATACCGGCAACCGTAGATTACGGCGAATGGAAAAATGGCAAAGGACAGGCCGGTGTAGTGTCCGCAGTCAATGGATTCTGTATCACCATCGGCGCTGCGCTTGGAGCACAGATCATGGGAATTCTGTTGGACAGCTCCGGGTATGTGGCTAACCGGACACAGAGCGACGGAACCATTCGTTCCCTGCTGATCATTGCGTTTGTGATACCGGCAGTTGTTACACTTGTACATATGGTTCTTCAGATGTTCTATGGTCTCAGCGATAAGAGACTGGAAGCCTGTATGGTGGATGTAAGAGCAAGAAGAGCTGAAAAGGCAGCAAAAGCAGCACAGGCTGCAGTGGAAAAAGATAACTGACAATATAAACTGTTTTTTATAGAAAAAGGAGATTAATATTATGGCAAAAAAAATGTTTACAACAATCTACGGACGTAACCTGGTGGGAGAACTGAAGAATATTGTGCAGAGACCTTATCTGGTGGTGACAATGGAGGATCTGTGGGAAAAATTCAAAGACGAGTTTGATGATGACTGCATCGTACACTTTGTAAAGACACTGGAGTATGATGAGATAATGGCCAACATTGAAAAGCTTCCCAAGTTTGAAGCAGTGATCGGAATGGGCGGCGGACAGGCTGTTGACTATGCAAAGACGGTAGCCTGGAAGACACATATGCCTTTATATCAGGTGCCAACCTCCATCGCAACAAACGCAGTGTTCGGACACCGCGCGGGCCTGAGATTTGACAGTGTGGTAAAATACGTGGGATATGTGGAGCCGGTAGCTGTCTATGTGGATTATGATGTGATCCAGAGCGGTCCAAAGGCCCTGAACAGGAGCGGTGTGTGTGATGTGCTCTGCTACAACAACTCCCTGTTTGACTGGAAATATGCGGCAGACCAGGGAAAATGCGAGGAGAAGTGGCCCTATGACCAGGAGATGGCAGATGAGGTGAGAGAAGTATACCAGTCTGTAGTGGAGAACCTGGATGACATCTATGCGTTAAACGAAAAAGGGATCCGTGTACTGACAGAGGGTCTGAGATGGGGTGGAGCAGCCTTCCACAACAACGGCTGGAACCCAAGACCTATTGAGGGAAGCGACCACTTCTTATTCTACACACTGGAATACATGACCAAGAAGAAATTCATCCATGGCCAGCCGGTATGCCTGGGAATCTTCGTGGGATCTGCAATGGGAGGAAATGACCCGGACGGGATCCTGGATATCATCCACAAAGCAGGAGTGGAGATCAGACCGGAAGGAATGGGGATCACCTGGGAGGATGTGTTTGCGGCGATCAAATATGAGAAGGAATTCCTGGAGAGCCACGGATACTGGTACACAGTAGTCAATGACTTCAAAGTGACAGATGAGTTCTGCCGGATGATCAAAGACAAGGTGATCGCCAAATATGGTGAGTGGGAAGCAAAATAAAACCAGTGAGAGAGGTCATAGAGGTAGCTGAATGAAGATTTATAAGGCTGATGATTATGATAAATTAAGTGAAAAAGCAGCATCCATCATAGGGGCGGAGGTGGTGTCCAACCCGGAGTGTGTGCTGGGTCTTGCAACAGGGTCTACCTCGGTGGGAACCTATGGATATCTTAAAAAATGGTACCATAAGGGGTTATTGGACTTTGCCGGGGTGAAATCCATGAACCTAGATGACTATAAGGGACTGAAACCCGATAATGAACAGGGTTATTACTATTTTATGAGGCAGAATCTGTTTCAGGATATCAACATAAAGCCGGAAAATACCCACATACCGGACAGTATGGAAGCTGACAGCGAAAAGGCATGCAGGGACTATGACAGGACCATAGAGGAATCAGGAGGCATAGACCTGCAGCTTTTAGGGCTTGGGCATAACGGACACATCGGTTTTAATGAGCCAGGGGAGGTATTTGAAAAGAACTGCCATTGTGTCACCCTGGCAGCCAGTACAGTGGAGGCAAACAAACGCTTTTTTGATAGGCCGGAGGATGTGCCCTCCCAGGCATATACCATGGGGATCGGAACCATTATGAAAGCGAAAAGAATTCTGCTGCTTGTGAGCGGAAAAGAAAAGTCGGGCATCCTTGACCAGGTGATCAACGGACCTGTCACACCAAAGGTACCGGCGTCTATTTTACAGTTTCATCCTGACATGACAATCGTTGCAGATAAGGATGCTCTGTCAGAGGTAAATCTGCAGGAGATAAAAGGGAGGACTATTTATGAATAAGATCATCGAAAAAGATAAGAAATATCTGATCCAGTGTTATACCACAGATGATATTGCGTTTACAAATGCAAAAGGCATGTATCTGTATGACAGCGAAGGCAATAAATACCTGGATTTCTCAGGCCAGTTCTCAGCGTGCAGTCTGGGACACGGAAATGAGGAGCTGATCAATGCATTGAAAGACCAGCTTGAAAAAATCGTGTCTGTGACCTCCTGCTTTGCAACAGAGGAGAGAGCAGCCCTGGCAGAGAAAATGGTTGAAATATCACCGGAGGGCCTGGATAAGGTAATGTTCGGCTGTACCGGTTCTGATGCCAATGAGTTTGCACTGAAACTGGCAAAATACTACAGGGGAGGAGGAAGGATAATCTCCTTCCGCCGTGGATTCCACGGATCCACCGCAGGTGCGGCAGCCGCGACCGGAAAATCTGAGATGATCCAGGAAAACTCCGGTATCTCAGAACTTCTCCCAAGAGGTTTCGTACATTCCGCTCCGCCCTACTGCTACCACTGTGATTTCGGAAAAGAGCCCGGAACCTGCGGGCTGCAGTGCCTGAAATATCTGGAGCAGACCATGCTGCACGAGGGAGGCGACAAGATTGCCGCAGTGATCTCAGAACCTATCTTTGCGGCCGGCGGCGTCATTGTTCCGCCAAAAGGATTCTGGAAGGGAGTCAGAGAGCTTTGCGATAAATTCGGAGCGCTTTTGATCTTCGATGAGGTAGTCACCGGTATTGGCCAGACAGGTACCATGTTCGCATGCCAGTATGAGGGTGTGACCCCGGATATACTGGTAACAGGCAAGGCCCTCACAAGCGGATATGTGCCGGGTTCTGCTGTTCTCTGCAGAAAAGAGATCGGGGAGGCAATGAGTCAGATCAGCCTTCACGGACACACCCATTCCTGCTACCCTCTGGCATGCCGCAGCGCGCTGAAAAATATTGAGATCATTGAGCGTGACGGACTTGTGGAAAACAGCCGTATAGTGGGCGATTATCTGCACAACAGGCTTCTGGAATTAAAGGAAAAATATCCGGTCATCAAGGATGTCCGCGGACGGGGACTTCTGCAGGGCATGGAATTGGAAGGAACACCTTCAGAGGACAAATATGTGCTGGGACAGGAATTCTATGAAGCGATGCTGCATAACGGCCTGGTCACAGAGCTGGAGAGCAGGAAGAATCTGGAGAATGTAGTTGTGGTTATGCACCCGGCATTGATCACATCCAAAGAGAACGTAGATGAGGCGGTTTCAGTCATTGAGAAATCCCTCAGGGAATGTTTGAAATAAAACATATTATCCGTTACAATAAAAGAAAAAATTAAGGAAGTGATTTCAATGACTATAGATGCAGATAAAAAACAGACGCTTACAGTCAGCAGTATCAGAAATGTAAATGTTGTAAATATTATGCAGAGCATTCTCAGGGACCGGACCAAGACCAGGAGTGAACTGGCAAAGGAAAACCATATCAGCGTTATGACCGTAAAACACATAGTGGATGATCTGATCGCAGATCATATCCTTGTGGAAAAAGTCTGTGAAGGCAATGATGTGGGAAGAAAGCCCAAAGCCCTTGAGATAAATGAAAAATACGGTAATATTGTGTGCATCAATCTGACATCTGTAGATGAGATCAGCTTCCTCATATATGATATTTATGGGGCACTGGAGAAAGAACAGACATTGGAATTCGATGCCGGGCGCAGCTACAGAGAAAATCTTCTGCGCGCAGTTGAAAAGATAAAGGAAGAGCTTGCCGCTTCGCATACTGTTACTGTGGGTATCGCGGTGTTTGTTCCAAGTGCCTATTATGAAGATGTTGACCTGGTTAATTATGACCTTATTTCTGATTTTAAGGAACTGCATATCAGGCAGTTATTCACAGACGCGTTTGGAATCAGCAATATACTGGTTCTTCACGACGTGGTACCGGCTGCGTGGTCGGAGTATGAAAGCATGGATTCGGAATCGGATAGCCAGTTTTATTTTTACTGCGGTCATGGCGTGGGCGGATTTTTTATCCATAAGGGAACTGCAGTCATGGGAGAGGAACTGATGGCCGGTGAGGTTGGCAAGATGCTTCTTCTCACAGACAATTCGGAAAAAAAATACACCACATTTGAAGATATGATTTCTGTATCAGTGTTGAACAGAAAGCTGAGGGATGCCGGGATCGACAAGAAGTTTAAGGAAGTCATCCGTACTTATGAGGAGCAGGATGAGCAAGTGAGAAAGATCCTGGATGAGGCTCTGGATACCATTGTCAGAGTTCTGTATAATCTCCTGTGGGTTTATAACCCGGGTACCCTGGTTGTGGACAGTTGTTACAGTGATTACAGCAGACTGATCATGATGCGTTTTCGGGAGTTTGTGGAGTCTCTGGAAAATGAGGCCATTCCTATTCACGTGGAGGTACGGCAGGCACTGTATGACGAGTATCACATGATGAGGGGATGTTTTCATATGGTGAGAGATGCCTGGGTGGATGAGATCAATAATTAACTGAGACCATAGCAGAGAGAAAGAAGAGAAGTGGAGAATGAATAATGTAATGATAGGCATTGATCTGGGGGGAACAAATCTCCGTATCGGGGCAGTAACCCCGGACAATGAGATGAAGAATCCCTCTGTCATCAAAAGCTTTTACATTGCCAATGCCCACAGTCCGGTGAAAAAGCTCTGTGAGATTATAGAGAAGTACAGAGTTTCCAACGGGATAGAGGATATAGAAGCCATATCCATAGGCGTACCGTCCTCCGTTTCAAATGATAAGGAGACGGTCATCTGTACAACGAATATAAGAAACAGTGCAGGGGAAGTAGTATTTCTCAACAGAAATATTGCGGCTGAGATGAGGGAATATTTTGAAGTTCCTGTGTATGTGAATAATGATGTGAACAATATCCTTCAGTATGATGTGGCTGTGAACCATCTGGAAAGCCAGAAAATCGTAGTTGGAATCTATATCGGAACCGGTGTGGGAGCCTCTGTGATCATTGATGGCAAGCCGCTTGAGGGTAAAGACGGAGCAGAGCTTGACCTGGGCCATATTCCTTATTATAAGGGAAATGATCCGTGTAGCTGCGGCAAAAGGGGATGTTGTGAGTGCTATGCATCAGGCTGGAGACTGCAGCAGATCCGGGAGCAGTATTATCCGGATACGGAGATACAGGACATGTTCACACTTCACAGGGATGAGGAACCTCTGAGAGAGTTTGTGGATGCCTGCGCACATGTATATGCTGTGATGGCTACCATATTCAACCCGGATTCCCTTGTGGTGGGAGGCGGTGTCATGGAGATGAAGGATTTCCCGCGGGAGGAATTTGAAAAGGCTGTAAATGAAAAGGTTGGCACAGATGTGATGGGATACGGTTTTCGGTATATTTATTCCCGGGAATATGTGGGAAAAGGTGTCATAGGAGCAGCCGTGTTTGCCAGGAACAGATTACAGGATGAATGTCGGAAAGAGAAAATGATAAGTTAGAGAAACAGATTTTAAGATATAAGCCGGGCTGCAGGCAAAAGAGCAGCCCGGTATACAGAAGAAAGGGGAAAAAGAGAAATGATTACATTTCCGGTTGATTTAAAGGATGTAAATGAGGTCATTGATTTTGTGAATCTGGCCAATAAGGTGGATTACGATGTAGATCTGAGATATGGAAGCTGCATTTACGACGCAAAGTCAGTTATCAGCGCAATGCTCATAAGTGCGGCCCGTTCCGTTGTTATGCAGGTGCACGCAGACTGCGGGGATGAACAGATGATCAGGGAGACATTTGAAAAATATATCTGCGCCTGAAGATATACTGCCTGAGAGGAAAAATGGAATAGGATAAGCAGGATCATGACAGAAAAAAGAGAGTAAAAGGTATTGCCAGTAAATCAGCGGCAGTACCTTTTTTGCTTGTGGGAAATCCTCCAATCCTGTATACTTAAAACAAGAGAATGCGGAAGAAACTTCCGGCGTGTGAAAGGAGCATAATATTATGTCTATGGAAAAACTGCGCACATATTATTTTGGTCTGTATGGGGAAAATGGGATCACCCAGTTTTTCTTTGATCAGCTCGTGGGAATCATGGAGACGGCAAAAGTAAGCAGAAGCGCTGCCCTGAGAAAGCAGGACAAGAAGGGGAATGACTGGTATCTCTCTGAGAAGATGGTGGGAATGATGCTGTATCTGGATAAGTTCTCAGAGGATCTGATAAATTTTGAGAAAAAAATAGATTATCTGGCAGATCTGGGTGTGACTTATGTTCACTTTATGCCCCTTCTGCAGTCCAGAGAGGGCCAGAACGACGGCGGATACGCGGTGTCCGATTATCTGAACGTGGATAAGAAATTCGGCACTACAGAACAGTTTGAGCGTGTTATAGGTAAATTAAAGAAAAAGGGCATACGAACCTGTATTGACTTTGTGCTGAACCACACGGCAAAGGAACATGAATGGGCCTTAAGGTCAAAAAAAAATGAGGCCGGATATGAGGATATGTACTATATGTTCGACAATTACGGCATTCCCTCAGAGTATGAGAAGGCCCTGACAGAAATATTTCCCTCAGTTGCGCCTAAGAATTTTACGTATTACGAGGATATCGGGAAGTTCGTCATGACCCGGTTCTATGAATTTCAGTGGGATCTGAACTATAAGAACCCCAATGTGTTCAATCGGATCGCAGAAGTGCTTTTGACTCTCGCGAATAAAGGGATAGACATTTTCCGTCTGGATGCCATTCCATATATGTGGAAAGAGCTGGGGACTTCATCCATGAACCTGCCTCAGGTGCACACCCTTCTGAAAATGTATGAGATGATCATAGAGGATGTGTGCCCGTCCGTTATCTTCCTGGGAGAGGCCATTGTGGAACCCCATGAGATCGTTAAATATTTCGGTACTCCCGAGGAGAAAGAGTGCCATATCATGTACAATGCGTCTCTTATGGTACTGCTGTGGAATTCCCTCGCAGCCAGGGATGTGCGGCTGATGCAGCGCTCCATGTCTATTGATTACGGCACGCCCAAGGATGGCGTATGGATCAATTACGCAAGGTGCCACGATGACATCGGCTGGGGATTTGAGAAGGATATAATCAGAGATCTGGGTATGGATCCAGAGGCGCATAAGCAGTTTATCATTCAGTTTATGGAAGGCAAATTTCCCGGCAGTTTTGCAAAAGGTGAGCTTTACGAATTCAACCCTGAGACCCTGGATGCCAGAAACAGCGGAACAATGGCTTCTCTGTGCGGCCTGGAGGAAGCCTTTGACAAAAAGGACCGCTACAAGCTTGAACTGGCGGTCAAAAGGATCCTGCTCCTGAACAGCGTCATCATTTCCTATACCGGGATACCCCTTCTCTACAGTAGTGATGAGATTGGAACCCTGAACTGGTGGGAGTACAAAGAGGATGAGACGATCGCCCATGATTCCCGCTGGCTGCACCGGGCACCTATGGATTGGGAGAAGGCAGAGAAAAGGCATGATATGGGAACAGTGGAGGGGATTCTGTTCACCAGTATCAAAGAGATGATCCAGGTTCGGAAGGATAATTCCATTTTTGCTTCAAATATACCCTCTATTCCCGTAGATACGGGGAATAAAGCAGTGTTTGCATTCCACAGGGAGGACAAAATGCTGGTGCTGGCAAATTTCAGTGAGGAGAGACAGACTGTAAACTGCAACGCTGTAAACTGGTTTGGACTTCCCTGGGAACTGCACGATCTGATCCAGGGTAAATCCGTACCGCTGTGGGAAAATATTGTTCTGGGACCATATGAATATCTGTGGCTGGCATAATATATATGAGGTGTACTGTGCGCTGTGAGATGGGCAGCGCATGTGAATTTTTTCAAAATCTAAATGTATTTTAAATCTGGAGTCCGGTTTTCATACCGGGCTTCTTTTTTGCTTTGTATCCTGCGCGTTTGTACTTTTAGAAAAAATTTGTAAAAAAGGGTTGCAATAAAAGCTTATACGTAGTAGTATAATAAATATCAAGACATAGTATTTAAAACTATGTATTGCATTTAGGAATACCAAATGCGCACAAAGTACATACTATATGCATAATTGAAGTAAGGAGTGATGTTATGAAACTGAAGATCAAAGAACCAGGCAGCGCAATCACACATTTTATTGGATGGGTCATGGCAGTATTGGCGGCGGCGCCTCTGCTGCTCAGGTCAGCCAGAGAACCGGACAGCATCCATATTATCGCCATGGGTGTTTTTATGCTGAGCATGATACTTTTATATGCGGCCAGCACCATTTACCACACAGTTGATTCCACTGAAAAGGTAAACCGGCGTCTGCGCAAGATGGATCATATGATGATTTTTATTCTCATAGCAGGAAGTTATACACCAATCTGCCTGATCGTGCTTCACGGCAGGACAGGAACCATTCTCTGTACAGCAGTGTGGCTGGTGGCCATTGTGGGAATCCTTATTAAGGCCTGCTGGATCACCTGTCCCAAGTGGTTTTCCTCTGTCATCTACATTGCAATGGGGTGGCTCTGTGTGTTTGCTTTTGTGCCGATCATCAAAGCACTTTCTCCGGCAGGATTCGGATGGCTTTTGGCAGGAGGTATCATTTATACAGTTGGAGGTATTATCTATGCATTGAAGCTTACCATTTTCAATGCAAATCATAAGAACTTCGGTTCTCATGAGATTTTCCACCTGTTTGTTATGGGCGGAAGCTTATGTCACTTTATTGTTATGTATTTCTTTGTTCTTCCTATGCCGGTATAAAAAACAGGGTCTGTAAATTAGATTAGAATTTACAGACCCTGTTTTTTTACTCCTGACTGCAGCAGTATTTCATAAGGATATCCTGCAGCTTTTTCAACTCCAAAGGCTTTGGTATGTGGTCATTCATGCCGCATGAGAGAGCCTTTTCCATGTCTTCCCTAAACGCGTTTGCAGTGGTTGCAATAATAGGAATCGCGGCGGCATCTCCCCGGGAAAGGTTTCGTATGGCTTTTGTCGCTTCGTATCCGTCCATTTTTGGCATCTGGACATCCATGAGAATGGCATCATATGTGCCAGGAGGGGAGGAGGAGAACAGAGCCACCGCCTCAGCACCGTCATGGGCAGATGCTGTTTCCGCTCCCAGGATTTCCAGAAACTGTTCCGTGATTTCCAGATTCAGCTCATTGTCCTCTGTGACGAGAATGCGTTTTCCTTTCAGCGGTGAGGATGCAGTTTTTTCTTCAGTCTCCCTTTCCCCATCTGTGGAGGTGTCTTCCTCGGTATCAGGTTCCTCGGGGAAGGGCAGGGTGATGCGGAAAACAGATCCCTTCCCTTTTTGGCTGTCCACGTCTATGGTTCCGTGCATCAGGTCTACAAGTCCTTTAATAACAGACAGTCCAAGACCCGTTCCGCTTATCTGCATTTTGTCCGCTTCCACAGAGCGGGTAAAGGGCTGGAACATGGTATCCATGAACTCTCTGCTCATGCCGATACCATTATCTCTGCACTCAAACAGATAGAGGATCTCACCGCTGTCATTGGCTGTCTTTTCCTCTGCCGTGAGGGTAATGCGGCCCCCTTCAGGTGTGAATTTAACAGCATTTACGATTATATTAGATAATATCTGCTTTAATTTCACGCAGTCACCAAACAGCGTTCTGTCAGGGATAGAGTCCCCATTGATTTCCATGCAGATGTTTCTGGATTCTGCCTGGACACTGAGCATGGCATGAAGTTCATTTAAAATAGCGGACATATGGAACTTTTCCGGTGTAAGAGTCTCTCTGCCGCTTTCGATCCGCGACATATCCAGCACAGAGTTGATAAGAGACAGGAGCTGCCTGCAGGATATTCTGGCCTTTTCCAGGTATTCTCTGTTTTTTTCCGGTGAAGTCTCATTCTGCATCAGGGTGAGCATTCCGGAAATTCCGTTTAACGGCGTGCGCATCTCGTGGGAGACATTGGACAGGAACCTTGTCTTGGCCTCGGTCGCCACATTGGCCTGTTCCAGTGCATAGCTCAGTTCCTTTTCACTGCGTTCTCTCTCGGCCAGTGTCTCCAGCATGCTTTTCTGCCGCACACGGGATATAACTGCCACAGCGATGCAGAGAAGGATAAACGCGATCACGGACAGCAGGGTTACAGATATGAATATCACATGATTTTTAAAAAAAGTGGTCAAGTTGGCAGATGCGTTGGTCTGTTCTGTGATCATACGCTGATAAATAATATCATCAACCTCAGATGCATTCATGTACAGCATTGCTTTTTCCAGTATAGTGAGCAGGTTCGTGTCAGCAGATGCAGGGGCAGCCAGATTCATGGCAGTCAGTTTCAGATCCGTAGGCGTTATGGAGAGATTGGGATAACTGTTCTCCATAAGGAGGTAGTGGGCAGCAAAGCTGTCCAATATAGTTTCCGTTGCATTGCCCTCGGCAACGTTCTCCAGACACTCTGCCGGTGACTTTAAGTACAGGATTTTTTCATACTCACCCAGAAGAGGATGATTCTCAGGAAGTCCCTGTTCATACTCATACTGCGGCAGTGCCAGTACAGGCTTGTTGGAGGATGGATTTGCGGTGATACGCATTTGCTCCGGCGTGTTATAGGGGAAAAGCTGCAGTCCGCGGCACGTCTCATCACTGCCCGGCAGGGTTGTGATAACAGGGAGAAAATCCGCTTTTTGTTCTTTTACCATTTTAACGGCATCGTCAAGGGTATCTGTTAAAACAAAATTGACAGAAATGCCGATCACACTGCAGAAATATTCTGCAATATCCGCATCCAGGCAGCTATAGTCGCCGTTTTCACCCAGATGGTCGGAAGCTCCGTAGGAGGATCTGGGCAGCACTGCGGTCAGGGTACATTTATCTTTGAGGTAGGTCTTCTCCTCAGCGGTAAAGGCATTTGCCAGGCTGTCATCGCTTTTGAAATATTTATTTTCTAGTTGGTCTGTATAGTTCTGGGACATGGCATGCATGGTGTACAGCGCTGCGTTAAGCTCCCGCAGGATCTCCGGTTTATCCTTGGATACAACAGTATAATAGGGGGAATCCGCAAAGCGTGTGACGATGCGCATATCATTTCCGCGCGCGGCACTTCCGATCAGGAGCATATCAGTATCTCCGTTTCTGAAGGCATTGATGTAGTCGTCATGGGAGTTATATACCTTTATATCCACCTGGATCTCATTATTTGAACAGAAGTCCTCCAGCATCTCTTTTTTGCCATTCTTTTCCTGTGTGCCTGTGATCGCCACGGATCTGTTGTTGAGGGAGGTCAGGTCTCCAGATGTGATATCTGTATTGTCGTTGAGTACGGCCAGACAAGTATAGTCAAAACCACTGGATAAAGAGGGATAGTCTGCATATTCATCCGTAGTTTCCGAATAACCCATAGAACCCATGAGGTCAATATCTCCTGCATAGAAACTGTCAAATAATACATCCATGGTATCCACCACATATTGGATGTCCCATCCGGCACATTTACCAAGATTTTCAAAGTATTCATACATCATACCGCCAAGGGTACCGTCTTCGTTTACGATATAGAGGCGGCTGTCGTCCATTTTGGGAAAGGCAGCCGTGACTTTTCGCGGTTCTCTGGCATGAACGGGTACAGATATGGATAAAAGCATGATAATGCTTAGTATCAGGGCAAAAAGTCTTTTCATCGAATGCCTCCCATTTGATTTGTAGGTTAAATATATAATTATAAGTATATAGGATAAAAGGGAAAAAATCAATTTTTATAATGCTTTGGGGAATGTTTTGATACAAAATATCCATTTTTATATACCGGGAATAAAAACGGGGAGGAAACGGATGACTTGGCCGTATATATATGTATAGAGTTTATAAAAAAATGTATATTTCAAAACGAAATATTGGTTAATATAACAAAATAAAAATAAGATGATTATGGAATTTAATGGTGTTGCATAAAACCATTGAAATTGAAAATAGTTGTTGCTAGAATGATGACTAGAATGAATTTTCAGACACGCTCTGGAAAAGAACAAAGGCAAATTTTCTTGAGGAAAGGAAGAACAGAATGAATAAATGGGTTTACCGGATTGAGGACATAGGGCTTGATAACGAGCAGTGCCTTTTGAATGAGACGGTTTTTCACAATGCCAACGGTTATATCGGGGTCCGCTCTGATTTTGAGGAGGGATATGCGGAGGGATATGATACGATCCGGGGGTCGTATATCAACGGATTTTACGACATTGCCAAAATGTCTCAGGCGGAAAAGCTCTGCGGACTGGCAGAGGAAAAGCAGACGATGCTGAACGTGGCAGATACCCAGACCATCTGTGTGAACATTGAAGGCGAACCATTCAGTATGTTTGACGGGACAGTGGAAAGGAGCAGCCGCAGCCTGGATATGCAGAACGGATTCACACAGAGGCAGATTGTGTGGTGTTCCCCAAAAGGACATAGAGTTGAAATTACCATTAAGAGAATGACATCTTTTCTGCTTCTTCCGCTTTTTACCATATCGTATGAAATAAAGGCGCTGAATTTTGACGGGACACTGGAATTTATATCCGTACATAACGGAGATGTGAAAAATTACTGTAACCCTAATGACCCGAGGGTGGCCGGTGAGAGCTTTCAGCACCTGCGTCCGGTGTGTGCAGAGATATGCGGGGGTGTGTCTTATCTGGTCACAGAGACGGTGACTTCAGGACTTACGGTATGTACGGCAGTAAAGGACGTACTGGAATGCGGAGACAGGGGTGGCTGCCAAGAGGAATCCGTTCAGGATGGCCACTGTATTACCCGGAAAATGAAAGCCGATATCAGAGAAGGTGAGACGGTACGGCTGGTAAAATATACTGTATTTACAGACTCCATAAGATATGAAAACTGCAGGCAGGAAGCAGAGACAGCCATGATTAGAGCACTTTCGGTTCCCCTTCAAGACTGGTACAGACAGCAGAGAGAATACCTGGATGAATTCTGGGAACAGTCTGCTCTGGATATTGAGGGGGACGATGACCTGGCAGTGGCCGTAAGGTACAATCTGTATCAGCTTCTGCAGTCAGCCGGGAAGGATGAACACAGCAATATAGCGGCAAAAGGACTCTCCGGCGAGGGATACGAAGGGCATTACTTCTGGGATACGGAGATGTATATGCAGCCATTCTTTACCCTGACGAACCCTGAGATATCTGCAAATCTCATCGCCTACAGGTACAGTATTCTGGATGCTGCCAGGAAAAACGCCAGGATCATGGGACACAGAAAAGGTGCTCTCTATCCCTGGAGGACGATTTCAGGGGCAGAGTGTTCCGGATTTTTTCCGGCAGGTTCTGCCCAGTACCATATTGACGGGGATATCGCCTATGCTGTGACGGCCTATTATCTGGCTACAGGGGATTTGGAGCTGATGGCAGAGAAAGGTGCTGAGATTATTTTCGAGACGGCAAGGCTCTGGATGGACGCAGGTAATTTCCACAGAGGGAAGTTTTATATCAATGATGTGACAGGACCGGATGAATATACATGTCTGGTAAACAACAATTATTATACCAATGCAGGCGCCCAGTACAATCTTCATTGGGCAGTTCGCTTTTACGAACTCCTTGAGGAGGCGGGAAAGCTTGCCCCGGTGGCGGATAAGATCGGATTGAAGCCGGAGGAGATTGAGGAATTCAGAAAAGCGGAAGAGAGCATGTATCTGCCTTACGATGAGGAGACGGGAATCAATCCCCAGGATGACTCTTTCCTTCAAAAAGAAGTGTGGGATATCAAGGGGACACCGGCAGATAAGTTCCCCCTGCTTCTGCACTACCACCCGCTCTGCTTATACAGATACCAGGTGTGCAAACAGGCGGATACAGTGCTGGCACATTTTATATATGAGGATGCGCAGGATTTGGAGACTATCAGGAAATCCTTTGCGTACTATGAGAATGTGACCACACATGACTCCTCACTCTCCACATGTATATTCAGTATTGTGGCATCTAAGCTGGGGCTGAAGGAAAAGGCTTATGACTATTTCGGAGACAGCGCGAAGCTGGATTTATTTAACCTGCACCACAACACAAAGGACGGGATCCATACAGCCAATATGGGCGGAAATTATATGGCTGTAGTATACGGATTCGGCGGTCTGAGACTAAAGGAGACAGGCATCTGTTTTGCACCTGTGCTTCCCGGCAAATGGGATTCCTATACATTCAAGATCAATTACAGGGGCAGCCATATCCAGGTCTTTGCGGGCAGGGATAAGACGGTATTTACACTGGAAAAAGGAGAACCCAGGGAGATCACTGTGTTCGGAACAAAGTACACGCTGAGAGATACCATTGAGATCAAGAGATAAGGAGAGAAGAAATGAAATATAAGGGAATCATTTTTGACCTGGACGGGGTTATCTGCCACACAGACAAATACCATTATCAGGCGTGGAAGGCGCTGGCAGACAAGCTGGGAATTTATTTTGACGAGGAGATCAACAACAGACTGCGCGGTGTGAGCAGGATGGAAAGCTTTGAGATCATCCTGGAAAAGTATGACGGTGACATGCAGGAAGAGGATAAAGTCCGCTATGCGGCAGAGAAAAATGACCTGTACCGTGAGCTTCTGAAAAATATGACAACAGAGGATCTGGCCCCTGAGGTGAAAGCTGTACTGGACGAACTTAGGAGCAGGGGGCTTCTTCTGGCCATAGGCTCTTCCAGCAGGAACGCGGGATTTATACTGGAACGTCTGGGGCTTTCCGGCTATTTTGACGCTGTTTCGGACGGCAACAACATTTCGCGCTCCAAGCCGGACCCAGAGGTATTCCAAAAAGCAGCAGAATACCTGAAGCTGCAGCCCGGGGACTGCCTGGTGGTGGAGGATGCACAGTCCGGTCTGGAAGCTGCATTTGCAGGAGGCATGGACTGCGCGGCCATCGGTGACGCGGTCAAATGCGGAAAGGCAACCTATAATTTGAATACATTCTCTGATTTACTGACAGCTATTTCGTGACTTTATGTAAAAAGAATGGTAAAATAATGATAGCTATTCGATAGGTATGCGCATTTACAAATAGTGGACATACAGGAGGATTGAATTCATGTCATTAGAGCAGCAGATGAAAAGCGGACTTTTATACCGGGAATATGGTCACAAGGATGAAAAAGATGTGGCCTACGAAAAGGTGATCGAGAGGCAGAGAAAGCACGGCAAGGAGTTGACATTCGCCTACAATCAGACGAATCCGTCCGACTACGGACGTAAGCGTGAGCTTTTGGAACAAATACTTGGCTCGTTGGGGGATGAGGTATGGATCGAATCACCCGTGAACTTTTCCTACGGATGCAACACCCATGTGGGCAATTACTTTTATGCCAACTTTGGTCTTGTGATCGTGGATGATGTGGACGTGTACATCGGGGATTATGTTATGTGCGGACCCAATGTGTCTATCTGTGTGACCGGGCATCCGGTTTACGGGGAGTTCAGAAGGGACGGTACACAGTTCTCACTTCCGGTGCATATCGGAAATGACGTCTGGATCGGTGCAAATGCAGTGATCATGCCGGGAGTAACGATTGGAAATAATGTGGTCATCGGCGCAGGCAGTGTGGTGACCCAGGACATTCCGGACAATGTGGTGGCTTTCGGAACCCCGTGTCGTGTGGCAAGGCCCATTACTGATGAAGATAAGGAATACTTCCGCAAAGGAGTACCTGTAAACAAAGACTGGAGAGAATAGTCTGTCAGGAGGGTATATGTTCCATAAAAAGAAACAAGAGGATGAGTTTGAGATGGTGAATCTCAAAACAGTCTATGGTGTGTATGAGAGAGAAGCCCTGACAGGGCTGCTTGAAGAAAATGATATCCCGTATATAGCCCAGGGAAACAGTATAGGCGGATATCTCACGATCGTGGCCGGAACTTCCGGCAGCTTTGGGACAGATATCCTGGTTGGAAAAAATGTCTATGAGAGGGCAAAAGAACTGATGGATTCTGTGAACTGGGACGGATTGGAGAAAGAAACAGAGATTCCGGAGGAAGAATGGAATACAGGGGAACCTCCGGAGGAATGACACAAAGAAGACCGTCCGCAGCAGCCTGAGAGCTGCCGCGGACGGTCTTTTATAGATCATAGGTAACTGTTTGTGAAGCTTTACAGTTATAATTATTTAAACATTTCTTTGCTTACTTTGTCGATTGCTTCGCTGGCTGTCTCATAAACACCCGGGAAGGTACTGATTCCAAGACCCTGGGTGATACACGGAATGTAATATTTGGTTCCGTATTCTTCGCATGCGCGGCGGACTTCTTTTTCTACCAGTTCCGGTGTCCAGTCAGGACGGTCTACAGATGCGCTGTCGATGCCGCCCATGAAGGTGATCTTCTCGCCGTATTTGGCGATCAGGTCAGCAATGTTATTGGAGGTCATGCATCCCTGCCAAATGTCGATTCCCATCTCGATCATGAACGGAACCAGAGTTGCAGCATAGGAATCTGCATGGTGAATGACAACATCTACACCGTGCTCTTTGTAGTAGCCGTAAATCTTCTTATAGGACGGAAGGAAAAATTCTTCAAACATATCCGGGGAGATGAAAGTGGAAGTCTGGCTGCCCCAGTCATCGTGATGGAAAATGGCATCCGGTTTGATGTATTTGCAGATCTTTTCTGCGTACTGTAATTCCCATTCTGTCAGATATTCGATCAGTTCATGAGTACACTCCGGTTCCTCGTAGAAGTTGATCAGGGCGTTCTGGATCTCCTGCAGATGGTGGCACTGCTCGAAAAGGCCGGGTGCGATGAACTGTGTAACGAAATATTCATTGCGGTCTACTTTTTCTGCTTCAGCGATGAACGGTTCCCACTCTGCATCTGAGTAGTCCAGACGCGGTGCTTTTACATAATCTCTCCAGTGTGTGATATCTTTACATACAATGTGCTCTTCGTCGTGGATAGGGAAGCCTCCTGGTGTTCCCTCAGGCCACACCATTGTTACGCCCCATGCATTCTTTACCGGGGGTTTGCCGTATTCTGCGTTTGGACTTGCAGCGGTGTAAGGATTGCCGAAAAGCATTCCCAGTGCCTCGTACTGGTTTACATAACGGTCCGGATGACCACCTCTGATAGTTTCTAATAAATTCTGCCTTCTGGTTAACATAAAATGAATACCTCCTTTTTTGAAATCCCAACGAGTGTCATGGAAAAGCCTGTCTCCATGACTGATACTAAGCTTATCATAACAGAATTGCTATATCCCGTAAATACGATGAAATAATTGACTTTTCAGTATGAATACACTACACTTTGTAGTAGGGAGATGATTTTTTATGAAACTGACTTTTTATCAGATATACTATCATCTGAAAAAAAAATATGATGCTCGGAGGATTTCCTGCAATCCCTGCAAAATACAGGTGGAAAGGCCGGTTTATTACAGGGATGGACAAGACTGCAGAGGGCATATGGTCTTGATCTCCAATGAGGAACTTATGAAAATAAGACAGGATTCTGCGCTCTGGAAGGACTGTATTTTCATCTGTTTTGGAGAAGTGGATGATATATTTTGTCGGATTGATACAGACCTGCTTGTACTGGATGACAGGATACCGAGAGAACAGATCCTTAATGACCTGCAGGAGATATTTCAGTATTTTGAAGAGGCGGGACAGTCAGTGACTGAAGTGTTTATGGAGAACCAGGACTTCGGGGAGCTGATGGAGTGTTTTGGCAAAATTTTTGAGACACCTCTTGCGCTGATGGACGCCAATTTTTCCTACGTGTCCCTGGCTGATAAGGAAGGGCGATTTGCCAATGGATTTATGAATGAGAACAGTGCCCTTCCCATGCATATGGTGAGCCAGATCATATCAGACCCTGCCTATCTGCGGAGCATAACACTTACGGGTGTATATACATATACCCTTGAACAGGTGACATTTCTCTGTAGGAACCTGTTTTCTGAAGGGAAATTCATCGGCAAGCTCATGGCAGTGTCCTGCACATCGCCTCTGAACAATGAGTATCACAAGGACCTGCTTCTTATGGCGTCGGGATATGTGGAGCGGATGTATGAGCGTTTTGGGGCTTTCCACATGGCAGACCGATCTCTTGACAGCCTCCATGAACTTCTGAGACTGAGGCTGAAGGGCAGTTCCGTGCCTGCAGAGAGAGTTCGGAGCGCACTGGGCAACCTTTCCTGGTCTGAGCAGGATGTTTACTACCTGATCCAGATGCGCCCAAGCTACAGATATGACAAATCCCTGTACGACAAGTATCTGTGCCCTCAGATGGAGCAGCAGTGGAAGGATACCTGCTGTGTGGCTCACAATGACAGTCTGATGGTGCTTCTAAACGGAAGCAGGCTTCATATGACGGACTTTCAGCCGGAACTGGCCTATTTTCTGAGAGAAAATCTTCTTGCGGCAGGAATCAGCAGAAAGTTCAGGGGATTTGACGGTATTCAGACCGCGTTTAAGCAGACAGATATCGCGTTGGAACTGGGGATGAGAAAGGATGCTACACCCTGGTATTTCAGATTTGATGATTATGCACTGGATTATATCCTGACTCACGGAAGAGGTGAGTTCGAGCCGGAGCAGATATGTGCGCCGGGAATACTGGTGCTGAGAGAACATGACGAGAAGATACATACGGAATATTACAAGACTTTGTACTGTTACCTGCAGTGCAGATACAATGCGGCTCTGACAGCCAAAAAACTGTTTATACACAGAAGCACTTTTTTGAACAGGCTGGAAAGGATCCATGAGCTGATACAGATGGATCTGGAGGATTTCCGCTCCAGGCTCTATCTCTCTGTCTCTTTTTACATTCTGGAGGAGGAAAAACGATAGATCAGTTTTTTTCCTCCTCCTGCTCCAGAAGGCGGAAGGATAGGTTCAGGTAAAAAATTTCTTCCGGGTCATCCAGTCCGGAATCTAGGATGTTTTTGATCTTATCCAGGCGATACAGAAAGGTGCTGCGGTGGATGAAGAGCAGGGAAGCGGCCTGAGTGGCGTTCAGATTCTCCTCCAGGTATGTTCTCAATGTGAGCATGTACTCTGTATTCTGTTCCCGGTCGGTTCTCTGCAGGTCCAGCAGCTTTTCATGGCAGAGCATATAGCCGGGAAGCCTGCGGGTGGACTGTTCCAGTATGTAGGTCAGAGCCACGTTGTTAAAGTGGTGAATCCACAGGTAGGGCTTTTTTCGGCTCCCCACATCCAGGGCTGTGCTGGCCTGGATATACTGGCGTCTCAGGTTCATGTGCCCTTTCATGGGGCGGCTGTATCCAGCTTTCAGGAAACTGTCCCTGATAAAGTAAGTGAGTTGTCCTGCCACAGTATCTGAATCTGTCTCCAGACGGCTGAGATTAAAATAGGTCACGATCTCTTCCTTAAAAAGAAAGCTGCAGGAATAGGGAAACTGTTTTTCCAGATAGTTGCAGATGGCTCTTGTGGTAATCTTTTTCTGGTCCAGATAAGTGATCTGGAAAATAAGGCACAGATAATCGTGCTGTGTGCTCCAGCCAAGCGCAGATAATCTCTGACTGATGTCAAGATAGTCTGCGGTGCGGTCAGACAGTACGGTGATGAGAATCTTGTGAAGGGCGTCGGACTGCCGTGATGCGGGTGCCTGTTCATGATAGAGCAGATACTCCACATATCCTCCAAGATGTGAGAGGAGGAAGCCGTCACTCACTTTCATGGGATGATCAAATTCAATGAGGACTAGACGGTGTGTGGTGTGCCCATCCTGGCGGACATTTACGTTCAGGGTATTCAGACCGGTGATATATCCCGGAAAGAATACAGGTCCATCTGCCTCCAGCATTTTTGTATATTCCTCATCCTGAGCCAGGGCATTGACATATTCAATGTTGAGACCGTCTTCTGTGTACAGATGATACTTTTCCGGTATATGTTCTGTGCCCGCATTGGCCACAGGGGTGAAATCCAGGCTGATGACAGACAGAGGATTATGGAAGATTTCCAGGGATACACTGAGAAGGTTGCGGACACTGCCGCTGCTCAGAAGGATGGTGCTCAGATGTTCGTCCCAGCTGTCATACGTGTCGTAGAGATCCTGGATAAAATTAAAGATACGGCTCAGAGTATAGCTCGTATCCAGAATGAGATATGGATGGGAAGGGGGCGAAAAGCCTTCGCCCGGACTGCCCGAGATGACCAGAAAAACAGGCCCTGTGAGCTGGGAGGAAAGGGATTCCGTATCCCCGGCTTTGACAAGGCAGATATGCCCGGTGGAAAAACCGGAACCGTCCTCAAATAAAAAAGGACGCATAAAGGTCTCTGTTGTCTCCAGATTTCCCTGTGAGACAACGTGAAATTCTTTTGTTATCATTTCTGATAAAAGCACTGCTGATAGCTTCAAAGTGATCCCCCGCTTATATAATAAATGTCTTGGCTTTTTCCGCAGCATCCACTGCGCTTTCCGTGTAGGCATCTGCGCCAATGGTATCGGCAAACTCCTGGGTGACGGCGCCTCCGCCCACCATGATCTTCAGACGGTGTTCCTTGTCATGGCGGCGCAGGGATTTTACCACCTGCTGCATTTCCGGTATGGAGGTCGTGAGCAGGGAGGAGATGCATACAATGGAAACCTCAGGATTGTCACGGACTGCTTTCAGGAATTGCTTTTCCGAGATGTCGACGCCCAGGTCAATGACTTTGAAGCCGGCACTGCGGAACATGATCGCGACAATGTTCTTTCCCACGTCGTGCAGGTCGCCTTCTACGGTACCCAGGATGACGGTTCCTATACTCTGTTCTTCCATGGCACCGCACTTTTCCTCCAGTATATCAAAACCTTTCCTCACACTGCGGGCAGCAGCCAGTATTCTTGGAATATCGGCATCGTTCTGTTTGTAGTATTCCCCCACTGTTTTCATTGCAGGAACCATGGCCTGATCCACAATGAGGGAAGGTTTGATGTGTTCCTCCAAAGCTCTGGACACAAGAAACTGGGCATCGCGCGGATGCCCGTTCTCAATTGCCTGTCGAAGTTCTTCTAAAGTAGTCATGATGTCCTCCTGTTCCAATGAAAGAAAAGGCCCCTATTCCAGAAGAAAACAACTGGTATAGGCAATGGTGCAGGGACCATAATAATATGTCATATCGTTGGCTTTGCAGATTTGTGTGACCAGCATACCATAGGCTTCCATGGAAGAAAAAGCTTTCTTAGGGAAGCGGCACGGCTCGTCAGGGTAGGTACAGGTTTCACATCTGGTGCAGCAGCCGGCGCCGATGGCCAGCATGTCGGGATATGTTTCCCGGAGCAGTTTTTCCATGGCAAAGAAGTTCTTCTTATGAAGTGCCTCTGTCTCCATCATGGTTTCCCCGTCCATGGCATCTTCCAGTTCTCCTACAGTCTGTACCAGGATGCCGTTTTGGTACTGCTGTATCTTGGCACGGCAGTCTTCCAGGGTTCCGCATCCCGGAGGGCAGCTCCAGCGCTTTCCGTACATGCCGCAGGTGTTGGCTTCGCACATCTGGCGGACCTCAGGCAGCAGTTCGATGGTGCTGCATTTTAATGGTGCGATATGGGAGAAGCCGGTATCCGTCCCGAGCTTCTCCAATTCTTCATAGTTTATCATGTAAAAACCCCCATTCATTCTATAGTAGTTCAGGAAACTCCAGCTCATCCACAAAGCAGTCCTGAAATTCAGGTGAAGCGGCCAGTTCTACAAATGATATCTCCTTTGCCAGGATATCAGAATAGAACAGTTCCTCCCTGTTGATGAGTGCTATTTTGGAACCTTCACCGGCGGCGTTGCCCACAGGCACGATCCTTTCCTTCAGGCATATGGGTATGAGTCCGATATCACATGCGCTCTTGGGATTCATATAATTCCCAAAGGCACCGGCAATATATACATGCGCGATCTGGTCAGTTGTTATGCCCAGTTCTTTCTGGAGAAGCTGAATGCCGGCGGCAATGGCAGCTTTGGCAAGCTGTACCTCCCGCACATCCTTTTGACTGAGGTAAACAGGGCTGCCGTTTCCACTTTCTTCTGCAGCAACCAGGGTAAAGGATGCAGTGCCGTCCTCTGTCAGAAGCTTTCCTGACTCATCTATGATACCTGCTTTTCTCAGGCAGGCGATCAGGTCGATCAGCCCGGAACCGCAGATACCGATGGCTTTTTTGCTGCCCACGGTCGTATAGTTCCAAGTACCTTCACGGTATTCCACGTGGTCAACTGCGCCGGACGCGCCTCTCATGCCGCATTCGATCTTGGCACCCTCAAAGGCGGGGCCTGCGGCTGTGGAACAGGCGGCCAGACGGTCTTTATTGCCGAGAACCATCTCGCCGTTGGTTCCGATATCGATCATCAGAGATATCTCCTCCTGCTGATCCGGGCGGATGCAGAGCAGACAGCCCATAGTATCAGCGCCTACGAAGCCTGCCACGTCAGGAAGCAGGATGAGCTGCCCTTTGGGATGGATATGAAGGTCATATTCAGAGGCTTTCAAAAATAGAAGCTGACTGATGGCCGGATTGTAGGGGGCATGTACCAGCGCTCCCGGGGAGATGCCCAGAAACAGATGATGCATACAGGTGTTGCCTACAATACAGGTCTGGTAAATACAGCCTGTGCTGATGCCTGACTTTTCGGCCAGTGTATCCAGAATGGTCTGGACAGTCTGGCGGATACAAGAGCTTAAATTTTCAGTTCCGTTTTCAAGTGCGTAGTTGGCGCGCATGATCACATCGGCACCATACTGGGCCTGGGGATTCATGCTGCTCTCAACAGCCAGAACCCTGCCTGTGCGCGCGTCCATCAGATATCCCACCACCGTGGTGGTTCCGATATCAAATGCGGCCAGATATCCTTTGATAGGTTCTTTCTGCAGATCCAGAAGAGTGTCCCCGGAAACTGCCGCATACCAGGTATCAGTCTCCTTGAGCATTTCGTACAGTCCGGAGGCTGTTTCCAGATCCGGTCTGAGATGTTCCATGCTCTCTCCAAAGGATTCCTCCAGTGCCAGTTTCAGGCGGTCCCAGTCGGACAGATTATCCCCGGGTTTTACCTTGCGGATATGTGTCCTGCCGAAACGGAGCAGAGGGTGGAGTGGTACCGGACGGGAGAAGCCTTCAGCCAGTATAGCGTGTTCTTTTTCTCTCACAAGGGTGTCAACTGTCATATCCCCGGTGATCTTGGTCTGACAGGCTTTCAGAATGCCGGTCACGGGACCGCTTGTCACGTGTACCATGCATTTTCCGCAGGTGCCCTGCCCGCCGCAGGGGGCATCCGGATCCAGGCCGGCCTGACGCTGCGCCTGCAGCACAGTAGTGCCTTCTTCTGCCAGGATGCTTTTACCTTCACGGATAAAAGTTACTTCATGTGTTTTCAATTTTCATTCCCCCAATTTTGCTATAGAGTAAGTATAACAGAAAAGACCGCGACAGTAAACTGCCGCGGTCAAGTTATGAAAAATTTTATGGGTAATAATTAGGATTCTTTTACCAGATGCAGGTTCCAGCTCTGGTATTCCGTCTCAGGTACAGGCATGGGAAGCCCCGCATCCATGAGAGCGGCTCCTAAATAGCTCTCATCACCTATGCGGTACATGGCGTCAGGATCCAGTCCACGCAGGCGGATACAGGTAAAAAGGTTATTTGCAGTGAGCTTTGTGGAGACGACTCCAAGCAGTGCCTCACTCATATTCTCATTTACAAATTCCCATACGGTGTACTCCTCATTTTCATAAGGACTGGCCAGACGGTAATAGGTGCCGTCCTGGATCAGGGAATAATATTCTTTGAATGACCGGATCTGTTCCCTGACCTCTTCTTTTTCACAGTCAGTCAGCTTTGCCGGGTCCAGTTCGTAGCCAAAAGTGCCTGCCATAGCCACAGTGGCTCTCGTTGCCAGAGAGGCAGCCCTGCCGGTCTGGTGGTTAGGGGAAGCGGATACATGGGCACCCATGGTACTTACAGGATAGGCGAAGGAGGTGCCGTACTGTATCTTCAGACGCTCGATGGCATCGGTGTCGTCGCTGGTCCAGATCTGAGGGGTATAGTACAACATGCCTGCGTCAAATCTTCCGCCGCCGCCGCTGCATCCCTCAATGAGCATATGGGGATAGCGCTGGTTTAGGTTCTCCAGGAATTCATAAAGCCCAAGGACGTATCTGTGTGCTGTCTCACCCTGCCGGTCCGCCGGAAGGGCAGTGCTGAAGATATCCCCGATACTGCGGTTAAAATCCCACTTCAGATAATCCACCTCAGCGTTGTCAAGGACATCACACATCATGTTGAAGATGTGATCGCGCACTTCCCTGCGGGAGAAGTCCAGTACGAGCTGGTAGCGGCTCCTCACAGGATCTTTCTCAGGCACTTTGAATGCCCAGTCGGGATGTGCCCGGTATAGATCACTGTCCTCAGAGATACATTCAGGCTCGAACCAAATGCCGAATTTGAGTCCAAGGGCATGGATGCGGTGGGAAAGGTCCTTTAAGGTGCAGCCCAGTTTCTTTTCATTTACGATCCAGTCACCAAGGCCGGAGGTGTCGCTGTCACGTTTGCCGAACCATCCGTCGTCCATGACAAACAGCTCCACACCCATCTCTTTGGCTTGTTCCGCCATTTCCACCAGCTTGTCCCCTGTGAAATCAAAGTAGGTGCCTTCCCAGTTGTTGATGAGAACAGGGCGGCGGGCCTTTTTGTACTCGCCTCTACAGAGGTTATTGCGGATTGCCCGGTGGAAACGGTGGCTGATGGCTTCCAGACCGTCTGCGCTGTAGACCATGGCGGCTTCCGGTGCGTGGAAAGCTTCGCCGTTTTCCAGTTTACAGCAGAAGTTATCCGGATGGATACCCATGAGAAATCTGGTCTGTCCGCTCTGGTCTTTTTCTGCCTCAGCCAGGAAATCACCGCTGTACAGGAAGGAAAAACCGTAACAGTCTCCGTTGGTCTCTGTGGTGTCTGGGGCTGCCAGGATCACAAAGGGGTTGTAGTGGTGGCTGGAAGCTCCTCTGGTGCTGCCCACAGACTGAATGCCGTGGTGTACCTGCGAGCGGGAAAGCAGACGCTCCATAGCATGACGTCCGTAAAAGCTGATAAAGTCAAAGCTGCCATACTGGAAATCTGTACATGTGCTCATGATGCGCTCCAGATAAACAGGGGACTCTCCTTTATTTTCCACAGTTACGCTTCTGGTAATAATGTCCTTTTCTTCCAGAACTCCGTAATAGAGATGAACAAAAATCTTCTCTGTGCTGTCTTTCAGTGTGATGACCAGGGTGTCCGCAGTGTCTTCGTCCAGTGCGTAGAATGCGGGCAGACCCGGCAGGGAATATTTTCCTTCCATGATCTGAGCGGATTCGTATCGGAACTCACAGGAGGAAGCACCGGATGCGTAACGGATCCGTACAGCACTCTCCCTGTAGTCACCGTTTCCGTATGTGGGAAACTCCTGGGGAAGGGTGTCAAGGGAATAGGCACGATTATCGCCTGCCGCGTAAGGATTGCCGGAAAATCCCCGGTCTCGTCCTGCATTCAGATAGGAGTAATCAAATACCTGTGTCCTTTTTCCAAACCATGTGTGTACCAGAAATCCCAGATCATCCACTTTCATCTGGTACATACTGTTTTTGGTGAGCAGGGTAAATAATTTTCCGGTAGTGTCTTTCTTGATAGCCATTCGTTGTTCTCCTTCAAAATAGAAATAAAAATAGTGACCGTTAAGTACCGTTCTCGTACCGTTTCACAGTGTATAGCTCTGTTTCTATTATAGTGGACAGATGGCAGCGCGTAAATATGTCATTGTGACAAGAATATAGCAAAAAGAGAGAAGAGGCACCTTTCGGCGCCTCCTCCCTCTTTATAGGGTATGCATGACAGATATGGATTTAAGCTTAAATTAGTTATGCTACAAGCTCTTTAGCCTTCTGAGCTGCGGAAGCAGCGTCAGCGGTATAAGCATCAGCACCGATTTCATCAGCGAATTCCTGAGTAATAGGAGCGCCGCCAACCATAACTTTGATATTGCCGCGGAAATCCTGAGCATTTAAAGCCTCTACAGTGGCTTTTAATGCAGGCATAGTTGTGGTCAGAAGAGCAGAGCATCCAACGATCTTAACATCCGGATTAGCTTTGATGGTCTCAACAAATTTCTCTGTAGGTACATCAACGCCTAAGTCGATAACTTCAAATCCGGCACTCTCGATCATCATAGCAACAAGGTTCTTGCCGATATCATGAAGGTCACCGGCAACAGTTCCGATTACCATCTTGCCGCATACGCCGGCGCTTCCGCTTGCCAGATGCGGTTTCAGAACCTCAACACCTTTTTTCATAGCACGTGCAGCAACTAACATTTCAGGAACGAAGATTTCGTTGTTTTTGAAACGCTCACCTACAACGCCCATAGCATCGATCATTGCGTTCAATACGTCTACAGCCTGGCATCCGTCATCCAGTGCTTCCTGTACCAATCCGCCAACCAGTTTTGCTTTTCCAGCAGCAACAGCATCTGCAACAGCCTGAATCTTACTCATAATAAATTCCTCCCATTTCTTAAAAAATATATTTTATAGTTTTTATTTTCTTTTTGTGATTCCATTCCTCAACACGTACACATAAATGTTTAATTCTTAGGAGCAGGTCCGATCAGTCCTTCACGGTAAGCCCCAATGTATTCCATACAGAAATCATCTTCACCCATCAGCGCTTCTGTTGCGTATACAAGTCCCAGCATATCGCGGTTGGTGGGGTCCATAATAGCACTGTCAAGTCCTGCGTTCATAGCCAGGATCATGAAGCCGTAATTGATCAGCTTGCGGACAGGAAGATTAAAGGAGATATTGCTGATAGCAGCAGTAATGTGGATGTTAGGATATCTCTTTCTCACAGTCTCAATAACTTCAATGTTCATGGCGATTCCGTCTTCAGAGGTACACAGCATTTCTACCAGCGGATCAATGTGGATACGGCTGGGGCTGATGTGATACTCTTCTGCTTTGGCCATGATGTTGTCAAATACGCGGAGACGGTCAGCAGCAGACTTCGGAATTCCTGTGTCATCGCTCAGAAGTGCGATAACTTCCCAGCCTTTGTTCTCCTCCATTGCCATGATCGGGAAAATGGTGTCGATCTTATTTCCTTCTCCTGATACAGAGTTGAAAAGTCCGGGCTTATTACAAAACTTATAAGCTTCCTTTAAAACATCGGTGCTGGGGCTGTCTACGGAAATCGGAAGATCCGTAACTTCCTGGATACATTCGATCATCCATTTTAAAGTTTCAACTTCAACTTCTTCCGGAACAGAAGCACAGCAGTCTATGTAGGTGGCATTGGCAGCGGCCTGCTTTCTGGCGCGCTCTTTGATGAACTCCGCATCCCTCTCAGCGATGGCTTTTGCAACTGCCGGTATGGAGCCGTTGATTTTTTCCCCAATAATTATCATATTTGCAAAACCTCCTGTACAAATTTATAACTCTATTGTACCAAAATGTGCAGAAAGTACAAGCCGCAAAAAAGGGGGAATTTCTATGGGTTTTCCTACAAAGTGTAGGAAGGATAAAAACGCATAAAAAATGCGGTAAAACAGGAAAATACCTGGATTTACCGCATTCGTAATGGTTAAAAATTTGTCAATCCGGCGGAAGGACACTTTTTCTCACGACCAGCTCCACCGGAAGGCGGATTGCTTTCTCCTCCACTTTCTCTCCGGACAGGAGCCGGAACAGGATTTCTGAGGCTAATTCTCCCTTTCTGGCAATGTCCTGATGCATGGTTGTCAGTTTGGGGATGCAGAACTCTGCATAGGGATTGTCATCAAACCCGCACACAGAAATGTCACTGGGCACATGGCATCCGTGTTCATTCAGATAACCGATCACTTCAAAGGCGAGCTGATCTGCGGTGCAGAACAGCACATATTTCCTGCCGGCCAGTGCCAGAAGAGAATTGTACTGGCTGTCTCTCCGCCTTTTCTGCGTGTCAAGGACCATGTGCCACTGTTTCTCTGTGCTTATGCCGTGTTCTTTGAGCGCGGTTTTTGCACCGGCTGCTCTCAGCGCGGAGGAGCCTATCTTGGCATCGGAGATAACCATGATATTGGAAAATCCCGCGTTGATGAGATAGCTTGTCATCTGCCTGCCTGCGCCGATGTCATCCAGGGTTACGTGATATCCCTTGTCCGGCAGAGGAGCAGTATCTTCCATAAAAGTGTCGATCCCCACTACCGGGCAATCCACTAAAGAGCAGAGCTTTTCGTAGTTGGTCTTGGACAGTGTGACGGCAATGATCCCTGCCACATTCCAGGAAAGCGCCGTCTTGAAGATATTGTCAAGATTACGGTCTATATAGAGCATCATATAGTAGCCGGCCCTGCGTATCTCTTCCTCCAGGACACCTATGGTCTGGCTGTAGAAAGGGTCGCCTACGGTTGTCTGGGTGTAGCGTTTTGTTGTGTGGATCACCACAATGATCAGCCGGGTTTTGCCTTTTGTCAGAGCTTCAAGTCCCATCTTGGGAACATAATTGTGGTCCTTGAGGGCCTGCTGAATCCGTTCCACGTTTTCTTTTGACACCTTGCTGGTGCGGCCGTGGATCACGTTGGCAACCGTGGTGGGGCTGACATTCATCATATTGGCTATTTCTTTTATTGTAATCATCCGGTTACCCCCAAATGCGGACGGCTTATGCCGTCAGTTGTATAAAAGTTTCTGTCAGGATATGACATAAGTGACGTATCGTAATTTACCTATATTATAGAATAGCAGAAACAAGGGAAAATGCAAGAGGTTGTCAGAAAGTTCATCCATTTGTCAGATAAAGAGAAAAGGGGAATGTATATTTTGATGACTGTACAAAGAGTGATTATGTGCAAAATGTATAATTAAATACTATTTAAATTATATATCGTGATGGTTTTACATAAAACCTATTTACAGATTATGGGTATTGTGCTAATGTTGATTATATCAATAGAGGTGTTATACAACACCAACAGTCAAGATGTGACATTTTATGTAAGTATCGTAAAACACCAACAAAAGGAGGAAAAAAGAATGAAAAGAAAAATTGTAGCAGTAATGCTGAGTACAGCTATGGTGTTCGGTCTGGCGGCATGCGGCAGTGGAAGTGACAAGGAGACCTCCACAGAGGCAGGCGGGGAAGATAAGCAGGAAGCTGCGGATACCAAGGACGATGCGGACGAAGCGGATGACTCCGGCAGCACCGCAGACAGTGAGACAAAGGAGTCAACAGCGGATGGTGACCGTGAAGAGATTACCCTGTTCCGTTCTGATGACGGAAACGGCGCTGTGGAGGCAGTGATCGATGGCTTTGAAAAATCCCAGGATAAATATAAAGTAAAATGGGTGACAGCATCCAATGATACGGACCAGACAAGAAGCCAGTTAAATACAGCGTTCTCAGCGGGAAGTTCTGAATATGACCTGGTATCTATTGATACTGTTTGGGCAGGTGACATGGCTGCAGCAGGTTATATCGAACCCCTGGACAGCTACATGAAGGATGCAAAGAGAAGCCCGGCAGATTACAACAAAGGTTCCATCCAGGCCGGTACATATAATGCCAAGACATATGCGCTGCCGCTGTATCCTGACTTTGGAGTTATCTATTTCAGAAGTGATATTGTTTCTGAGGAGGACGCAGCCAAATTACGAAGCGGAGATTTCACATGGGATGACCTGCTTGCCATGGCTGAAACATATAAGGGACAGGGTGGTACCAAGACAGGATTTACATTCCAGGCAAACCAGTATGAAGGCCTTGTCTGCAATGCAAATGAATATACAGCCAACTTTACGGATGTAAAAGGCGGGCTGGAAGTTATGAAGAAGATCGTTGATTCTGACGCAACACCGGATGATATTCTGGTTTATCAGGAATCTGAAGCAGCTAATAGTTATGTAAACGGCGAAACTGTATTTTCACGTAACTGGCCATACGTATGGGGCCTGGTGGGAGCAGAAGGCGCAGCGGTAACACAGGACCAGACAGATATCGCTCCGATCCCGGGCGGTTCCTGCATCGGCGGCTGGCTGCTGGCTATGAATGCCAAGAGCGAACATAAAGAAGGTGCATGGGCATTCCTGGATTACTTCACATCCATGGAAGGACAGAGGATTTTCTGCAGTAAGGGCGGATATGTTCCCGGATTTAACGAAGCACTGGAGGATGCTGATGTAAAGGCAGCAAACCAGCTTCTCAGCAAAGAGGGATTCATGAAAGCTCTGGAGAACACAATCGCAAGACCATCCTCTGACAAATATGAGGAATTATCTGATTCACTGCAGATTTCCATTCACAAATTCTTATCAGGAGAATCTGATCTGGATGCAACCACAACAGAAGTGGAAGGACTGCTGGAACAGTAACAGAGAACCGGGTATTTGCCCGGGGTGGGGATTTTAGATGAGTGAAGGGGTGTCGTGTTAGGCGTAACTGCATATATACATATATGTCTATGGCTTAATACGGCACCCTTGTTTTGTTCATAACAGTGAAAAGAAAACGGCCGGATTCTTTTTTGCAGTTGGGAAAGAGGGAAGATTATGATTAAAAGAATGACGTTTAAGCAGTTTCTGTTTATTCTTCCGCTGCTTATATTTATAGGGATATTCTCCATTTATCCCATCGTGACATCTCTGATGTATACGCTGTTTGATTACCGTACAAACGATCAGCAGCACAACAGCTTTTATATGTCACAGCAGCTGAACGGGGAACTGTATGCACAGGATTTGGATTATGTGAGTTGGTTTATCGATACGGATATGGCTACAGAGGGCCTTGGCAGCGATGATGTGGCTGAATTTCAGGCCATTCAGACAGAAGTAAATGAAATGTATGAGCAGTATAAAGACTCTAAAGGTGTAAGCAAGGTCTCTTCTGAGACTATCAGTGATATAAAAGCATTTAATGATGACATCAGGGAAAGGCTGACGGCTATTTATGACAGGAACGCGGATCTGGATATGTATAACAGGGATGGTATGCCTCAGATCCTGGATGATATGGATACGTGTATTGTAGAATCCAACTTTACAGGATTGAAAGGATTTGCAAAGCTGTTCCACGACAGCAGATTTTTCAAGGCATTGGGACATACCCTGCTGTTTACTGTTATTTCCGTAGCCATTGAGCTGGTCATCGGTATGATCCTGGCTCTGATCATGGATAAGGCGATCAGGGGTATCGGCGTTGTCCGTACCATAGCTCTTATACCGTGGGCAATACCAACTGCGGTGTCGGCTATGATCTGGAGTTATATGTATGATGGAAGTTACGGTGTTATCTCCAAAATTTTCTCTATGATAGGACTGATCCCTAAGCAGTCTGCAATGCTTTTGACAGCCAATGGAGCTATGACATCTGTTGTTATCTCAGATGTGTGGAAAACAGCACCATATATGGCACTCCTTCTTCTGGCTGGCCTGCAGGTGATTGACAGAGGCTTATATGAAAGTGCTTCTATTGACGGGGCAGGCCCGTTCAAGACATTTTTCAGGATCACCCTTCCGCTTATCAAGCCAAGTCTTCTGGTGGCGCTTCTGTTCCGTACTATGGATGCCTTCCGTGTGTATGACCTGATCGCCATTCTGACAGGAGGCGGCCCGGGTAACGGCACAGAATCCCTTTCTGTATACTCTTATAAGCTGATGTTTGGTCAGAGTAATTACGGGTATGGTTCGGTGGTGGTAATGGGTATGGCTGTCTGTGTTGCGGTCATTGCAGTGATTTATGTGAAGGTGCTCGGCGCGGATGTGATCAATAATGATTAGAAAGGAGGAAGGAAAATGAGTAAGAATAAAACATTTAATATTATCTGCTGGATTTGTGTGGTAGTTTTTCTGCTGATCACAGTATTTCCTTTCTTCTGGATATTGATCAGTTCGTTTAAGCCGGAATCGGAAATTTTCGGAGCCAACTGCTATCGTATTATAGCGGAGAATCCCACTCTGGACAATTACCGGACGGTTATTGTTGAGAAGGGAATGCTCCGGGCGATCGGAAACAGTTTTGTTATGTCAGTGGCAACCACTTTCTATGTGGTGGTTGTGGCATCTATGTCCGCGTACATCATCTCCAGATTTAAATTCAAGGGAAAAAACCTGCTCATGGGACTTATCCTGGCAGTCGCCATGTTCCCGCAGATGATCGTGGTAGGACCTATTTTTAACATGTTCTATAAGATGGATATCTTGAATACATACTGGGTATGCCTGGCATACTCAACCATCACGCTCCCCAGTGCTGTATGGATCATGGTCGCGCATTTTAACCAGGTTCCCCTGGCTCTGGAGGAAGCGGCCAAGATAGACGGCTGTTCCACATGGGGAATGCTGTGGCGGATCATTTTCCCCATTGCTGCACCGGGTGTGTTTACAACAGCCATCATGAGCTTTATTGCAGCATGGAATGAGTATCTGTTATCCTGTACTTTGAATATTGATGAAAAAATCCAGACAGTGCCTGTGCGCCTGAGTTATCTGAAGGATCAGTTCACAGTGTTCTGGAGCCAGATCGCCGCGGCAACCGTGGTGGTAGTCATACCGACACTTCTCATTGTTCTTCTGTTCCAGAAGCAGATCGTTGCCGGTATTTCAAATGGCGCTGTAAAAGAATAAAAAATCTGAGAGGAGAACAGCATGAAAAAAGCATGGTGGAAAGAGGCGGTTGTTTACCAGATATATCCCAGAAGTTTTATGGATTCCAATGGGGACGGCATTGGAGACCTGCGGGGAGTGATCAGTAAGCTGGATTACCTGAAAGACCTGGGTATTGATGTTATCTGGATGTCACCCTGTTATAAATCGCCCAATGATGACAATGGATATGATATCTCCGATTACAGGGATATCATGGATGAGTTTGGAAATATGGAGGACTTTAAGGAGATGTTGTCCGGAATCCATGACAGAGGTATGAAGCTTGTCATGGATCTGGTGGTAAATCATTCCTCAGACGAACATCAGTGGTTTGTCGAAGCGAAAAAATCAAAAGATAATCCGTACAGGGATTATTATATCTGGAGAGACGGCAAAAACGGAAAGGAGCCGAATAATTGGACTTCTTATTTCTATGGACCTGCATGGGAGTATGATGAGACAACAGACCAGTATTATCTGCATCTGTTTTCAAAAAAACAGCCGGATCTGAATTGGGAGAATCCCAAACTGCGCGGTGAGATTTACGATATGATGAAATTCTGGCTGGATATGGGCTGTGACGGCTTCCGTATGGATGTTGTGAGTCTGTTTTCTAAAACACCGGGACTTCCGGACGGAAAGCCGGCTGAGATAACCGGAACGGAGTATTTCCAGGATGGACCGAGGATCCATGAATTCCTCCAGGAGATGAACCGGGAGGTCCTGTCAAAATATGATATCATGACAGTCGGGGAGACCCCGGATGTTCCCCTTGAGCATGCCCTGCGCTATGCCAATAATGAGGGCACAGAGCTGAATATGGTTTTCCAGTTTGAACAGAACGGACTGGACTGCGGACCTGAGCGGTACAGCTACCGGAAAGTGCCGCTGCCGGAGTTAAAGGCATGCTTCAGCAAATGGCAGACTGTACTCCAGGATAAGGCCTGGAACAGCCTGTACTGGACAAATCATGACCAGCCGAGGACTGTGTCCCGAAGGGGCAATGACAAGCAGTACCGGAAAGAGAGCCAGAAAATGCTGTACACCATGCTGCTGACCATGCAGGGGACCCCGTATATCTACCAGGGGGAAGAGATTGGGATGACAAATGTGCATTTTGCATCTATTGAGGATTATAATGACATTGAGGTGAAAAATCTCTGGAATGAGCGGGTCATCCATGGTGACGCGGATCCTGATGTCCTGCTGGATGCCATCCGTTTTCGCTCCCGTGATAATGCGAGAACCCCTATGCAGTGGGATGACAGTGAAAATGCCGGATTTACCACAGGAACTCCCTGGCTTAAAGTAAATCCCAATTATAAGGAGATCAATGTAAAGGAAGCGCTGGAGGATCCGGACTCAATCTTTTATTATATGAAGAGGCTGATCCGGATGCGGAAGGCAAATGAGGCTGCCGTTTATGGGGATTTCAGGGAGTATGAGCCTGAAAATGAGAGCCTTTATATATATGAAAGAAACTATGAAGGCAAAAAAATGTTTGTGATCCTGAATTTCACAGAGGATGAGGTTCCTTTCCATATGCCGGAGGGACTTGATGCTGAAAAGGCGGTACTCCTGATCGATAATTATGAGCAAGATGCAGCGCTGGAGGAACGGACCATGCGGCCTTATGAGGCAGCAGTATATATTATGTAAACTAAAAGAGCGATGACAAATTAAAAGAGGGCGGCGCGGCTTTGAAGCTGTGCCGTCTTCTGTTGTTATTGTTTAATTTTCAGCGTATTGTCCAATTGCTATATGAAATGGGCTGTGTTATACTTCCGGGTAAGGATATCAAAGAGCGTTCGCTCTTCATTTTCTAAACGGCAATTCGCCGTGCGATTCCAATTGTTATAACAGTTAAAACTGAGAGAACAGATTTACCGCCTTTTACCGCCTGATAAGATATGGTATAATGAGGGCAGATCACAGAGAAATTCTTCTTCCTGTATCAGGTATATTCTGTTCGGGAAAGGAGAATCTATGGAAACTGATAATTTCATAATGCTGCCCACTGTGGACTTCTGTTTTGCGGAGCTGATGAAGAATGACAAGGTGAGAAAAGGGTTTATCGCAGCACTGCTGGGGGTCAGCCCGGAAGAGGTTGAGGATACAATGATGCTTCCGGCAGCACTTGGCGGGAACTGGCCGGATGACAAGCTGGGAATTCTGGATGTCCATGTACTACTTGCAGATGGAACCAGGATGAATATGGAAATGCAGGTCAAATACTTTGAATGCTGGGACGAGCGTGTTCTTTTTTATATGGGGAGGATGTTTGCAGGTCAGATCAAAAAAGGCGAACCATATGAAAAGCTTCAGAAGTGCATTCATGTGAGCATCCTGGACTTTGTGCATTTTCCGGATGACGTCCAGTGTTACAGGACCATTCATTTTCGGGATGATAAAACGGGTAATGTATATTCGGATAAGATGGAGATACAGATCCTGGAGCTTAAAAAACTGCAAAAAGAAGTGCGCACAGGAGAAGATGTCATTTTGTGGATGAAGTTCTTTAGTGGGAAAAGCAGAGAGGAGTTTGAAAGCGTGGCAAAAGCGAACGAATATCTCAATGAAGCATATCACACCCTGAGAACCATGAGCGCAGATGAAAAGAAACGGATGGAATATGAAGCGAGGGATAAGGCTTTGAGAGATTATAACTCACAGATAAGCAGTGCGGAAAGAAGAGGAAAAGAGGAGGGTGAGAGACAGACGCGTCAGGTATTTAAGCTGTATATACAGGGTGAGACGCAGGAAAACATTGCAAAAATCTGCGGTATGACTCTGGAAAAGGTAAAGGAAATCCTGCAATAAAAACGCCGGGGATGCAAAATCCCCGGTGTTTGTGCGCGGATCGGTGATCCGTTTATTTCGGCGTATTCAAATCTTTATAGCACACATCTTCAAAAGGAAGATAAATGCGTCTTCGTTCCAGGGAAGACAAATAGATTCCTTTTACCATTTCAAGAGTTTTTCTTCCCTCTGCGGCATCTATAGCCACCGGGCGGTCGCAAAGAATAGACTCATAAAAATCCCTGAGCTGCAGATGATGGCTGCTTCCCCAGTAATCCGGTCCGACGCTGGTCGTCTCGTAGGTGTTTCTGATTTCCGTGTAGCATCCGTCAGCTTCATAGAATCCCATATCCTGGATCAGTCCGCAGCGGCCTTTTTCTCCCTGGAATTCAATGGTGATAGGAGCATCTGAGGCGTAGGAGTTACAGGCATACAGATTATAAATGCAGCCGTTTTTGAATTGAATGGCTGCTTCCGCGGCGTCCTCCACCCGCACGGTATCGTGGCAGTGGTTATGCACGCTTCCTTCGATCCATTCAATATCACTTCCAAGCATATAACGCACCCGGTCCATGCTGTGTATGGCCTGGTCTATGAGCACACCGCCGCCTTCTCTGTCCCAGGTACCTTTCCAGTCGCTTCCTTCATAGTAGGTGTGGGGGCGGTTCCAGGTAAGATAGGAACGAGCGGAGAGGATCCGTCCGAAATATCCGGCATCCATAAGCTCTTTGAGCTTTTCCACACTTTTCGTATATCGGGTCTGGAATATAACGCCCAGTTTTCTGCCTGTGCGCTGCTGTGTCTCTATCATCTTGTCTGCGTCCTGAAGAGAAATGGCCACCGGCTTTTCTGTCAGAACATGAAGACCGGCTTCCATGGCTTTCACCGCCATGACAGGATGCAGATAATGGGGAAGACACAGGTGTATCACATCAATATCATACTGGAGTGCAGTCTCCAGATCTGTGCAGTAATGGCAGTTGAATTTTTCTGCAAAAGTCTTTGCTTTCTCCGGGTCAATATCTATGGCGCATACAAGCTCCACCTGATCTGACAGGCGGTTAAAAGCGTCTTCGTAGCATACGGAAATCCTTCCGCAGCCCATAATTGCAGCTCTGAGTTTTTTCATTTTGTACCTCCGTTGAATGATCAGAAGACGGCAGACCTGTTGAGGATCGAATCAGCATTTTATCCGATGAAAAAGCTTCCGTCCATCTCCTGCGTGAAATTATAATGAATATCAAAAAAATACTTCATGGCGCCGTTGTACAGGGCGCTGGAATCTAAGAGGCTGTAGCGCACGCTGACGGAATCTACCATACGGCGGAAACCTGTGGTGTGCAGACATTCCTGTATTTCCTGTAAAAATACAGGACCCAGGTCCTTTCCTTTGCCTCCGATAATGATCAGTTTTGGATGCACCATGCAGATCAGGTTGCACAGCGCCAGGGAAAATTCATCGGCAATCTCCCGTATCACTTTGCGGGAGACCACATCCCCGTATACGCTGGCCTGCCCCAGATCCGCATACGTGACAGCAGATGGTTTTTTAAATGCAGGACTGCTTCCTGCCTGGGTGATTCTGTCCTTTAAAGACCCCTCCCCGATCATCAGCTCCAGACAGCCCCTGTTCCCGCAGGTACACAGTTTCCCTTTGGGATTAATGGAGTAGTGGCCAAACTGGGTGTAGGACGCGCAGGCATGCCCCAACATTTCGTTTCGGATAAAGAGAGTTGCGCCGATCCCCTTGCCGAAGTTGATAAAAGCAAAATCTTTTTCTGTGATCTGTGTATAAACTTTTTCCGCGTAGGCAAAGCAGGCTGTATCGTTCAGGATGTTGACGGAAAAATCAGAGAAAGTCCGCTGCAATTCACCTACAAAATCTTTTTCGGGAAGATTCAGAGTGGTGGCGAATATCTCCCGCTTATCCGGGTCTATCATGGCGGGGACAACGATACAGATTCCCAGAAGCTGCTCTTTTTCAATCTGTCTGAGTACGGTCTGTTCTATGTAATCCCGGCACAGAGGAATGTAAGCATCAGGTGAAGAGACTTCCATCTGCATAGGGATGGAGGAAGTCCCTGTAATGTCCACCAGGGCGGCATTCAGCCTGTCCTCCTCCAGACAGAGAACCGCCACGTAGTATTGTTCTGTGCGGAGAAGCAGGCTGTTGGGCTTCCGGCCCACAGTCGTACTTCCGCCTGTCCCGGAATCATATACAAACTTCCGGGCGATCAATTCATCTACCAGGGAGGAGACAGCGGTTTTGCTCAGATGGGAATCTTTGGAGAGCTGCGCCCTTGAAGTACCCGGATTCTGGTAAATAGAATTGTACAGTTGTTTTAAATTGGTGTTTTTGATTAATTGTTGATTGACCAGTTTCATAATATATTGCTTTTCCTTTGCTTTATTATGATATAATCCTGTGATTTGCAGCGCCGTCTCTCGAAGCGCTGCTGACAGTAAAGTTTTATTACCTTAAACATATCACAAAAAGGCATGGGGTACAAATAAATTCCGTATCTCCGGGATGTGTTTGAATGGACGATCTGTGATTGCAGACTATCCAATATAAAAAGTACACAGCCTGGGTTCCAGGAAGGAATAATAGGTGTCAAAAAAATATTTCATTGCGCCGTTTAGGTAGGCGTCGCTTTGAAGCTGTGAATACCTTACACCTGAAAAGTCCACCATCCTGCGGAAACCCACATCGCGCAGTGAATTCTGCACCTCTTCTATAAATAAAGTACCCAGGTGCTGTCCTTTTCCGCCCAGAATGATCAGTTCGGGGTTCACGATACAGATCAGGTTGCTGAGCGCCAGGGCCAGATCTCTGGCCATTTTCTGCAGCGTGTGGATGGCGGCGGGGTCTTTGTAGAGGGCTGCCTTTCCCAAATCCTCAAACGTGATGGCAGAGCGCCCCAGAAGGCAGCTTTCCTTGCCGGATTCTTCCAGTCTGGCTTTTATCTGGGATTCGGAGAACATGGCCTCCAGACAGCCGTGGTTGCCGCATACGCAGAGAGGACCTTTTGGATTGACCGAATAATGACCAAACTGGGTGACAGAGCCGCTGGCCTTGCCAAGCATGTTGCCTTCTATAAATATAGTGGCGCCGATCCCCCTTCCGAAATTGATGAACGCAAAGTTCTTTTCCTTGACTTGGGTATATATCTTCTCTGCGTAGGCATAACAGGCTGTATCCTCCAGCAGAGCCACAGGATAATCCGGAAAGGCAAAGTTCAGTTCGTGTATCAGATTGCCGCTCCCGCCGGGACCGAGGCTCAGGGTTGTGGAGTATATCTCGTTCCGTGCGGCATCTATCATGGCAGACACCACAACACAGATGCCCAGGATCCGTTCGGAGTCATATTTGGACAGGATATCCCTGTACACACATGTCCTGGATAAGGAGATATAAGTCTCCCCCTTTTTTAACTGCAGCCTGGTACTGTAGACTGAAGTGCCGGCTACATCCACCACATGAGCTTCGGCGATATTGTCCACCCAGCTAATTACGATCACAAAATGCTGATTTGTCTGGGCTTTTAGGCAGTTGGGTTTTCTGCCGACGCAGTCAGAGTGGGAGGCCCCTTCATCGGCGATAAATTCCCTTTCGATCAGTTCATCAACCAGTGTGGATACCGTGGTTTTGCTGAGATGGGTGCGCCTGGCCAGCTCTGTGCGTGATATTCCGTTCTCAATATATATGGAGGAATACAGATGCTTCATATTAGTGTTCTTGATCACCTGTTGTGTCAGAAGTTTCATATGTTCACCTCCTTTGCTGGTTTAATTGTAAAGTGGTATTATTAATTAGATGCTACCATAAAACCCGGAGTTATGCAATATTATTTGTGAAAAGATGTAAAAATGGAGAGTGATAACCATATATTTGTGTAAAATGGTGGATAAAAGCAAGAAATTTTAAAATGATGAAACAAAAACGGTTGGAAATAGTGTAAATAAATTGTAATGCGGTAGGAATAAATAGTAATAAGGTTAAAAGTGCACAAAATATGTGATTATAAAATGTTAAAAATGTAGTAAATTACATTCTTATATCACAAAAATACAAAAACATATTGACATAAATGACATGTGATGCTATTGTATAGCTATCAAATAAATAAATTTTACATTATCAAAAAGCCAAAAATAGCTGAAAAACCAGCGGGGCTTTTAATTTTAAAATTTATTAGTAAGGCCACTGGACAAACAAAAAGAAAAGAGGATGATGAGATGAAAGTGGGATTAATAGGATGCGGAGGAATGGGAACCACCCACAACCTGTCGCTGAAAGCACTGTCATCCAAGATGGATGTTGAGGTAACGGCGCTGGCTGACTGCAGGCCCGAGTTCCTGGAAAAGGCGGCTGAGCAATGGCCAAATGCCAGGCTGTACAAGACGGGGATGGAACTTCTGGAAGCGGAGACGCTGGACAGCGTGCATATCTGCCTTCCCAGTTATCTCCACACAGAACATGCTGTGGCGGCTATGGACAGAGGAATGAATGTGTTCGTAGAAAAACCGGTATGTCTGACCGAGGAGGAGGCGCAGAAGCTTCTGGATGCCAAGGAGAGGAACCGTGTACAGGTTATGGTTGGGCAGGTGGTCCGCTCCTTTGATGAATACCGGTATCTGAAGGACTGCTATGAAACAGGCCGGTATGGTGAACTGAAATCTATTACCATGCAGAGAGTGAGCGGCGACGCGGCGTGGGGATTTGAGGACTGGTTCCATAAGGAGGACAGGAGTGGTTCGGTAGTGCTGGATCTGCATGTGCATGATCTGGATTTTCTCAGATATATGCTGGGAGAACCGGATTCCTTTGATGTAAGGGCAACAGCATTTTCCAGCGGAATGATCAACCAGATCTTTACTACATACGAATTCGGAAAAGTATTCGCAGTGACAGAAGGCATATGGGATATTAGTTCAGCGCTTCCCTTTGAGGCCAGCTTCCACGCATGCTTCGAGGAGGCCAGTATCGTATTCCGGGGACGCGATGAAAAACCGCTGACTGTTTATAAAAATGACGGCACGGTGGAGTATCCGGAGCTTGAAAGGGAATACGATGTGAAGGATGATTCCGCGGGGATCAACGTCTCCAATCTGGGGCCGTATTATACAGAGATCAAATACTTCATTGAATGCCTCCAAAACGGCAGAGAAGTGGAGGTTGCGCCTCTGGAAGAGGGTATCAAATCTGTTCGTCAGGGAATTGAAGAGTGGAGACGGGCAAAGGAATATGTGAACAGGAAATAAAAACAAATATAAATTTCAAGGAGGAAAAAATTATGATGAAGAAAACACTGGCGGTTCTGATGACAGCAGCTTTGGCAGCATCCTGTCTTACAGCCTGCGGCGGTGGCGGCGGCAGTACAGAGGAGTCCAAGGGCGATTCCGGTAAGGACAGCGCAGACAGCGGCAAAGAGGTTACCCTGAAGGTCTTCGATGCTCATGCTTATGGTCTGGACGAGTATGCTGAGATGGCGAAAAAGTTTGAGGAGTCACATCCTGGGGTTAAGATTGAGGTGCAGCATGCTGCCAATGACAGCAACACACTGCTTCAGTCACGTATTAACTCAGGGGATATCCCGGATGTATTTGACGTGGAGTCAGGAACATCTGCTCAGAAATACTATGAATATGCTTATGATTGGACAGACGAGAAAGAGGTACTGGATAAATTCAATGAGCCGGCTTTGGATACGGGAAAAGACGCTGACGGGAAGATCATGTCTCTGCCCTGGACCTATGAAAATATGGGCCTGATCTATAACAAAGACTTGTTTGAAAAAGCAGGTATCACAGAGCTTCCAAAGACTATGGATGAACTGGAAGCAGCCTGCGAGAAACTGGATGCGGCAGGCATCACAGCATTTTCTCTGGCAGCCAAGGAGACTTGGGTACTGCAGCAGTTGTCCACACATTACATGATGGACAAAACTCTGGATGCCAAAGGCGTTGTGGAAAAACTCAACAGCGGAGATCTGAAATTCAAAGACCTCAAAAATTTCCAGAATGTATTCCGCCTTCTGGATCTGGCTGTAAAATACGGACCGGACAAACCACTTGAAGTTGACTGGGAGACAAGTGAGAATATGCTTGCAAACGGTGAGGCAGCTATCATTCATATGGGTGACTGGTGCCAGTCTACACTGGATTCCTTTAACCCGGATGCAAACCTGGCATTCCTTCCCTGCCCGGTAAGTGACAATGCAGATGACGCAACACTGCTGTCATCCTGTAACTGGACATATATTGTAAATAAAGACTCTGAAAATCTTGACCTGGCAAAAGAATATCTGGAATATATCCTTACATCTGAGGAAGGCCAGAAATGGATGTGCGACGGTGTTGGAGCTGTACCGGGCGTCAAGACGGATATGGATGTAAAAGGCGCGCTTGCCAATGATGCGTCCACATATGTGGAAGAGGGCAAAACAAACGGATGGATCCATACCATCGAGCCAAACGGCTACGGCGACATTGTAGGACCGGCACTGCAGGCTTATATGACTGGTGATATGACTGCAGAACAGGTGACGGAAGAGTTCCAGAACGGATGGGTTGTACAGTAAAGTTGGAAACTGCGGCGGGGTAACGATGACCGGACGGGGCTGTTGCGGCTGCAACGGCCCCGTTTTTTATAACACAGGCGAGCTTTTGGGATTTCCCTGTGTTACAAAAACCTCCGGGCAGGAGGCACACTGCGGCCTGCTGTTGTGGAAGGGGAAAATGGAGGCGTGAAAGTGAAAAGCAAAGGAAAAACAAAAGATTTATTGATTTTTGCATTGTTTGTATTTCCGGCAGTGGCATTTGTGCTTTTTTCCACAGATGTGCCGTTTCTGATGAACCTGTATTATTCTGTGTTTAACTGGAATGGGATCAGCAAGGATATGGAGTTTGTAGGACTTCAAAACTTTGTAAATATATTTACCAATGATGCGCTGTTTTGGAAGAGTACTGCATTTACATTGAAGTTCTCGGTGTTCTATGTTGTGATCGTAAACGTCCTGTCTCTTACAGTGGCACTGGTAATGGCGAAAGAGAAGAAGAGTTCAAGCGTGGGACGTGCGTTTTATTATATTCCGTACATAATCAGTTTGACTGCCATCAGCCTGATCTGGAAGTTTATTCTGGGTCCGGGATTTGAGGCTCTGTATCAGGTGACGGGATGGGAGATGTTTAACTGGAGCTGGCTTGGCACAGCGAAACTGGCATTCTTTGTTGTGGTCATCATGACGGTATGGCAGAATCTGGGATTCTATATGGTGAACTATATTGCGGGTATCATAGCGGTTCCGAAAGAACTCATTGAGGCTGCCAAGATAGACGGCGCCAATAAGTTCCAGGTGCTTAGAAAAGTGACTGTGCCGCTGATCATGCCGGCAGTGTCTATCTGTATGCTCACATCCCTGACATTTGCCTTCAAGTTATTTGATGTCATCATGGTATTTACAAAGGGCGGTCCGGCAAACTCCACCATTTCTGTGGCGTACAATATATATAAAGAAGCGTTTGTCAACAACCGTTATGGAATGGCTACCGCAAAATCCCTTGTATTTGTGGTGTTTGTGCTGATCGTTACAGTGATCCAGCTTAAAGTAACCAAGAGTAAGGAGGTAGAGGCATAATGAAAAAAGTGAGAAAAATCAGCATTCTTTCCATTATAGTGTTCATATGTTCCGTGTTTTGGCTGATGCCCCTGCTTCTGATATTTATCAACTCGTTTAAGCCTTATAATGATATGCTGCAGGAATTCCTGGCTCTTCCCAAGAGCTGGAGCCTGAATATGTATATAGAGACCTGGACAAAGTTTGATTTCCCGCTGCTGATAGGGAATACGCTTTTGTATACGGTGTGTACAGTGCTCATTATCGCGCTCCTTGCGCCTATGGCGGCTTACAAGCTGGCGAGAACAAAGGGCAGGCTGTCAGGCGCATGCTTTGTTCTGATCATCATTCCTATGATGGTGCCGTTCCAGTCTTACATGATCACATTGACCAGACTGGTGGCAAATCTGGGAATGACAGGGAGTAAAATAGGTTATATACTGGTGAGTACAGGTCTCTGTATGCCGCTGGCTGTATATATGATCCACGGGTTTGTAAAAAATGTACCAATTGAATTGGAAGAGTGCGCCTGCATCGACGGTGCCGGCAAGGTGAGAACATACTTTAATATTGTACTGCCGCTGCTGAAACCGATCCTGACAACAGTTGTAGTTTTGGATACTCTGGCTACCTGGAATGATATCATTACCAACCAGCTCATCGTCGGAGGAAATGCAAAGGCTATGAATATCCAGAATGCGCTTTACATGCAGTTCTCTGCACAGACGGCAGACTGGGAACATGCCCTTCCGGGTATCGTAATGTCCATGATCCCCAGTTTGATCTTCTTTGTGATCATGCAGAAGCATATCGTAGGCGGTATTACAGCGGGAGCAGTGAAGGGTTAAGCGTAACGGCTAAAAGGACTTTGCCTGTAACTGTGATGAGGCTGAAAAGCTGCGGTTAAGTTAAAAGAAAGAGAGGTATTTTTTATGAGAGTAGGAGTTTTGATAGAGCTTTTTCGTGATACAGATATAGATGCCAGATTCGCGGAGCTGCGTTCCATGGGGATGGAGAGCTGCCAGTTGGTGTGCTGGGATAGAGAGATCATGGATCAGGAGAATGCGGATAAGGTGAATGCGGCTGCTGAACATCATAAAGTAGATATCACAGCATTCTGGTGCGGCTGGGAAGGCCCTAGAGTATGGGATTTCTATGACGGACAGCTTACCCTGGGACTTGTGCCTGAGGCGTTCCGCTTTGAGCGTGTGAAGATGCTGCAGGAGGGTATCAGGTTTGCTGCTATGATCCATGTAAAAGATGTGGCGACCCATGTGGGGTATATGCCTGAAAATCCCTATGATCCCAACTACGCGGGTGTTCTTGTTTGTCTGAAAGAACTGGTAAAGCAGTGTAAGGAAAACGGCCAGAATTTCCTCTTTGAGACAGGACAGGAGACGCCGGTTACACTGAAAAGGGCGATCCAGGATATAGAAAAAGAACTGGGAAAAGGTAATGTGGGCATTAACCTGGATCCTGCCAATCTGGTCATGTACGGAAAAGCAAATCCCGTGGACGCGCTGGAGGTATTCGGTGAATATGTCATGGGTATCCACGGCAAGGATGGAAAATACCCTACAGACGGTCACATGCTTGGCGATGAAGTGCCTCTGGGACAGGGTAAGGTGAATTACCCCGCTTTTGTGGCTAAACTGAAAGAGATTGGATATGCAGGAGATATCACTATTGAGCGTGAAATTTCCGGTGAAGAGCAGAAAAAGGATATTGTAATGGCGAAAGCGGTTCTCGATGAACTGCTGAAATAAAAAGAAAAAGGCACCGTCTGCGGGACGGCGCAGTATCTGTAAAATACAGAACTGGGCGGCTCCGCAGACGGTGCCTTTTTGTTGTATGGAAACATCCTTCAGGCAGGATGCTTTTTTCGGAAATCCATGTTTACCGTGTTTCCTCTTTTGGCAACTCCTCTTCTTTTTCCAGATAAGGCCGGAAGATACGATACAGAAAGAACGAGTCAATATAAGCCGTGAGGGCAAAGCCGAAGAAGAACCAACAGCACGCGTACAGAGGCATTAGCTTCAGATCCTGATATGTCATATACATGGGCAGAATGGTAATGACAGCCATGGCCAGTGTGGAGGGGAAATGCATGAAGGCAAACAAAAATGCGTTTTTCAGCAGTTTCCCGGCGGTGTTGGCAAAAGCCGCAATGACTGGGAAGATGTAGAGGGCCACGATCACCAGAAGACCCATAAGAGCCTCTGACATGTAGAGCAGAATCTTTCCATAGGAAAATGTACCCTGAGTCTGCATAAGAAAACGGATATTCAGAAACAATATGACTCCTGCCAGCAGAATGCCCAGCCAGATCACCAGGGATTGGACGAAATTTTGTTTGAACGCGCGGAAAAAGGTTTTGGATGTACTGCTGTCATTTCCTTTTACCATGCGCAGTGTGCAGTGATACAGCGCTGTCATGGCCGGTCCTATGGTGATGACGGGGATACAGCAGAGAATGAACAAAAGATTGGCGACCACCAGATCTCCGATTTTGCTGAGAAAAATATGAACTACATTGTCTTCGTTTAAAAGATTCATAATTTCCGCCCTTTCTGAATAGAATGTATTTTAGTAACTGATTGGCAGGTTTGTACATTTTTTCTGCCGGCCGTTACATGCTTTGATATGATTCTAAGGGTTATTCTAGCATTAAATGATGAAGAATGCAATTGCGGTATGTAATTTTGAGCGGAAAAATAGAAAAAACAGGAAAATTGTAAAAAATATGGAATAATGTAATCTGATTTAGACTTAATGTGGTCTTGATATGTGAGAATGAACCCGTCATTGTGACGAAAACTATCAAAAGTATATGGAAAACAAAGCTTGCAAGGCAATTAAACTGCAATGAAAACCTGGTGAAATCAAGGAAAAGTGTAAAAAACGCACAAACATATAACATTATGACATATTATAAAAACATATATCCATTTAACATTATTCCATGTGCAACTATAATAAGGATATCACTCAGGGATACAGTAAAAACTGTTAATCTGACGAAAACTTTAATGCAAAAGGAGGAGCAAGTATGAAATTCAGAAAGGTAGCAGCATTATCACTGGCAAGCGTTATGGCACTGTCACTGGCAGCATGTGGAGGAAACAGCGGCGGAGACAGCAAGGGTTCTGACGACAGCAGCACAAAGACAGAAGGTGAAGGCGAGAAGGCCGAAAGCGGTAGCTCCAGTGATGCAGAACTTTCCGTATCTATCTGGGATACCAACCAGGAACCGGGTATCAAAGAAATCCTGGCTGACTTTACAGAGCAGACCGGCATTAAGACAAAACTTTCTGTAGTAAAATGGGACGAGTATTGGACCATGTTGGAGGCAGGCGCACAGGGCGGTTCCCTTCCGGATGTATTCTGGATGCATTCCAATGAGAGCCAGAGATACATGTCCAATGATATGCTTCTTGATCTGACAGACAAGATTGCAGACAGTGATAAGATCGACCCGGAAAACTACCCATCCGATATCTGGGGTCTGTATACATATGAAGACAAATATTATGCAGTTCCTAAGGATGTAGATACCATCGCTCTGTGGTACAACAAGGCAATGTTTGATGAGGCCGGACTTGACTATCCTACAGCAGACTGGACATGGGATGACGTGACAGAAGCAGCTAAGAAGCTGACAAAAGAAGACGGAAGCCAGTACGGTATGGCTCTGAGAAATGACAACAACCAGGCCGGTTACTACAACATGATCTATGATAACGGCGGAACCGTCATCAGTGATGACAAGAAAACATCCGGATGGGATGATCCTAAGACCATCGAAGCAATGCAGATGTTAGAAGGATGGATCAAAGACGGAGTTATGCCTTCCATCGAGACAATGTCTGAGAACGGTGAGGACGTACTGTTCCAGTCCGGAAAAGTTGCTATGGTATTCCAGGGTTCCTGGATGCTGGCAGCATATCGTGACAATGAGTACACAGCAGAAAACTGTGACGTTGTAGAACTTCCGAAGAACGCGTCAACAGGAAGAAGAGCCTCCATCTATAACGGACTCGGATGGGCAGCAGCAGCTAACGGCAGCCACACAGATGAAGCTTGGCAGCTGATCGAGTACCTGGGATCCAAAGAAGCTCAGGAAAAACAGGCTGAACTTGGCGTTACAATGTCTGCATACACAGGTACCTCTGACGCATGGGCAAAATCTGCTGACTTTAACTTAGAGGCATATCTGAACATGATGGATGACATGGTGATCAGACCATATTCCAAAACAACAGTTACCTGGGAAAATGAAGACAACGAAATCTTAAAGAGCGTATACACCGGTGAAATGTCCATGGAAGATGCCTGCAAGAAGATGGCAGAGCAGATGAATGAGAAATTAGCCGAGGAGTGATCAAAGGGAAGCTGAATTGACCGAGGATTAAATTGCAGGCAGGTTCGTAAGAATCTGCCTGCATTTGGAAAAGGAGTGAGTGGCGTGGCTAGTAATGGAAATACAAAGAAACAGATGAAAACCAGCAGGGAGCGCAGCGAGTTTTTGTGGGGCTGGCTGTTTATCCTTCCAACTGTGATTGGTCTGGTTGTTTTAAATATCATCCCGATCTTCCAGACCCTGTACCAGAGTTTCTTCAAGACAGGGGATTTCGGAAAAGGAAACATCTTTGTCGGAGTAGAGAATTATGTAAAAGTATTCGGAGACCAGGAGGTTTGGCAGTCTCTGATCAACACATTTAAATATGCGATCGTAGAGGTTCCGTTCTCGATTGTGATCGCCCTTGTTCTGGCAGTTCTGCTTAACAGAAAAATGAAGGGCCGCGGTATTTACCGTACTATCATCTTCCTCCCCATGGTTGCAGCTCCGGCGGCAGTTGCCATGGTTTGGAGATGGCTGTTCAACTCAGATTTCGGTCTGATCAACAATGTGTTCCATACAAGTGTTAAATGGGTGTCAGATCCCAAGATCGCAGTATTTTCCATTGCTGTTATCGGTGTATGGTCCATTATAGGTTATAACATGGTGTTATTTATATCCGGTCTGCAGGAGATCCCCCACGACTATTATGAAGCGGCGGAGATTGACGGTGCTACGGGTGTTAAGAGTTTCTTCCATATAACAGTACCCCTGTTATCCCCAACTATTTTCTTTGTTCTTGTAACACGTGTCATCGGTTCCCTTCAGGTATTCGATCTCATGTACATGGTAATGGACAAATCCAACCCGGCTCTGGAAAAGACCCAGTCCCTGGTATACCTGTTCTACAAATACGCGTTCATCAATAAGAACATGGGTTACGGTGCAACTATTGTTATCCTGCTTCTGGTCATCACCATGATCATCACGGTGTTCCAGATGATAGGACAGAAAAAATGGGTGTTCTACAACTAGAAAGGGGGATGCATTATGGATAGTATGGAAAGAAAAAGCAAATTAATAAACACTCTTATTCATATAATATTGATTCTGGTATCTATAACGATGCTGATACCTTTTATATGGATGATCCTCACTGCGTTCAAGTCAGTGACAGAAGCAACATCCGTGAACCCGTTTGTCATCTTCCCGAAGGTTTGGAGAACAGAAGCGTTCACCTCCGTTATGGAGAACATGAACTTCCTGATCCTGTATAAAAATACCCTGCTTCTGATCCTGTTCCGCGTTGTCTGCGCGGTACTGACAGCTACTATGGCAGGTTATGCTTTCGGACGTCTGCACTTTAAAGGAAGAGACTTCTGTTTCTCCCTGGTTCTTCTGCAGATGATGGTTCCGGTACAGATCTTCATCATTCCTCAGTACCTGATGGTAAGTAAAATGGGAATGCTGAATACCATTTTTGCACTGGTATTCCCCGGTATTGTCACAGCATTCGGTACCTTCCTGCTCCGCCAGGGTTACATGGGACTTCCCAATGACCTGGAAGAAGCTGCAAGGCTGGACGGATGTAATATCGGACAGACCTTCCTTTATATCATGGCACCGCTTACCCGGTCCAGTATGGTTGCCCTGGGAATCTTCACAGCAGTGTTTGCCTTCAAAGACCTGATGTGGCCGATGATCGTCAACACAGATAAGGACATGCTGGTTCTGTCCTCCGCACTTGCGAAAATGCAGGGGCAGTATACCTCCAAATTCCCGGAATTAATGGCAGCTTCCCTGATTGCCTGTATCCCGATGATCGTCCTCTATATGATTTTCCAGAAACAGTTCATCGAAGGTATTGCAACCAGCGGTGGTAAACTTTAAGAAATTTAAGGCCGGCGTAATAAGGTGTTATTGCGCCGGCCTGTTTTTAAAAGGAGAGAAAGTTTTAAAAGGAGAAAAAGATGGCAGTAAAATTTCATGAAAAGACCAAAGAATTTCATATTTATAATAGTGAAGTAAGCTACCTTATGCGGATCATGGAGAACGGACAGTTAGAGAATCTGTACTATGGAAAGGCAGTCCGTGACAAAGAGGATTTTGGCTATCTCCACGAGGAGGCTATGCGCTCCCAGATGTCCGTGTGTGTTCCGGAACCCGGTATACTGTCCATGCAGTATACAAGGCAGGAGTATCCGGTGTACGGAACCGGTGATTACAGAAGTCCTGCGCTGACTGTTCTGCAGGAAAACGGCAGCAGGATAGTAGAATTTTCCTATGTATCTCATGAGATTTACAGAGGAAAGAAATCTATCGAACCTCTTCCGTCCACTTACACAGAGTCTGAGGATGAGGCGGAGACACTGGAGATCACACTTCATGACAAAGTGACAGATACAGATATGGTGCTCACTTATACTATTTATGAGGCGTATCCAGTGATCACCCGGAATGTCCGTTTTGAACAGAAAGGGGAGCAGAAGATCATCCTGGAGCGTGTCATGAGTGCCAGTGTGGAGTTCCTGGATATGGATTATGAGCTGGTACAGTTATCCGGCGCATGGTCCAGAGAGCGTTATGTGAAGAACAGAAAGCTGGAGATGGGCATTCAATCTGTGCAGGGGTTAAACGGCACATGCAGCGGCGCGGAACACAATCCGTTCATTGCCCTGAAGCGTCCTCATACCACAGAAGACCAGGGGGAAGTCTATGGATTTAGTCTGGTGTACAGCGGCAATTTCCTGGCCCAGGCAGAGGTTTCCACGTTTGACATGACAAGAGTCATGCTGGGTATCAATCCTGAGGATTTTGCATGGGAACTGAATCAGGGTGAAACCTTCCAGGCTCCTGAGGTGGTTATGGTATACAGTGACCGGGGTCTGAATAAGATGAGCCAGGCATATCACAGACTGTACAGGAAACGCCTCATGAGGGGAACCTGGAGAGACAAGGCACGCCCGATCCTGCTCAATAACTGGGAGGCCACATACTTTGACTTTAATGAGGAAAAGATTTTAACCATAGCAAAGAAGGCAAAAGAGGCTGGTGTGGAGCTGTTCGTCCTTGATGACGGATGGTTCGGGGCCAGAAATGATGATTACAGAGGCCTTGGCGACTGGTATGTAAACCTTGAGAAACTGCCGGACGGCATTGCAGGACTTTCCCGCAAGGTGGAAGCTTTGGGATTGAAGTTCGGTCTCTGGGTAGAGCTGGAGATGGTGAATAAGGACAGTGACCTTTACCGGGCACATCCGGACTGGCTGATCAGCACACCGGACCGTTTTGAGTCACACGCCAGACACCAGCATGTACTTGACTTCTCCAGAAAAGAAGTGGTAGATTATATCTACGAAATAATCGCAAAGGTACTCAGGGAATCATCCATCTCCTACATTAAATGGGATATGAACCGTTACATGACAGAGCCTTACAGCAGAGGGGCAGACGCCTCACAGCAGGGTAAGGTGATGCATAAATACATTTTGGGTGTGTATGACCTGTACACACGTTTGACAACGGAATTTCCGGAAATCCTGTTTGAATCCTGTGCCAGCGGCGGGGCCAGATTTGACCCGGCTATGCTTTATTTTGCACCGCAGACCTGGACCAGCGATGACACGGATGCCAGTGAGAGGACAAAGATCCAGTACGGTACTTCTTATGTATATCCCATTGTCAGCATGGGTTCTCATGTATCCGCAGTGCCGAACCATCAGATGCACCGTTTGACACCCATTGAGACAAGGGCAAATGTGGCGTATTTCGGAACCTTTGGATATGAACTGGATCTGAACCTGCTGTCTGAGGCGGAGATTGAAAGTGTTAAGAAACAGGTTGCGTTCATGAAGGAGTACAGAGAGCTGATCCAGATAGACGGTGATTTCTACCGGCTGTTAAGTCCTTTTGAGGGAAATGACACCGCCTGGATGGTAGTGGCTCAGGATAAAACCCAGGCAGTTGCAGGATTCTACCAGAGAATGAACAAGGTAAACGCGTCCTGGATCAGGCTGAAGCTTCAGGGATTGGATGCGGACATGCTGTATGAGGTGAGCTGCGACTTAGCGCCGTCAGCGTCCTATGATGACAGTCTTGCAAAGATATATGGTATACGGACAGAGAAAAATATGGTGAAAACCTACCGGGCATACGGCGATGAGCTGATGCAGGTGGGAATACCGATTGACAGGGAAGATTTGAATAAAAAGGGCGGAGATTTTGCATCCCTGCTCTACACCCTGAAAGAGGTAACAGACTAGAATTTTGAGGCGGGAATGTTCAGGGTAGTGTTCCTGGACATTTCCGCCGTTTTTTATTATGGCAGAAGAGCAGGTATATTGCCCGTCTATGCATACAGGGGGAGGGATTACATTGAAACACACAACCGGCTTTACCAGTTCGGCCAGATACAGATGTCTGGAGGATCTGCAGAGAGAAGCCGTAGAGCTTTGCCTTATCTACTGCGGCTGGGAATACTGCGATCCCGGGCACAGGTTCGGGCCGAATAAGAGGACTTCTTATGTGCTGCATATTGTGAGAGAGGGTAAGGGGACTCTGGAGATATATAAAAAGAAATATAATCTGAGTGCAGGGGATGCGTTTCTGATCCCGCCTAACACGGAGGCGTGGTATGAGGCTGACATGGAAGACCCGTGGTGCTATATGTGGGTGGGATTTACCGGATTAAAGGCAGAAGAGTGTGCCAACAGCGCAGGATTTTCTGTAAAGACCCCTGTGCACAAGGTTGAATGTATGAAGGTGCTGAATGAATATATTGACTCCATGCTGGAGGCACATCAGCTCTCCTATACGGATGAGCTGAGGCGGAACGGGCTTCTGATGTTGTTTTTCTCTGCGCTGATCGATGAGCACAGGCAGAATATTCCCGGTTCAGGCAGTCCGCATCCGTATCCCGGTTCTGTGTATGTGAAGCATGCAATGGAGTATATTTCCTTTAATTATAACCAGAAGATCAAGATCAATGAGCTGGCGGACTACATTGGCGTGAACAGGAGTTACCTGACGAGCAGTTTTAAAAAGGCTATAGGCTGTTCGCCGCAGGAGTATCTTGTAAACCTTCGTATGGAAAAGGCCAGATCCCTGCTGAAAAACACAGATATGCAGATCAATGCCATTGCCAATTCTGTGGGCTATGTGGACCAGCTTGCGTTTTCCAAGATATTCAAGCAGCATTACGGAATGAGTCCCAGAGCTTACAGGGAGGAAGAGGAAGAACTGGTATATAAGAATAAAAAAGGTGATTATGAGGGAGCGCCCTTATAGAGAAGAAAAAAGATATCCATCGGCAGGGATGCCGGCGGATATCTTTTTTTATATACTACCCTTTTTTGCGGTAGGCGGCAGGTGAAAGGCCGAAGTATTTCTTGAACATGGCTGAAAACTGAAAAGGGTTGGAAAAGCCCACAGATGCGGCAATGGTTGAGACCGGCTGATCTGTTCTGAGAAGAAGCGTGGCGGCCCGTTCCATCCTCAACGCTTTCAGATATTCCCTGGGGGTCTGTCCGTAGGCTTTTTTAAAGACAGAGCACAAATAATTGGGGTGAATATGAAGAAGATCCGCGGCATCCTGTATTTTAATGGGTTCACAGTAGCAGGAGTCAATAAAGGCTCGTGCGTCCTGAGCATAATCTTTCTCCCGGATGGAGGAGGGGCAGCCGCTGGCCTGGGCTTGGATCAGGCGGGAAAACAGATGAAGCATGCGGCTGTTCACCTCCAGGCATTTGTCCGGCTGAGATACAGGGAAAAACTGTTCCCCTGGGTATTCGTTTCTTTTGTAGGAGGTGACCTCCTCCAGGCGGGGGTCTGTGACGGACAGAAGGGATAATATAAGGCGCTCCAACTCATCGGAAGGCAGATTGATATCCGCTACACGGTCTTTTCCAAACAACATCTCTATAAAAGGATTGCGGGAGTCACAGAAAAAACCAAGCCAGGTGTATTTCCAGGGGTCTGTGGGGGAGGCCTGGTAGTGTCCGGCGGTACCGGAGGGGATATAGAAAGCCTGTCCGGCCCGGACTGTGTAGGTTTTTCCCTCTGTTTCCAGGGTGCCGCTGCCTTTCAGGATAAAGTGGATAAGATGGTAGGGTTTCATATAAAAGCCGTATTGATATCCCGGGCTGCACTCCTGAATGCCGCAGTGATTGAACTGCAGGGACAGGAGACTGACAGCAGTCCGGTGGACGAGAAGATCCCTGTTTCCGAGCATGGCAGCACTTCCTTTCTATTTTTTTACTCTGATGATATTTTATCATGGAAAACGGCAAAATTCGAGAGGATGGCAGGAAGATGTTAGATTTTAACAGGCATTTCTTAGAAATGCATATGTCCATTTTGAGGGCGGTCTGTTATCCTTTCAGCAGATGTAGTTGTACGGTATCTTCACAGATGATACTCTGCCTGGTATTTTTTAGAGGAACCGAATTACTGACCATAGAACTGTGGCAGCTATTTAGGAGATCCGCGCATTTACTGTGCTGGCCGTAAGAAAACGTCAGGCAGCCAGGTATAAATTCCATCGCAGCAGGCAATTCTACAAGGGTTTTGCTCGTAACTGTGAGGCTGCTGAACAGTTACAGACTGTCTCTTTTGAGGGTGTGAAAAACAGTGATAAATGAAGAAAAGGAAGTGTTTAAAATGGCATTGATGGAAGTCAGAGATTTGAAAAAAGAATACAGAACTGTAAAAAAGGAAGAGGGGATACGGGGAAGTATCCGCCATCTTATAAAGCCTCAGTATGGGCATAAAGAGGCTGTAAAAGGGGTGTCTTTCTCCATAGAAGAGGGAGAGAGTGTGGCATTTTTAGGGGCAAACGGCGCAGGGAAATCCACCACGATCAAGATGCTCACAGGAATCCTGAAGCCCAGCGGGGGAGAAATCTCTATTATGGGAAAGAATCCTTTTGCGGACAGGATGGAGAATGCCAGGAGGATCGGAGTGGTATTCGGACAGAAGACGCAGCTTTGGTGGGACATTCCCGTGATCGAAACCTTTCGGCTGCTGAAAAATATCTATGAGATACCGGATGAGAGATATGAACGAAATATGCGGGAGTTTCGGGAAATTCTGGAGCTTGATCCTTTTCTGGGACAGCCGGCCAGGAAACTGTCATTGGGACAGAGGGTGCGGGCAGATATGGCAGCGGCACTGCTCCACGAACCGCCGGTATTGTTTCTGGATGAGCCTACTATTGGGCTTGATGTGGCGGTAAAGCAGAGGATTTACTGTTTTTTGCAGAGGATAAATAAGGAGAGAAATACCACAGTATTGCTGACTAGTCATGATTTAAATGACTTGGAATCCCTGTGCGGACGTCTCATCATCCTGGAGCAGGGAGAGATTTTATTTGATGACAGGATGGGAAAGATTTTTGAGCAGTATCCTGAGGGGACGACACTGGAACAGATTGTGATCGGGCTTTTTAATAGGAGGAGCTGCGGATGAAAAAGTATATTTCTTATATGCGGTGTGGATTTCTGGAGGGATGCGCATACCGGAGCAATTTTATTACAGGGATGCTGGCTAACTTTATTCAGGTTGCAGTGCTCTACTATGTGTGGAAAAGTATTTTCAGATATCAGGGTGTGGTGAATGGGTATACCTGGGAGATTATGAGAAAATATGTGTTTGTGGCGTTTCTGTGCAACAGCTCTTTTTCCTTTGGGTTTGAGATGAATACGGCAAAGAGGATCATTAAGGGGGATATTATCCTGGATCTGCTCAAGCCGGTGTCTTACAGAGGAATGCTGTTTTTCAGGATGCTTGGGACAGCCGGGATGGAGTTCGGCGTAACGCTGGCACTGGTGGGAATCCTGTATCTGTCGGTAAACGGTGTGGGGGGAATAAGTGCGGGAAGAGTGCTGTTGTTTTTTGTGTCGTTGTTTTTGGGTATGGGGATAAAATTCGGGATACAGTATCTGTTTTCTCTGCTGTGCTTTTATACGGATAATTCTTATGGGGTGACAAAGGCCAGGGAGGTGCTCACCAACTTTTTTTCCGGGGCGCTTCTGCCCCTTGTGATGTTTCCGGGAGTGCTGAGAAGGGCAGTGGAGATACTGCCTTTTCAGGGCATTGTGTTTACGCCCTGCAGTATTTTTATAGGGACATTTTCCATGACGGAAAGTCTTCGGGGTATCGTGGTGCAGGCTGTGTGGATCGGAATTTTGTGGGTGTGCGGTGCGCTGTTTTGGAAGAAAGCTTCAGGGGTAATTTCCCTGTATGGAGGGTGAGTGATGAGAAGATGGATATATTATCTGAAGATGTATGGGCAGATCCAGATGCAGAATATGAAATCCCTGGCCGAGTACAGGACAGATTTCCTTATGATGGTGTTTTTTACCGGGTTTTCTCAGATCTGTAACCTGGGAGTGCTTGGCATCATTTACAGCAATATCCCTGAGGTCGGAGGGTGGAAGCTGTGGGAAATACTGCTGTTATACAGCTTTCTTTTGTTCTCGGAGGGGTGTATCAACTTCTTTTTTCAGGGGACATGGAAGATTGCGGAGATGATCAATTTAGCGGATCTGGACCGTTTTCTGGTGCGGCCCCTGCCGGTGGGACTGCAGCTTTTGACTGCCAGGATTGATTTTGACGGGCTGAATAAGATGGGGATTGCCGCCGCGGTGTTTGCATTGGGGGTAAGTCACTGTGATATCCGGTGGAATTTGTGGAAAATTGTCTGTCTGGTGGTTTTTCTTGTGGAATGCTGCGTGATTCGGGTTTGTATGATATGGATCGCAAGCTGTGCTTCTTTCTGGATGGAGAGCGGTAAGAACAGTTTGAATTTTTTTGCCATTTCTATTGGAGAGATGGCGAAGTATCCGCTTATGATCTATCCGCCTATTCTGCGGGGGATATTTGGATATCTGATCCCGTATGCGTTTGTCAGCTATTATCCGGTGGGGTACCTGCTGGGGAAAAGCGGAATGGGTGTAGGGGTGATAGTCATGCCGGCAGTGTGTGTGGTGATGCTGGGGGCGGCGGTGTTGGTGATGAAGAGGGGGCTTGGGAGGTATGAGAGTTGTGGGAATTGAGAGAGGGCTTGGGGAAGGTTTTAGAATCAAAAAGTGCCTTCAGGAAATTGCGCATATGAGAGCGTATTTGTATAATTTTGGCAAAGATAGAACAATATTGTTGTTTAGTAAAATTGTGTTGACATTTAATTGTGAAAGGAGTAAAGTTGTATTAAGATAAATTTTCGATAATAGTAAAGCTGTCGAAAGGCAGTGACACAAAGCTAAAGGGTCTAAGGTCTAGAATGCAGACTATGACAGCCAGTTGCCGTATTATTTGATGTAAGGTGAATTGAGAGCCTTGCTTTATTTCGATACGTTTCTGCCTGCAAATTACTGCAGGCAGTTTTTATTTCAGAGGAAGTCTGCTCTGAGATAAAAAGTCCGTTAGGTACTTATCACAGGATAAGTGCATTCTTTTGGTACGGAAAATCAGAGAGAATGTCCCTTTCGGAAGCAGCTTACCCTTTAGATTTGTGCAGAGACCAGGCATAGCGCCGGGGTTTGCCGCACAAACTCCGAAAACTGAAAAAATCAGGAACCGCGCGAGAGTATGCCTAGGCATACTCTCTTTGTTATTATATATAATAACAAAAACATCCTATCAACATAAAATATAATCTGTGCGGCCGAAAACTTGTTCAGAGGTGAGTGTATTGAAAGAGGAAGAAAACAATAACAAGAGCACTGGTGAAATCGTTACTGACAATGCTCTGAAGCTTCAGAAAGCGGTGCTGAGGCAGAAAATAATGATTGGCGCTTTAGTGGGTGTCATCGCTGTAGGCGGTGCGGGCGTGGCAGGATATAAGCTCGGATGGTTTGGCGGGGGAGATGACAAAGCTCAGGAAGAACAGGTGTCCGCAGATATTGACCCCAATGCCGGGGATTGGGACGGTACCATACCGGAAGCACCTAAGGGCGACCCGAACGCAGAGAACATAGAATTGCCGGGATATCCGAAAATCTATATACCGGCGGGACAGACCGATGTGGACGTGGCTTTTTCCAACCCGGAAGGGAATCCCTGTTACTTTACATTTCAGCTTGTGTTAAAGGACAGCGGGGAAGTGCTCTATGAGTCAAAACAGGTACCGCCGGGAGAGGCTATTACAACAGCTACATTAAGCAAGGCGTTGGATGCTGGGGAATATGCCGCTGAACTGCGGATCACGACAGCAAGCATTGTGGACTTATCCCCTATGAATGGAGCAAATATGGAGACAGTGCTTGATGTGAGGTAAGGGTGGTGTTTCATGAACGGCAGGAATCGGAGAGGGATTGTAATTTCTGTTATTGTGTCAGCGGTGCTGGCGGTTGGGAATACAGGGGTGGTTTTGGCAGATACAGATTATGTGGCATCTGATTATATAGAGGAAGAGATAGGCTTGCAAACAGAACCTCAAAATGAGGATTTGTATGTGGATGGTCTACCGGAGGAACTTCCAGGCACGGATGAGGAACATGAAGAGGACAATGAATTGTTGGACAGTGCCGGGGAAGAGGAAAAGACAGAGGAAAGCAACAGTGTGCATCATCACAATGCATCCTGTGGCTATAGAGAAGCACAACCGGAAATACCATGTGACCATGGGTGTACGGACATTGATAAAGAAGGCGTGATTATACATTGCCCGGAGTGTGCTTATCGTCCGGCAGTTGAGGAAACTCCCTGTAAGTATGAGCTGGAAAAATTAAAAGAAGAAGAATTAAAAAAGCAGCAGGAAAGTCAGGAACAGCCGGAGGGACCGGATTCTGCAACAGAGGAATCTGAAGAAGAGGAACCCCAAAAAGAAGAGTCCGGTATAACGGATGAGCAATTAAAAAAGAAAGAAGATGAGAACCAGGAAAAAGAGAGCGGATTAGAATCAGAGGAACAGAATCAGGAAGGTGTCCCCTCCAAAGAGATCGATGAGGGTCAGAAAGAAGATGATTCCATTCAGGAAGAACAGGCCCATGGGGTGACTCCACCTCAGGATGAAACGGAGGAGAGTAGTATTGATTCAACTGATGATTCAAGTGTAATGACGGAGGAGGAAGAACCATTACCGTCAAATGAACCTGTCTATGTAGTTGAAATTCCTTCAGAAGTGAAATTAACAGAGGGCATGGATAGTTTTACTATTCAGACAAAAAAACTGATTTCCGAGGAAGAAGGGGAATTGGCAGTGACTGTGGAAGGAACGGAGAGCAGGGATAGGAACTTCTTTGCATTATATTGCGGGGAAAGCAGTTGGGAATATCGGCTGGATATAGCTGGTAATCTGATTACACCAATACAGAATGAAGTAATTCTGGATTGCTGGAGCGAAGTACGAGAGGTGAAAGTCCTGCCGGAAGAGAATGAAAATCTGTGTGCAGGGAAATATACTGGGGTGCTGATGTTTCATGTGGTGTATGAAAACAAAGCTGCGGATTTAGAAGTGGAAATTAATTAAAAATTAAAAAGTTCAGGAGGATTTTATTATGAAGAAAAAAAGTTTAGTTGCTATGGGGTTGGCTGGAGTTATGACTGTTGGGATGTGTGTGCCGGTGTTGGCGGAGGACAAAGAATATGCTAGTGGTACAAATACAGGAAGCGCTGACGTTGAGGTTACTAAGGAATTATCATATACTGTTTTAATTCCTAGTAAAGTAGAGATAAGCAATAATGCAGGTAGTTGTAAGGTTAGTCTTAAGACGGATCCAGTATTGGATTATAAAGGCACTGTCACTGTAGCACCGTCTAATTTAACTGGTGATGGTGGTAATACACTTGCACTGAAGGATACAAGTAATAATGAGAATACAATTAATGCTACATTTGACACAGCAGCAGGAACTGGGTTAAAACTAGGAGCATTAGAACAAGTATATACAATTACTACGCAGGATGCGACATTTGCTGGAACATATAGGGGAACAGTAGATTTTAGTATAACTTATAGTAATGGTAGTACTACGCCGTGAATAAAATGAACTATTGTATAAAAAATTAGGAAGATAAAGTTTGTTGCAATTATTTTAATTTTTTGCAAATGCCCAAATTTAATGATACGTTCTATAAGGACGTAAAATTTCTATAAATTATGAAAGTTTTTTGTAAATAGATATTGGTAAGAGGCCTTCTATGATAAAATAAATAATCATAGAAGGCCCTTTATTTATGACAAGAGAAAAGAAACAGGTGTATAAGGTTTGATTAACAGGCAGGAAATGCACCATCATTCAACAGCTTTTTCGGTAATATAACCCCAATTTGCGAAGAGAGGATAAAAAGGGAGTGAATCTGGGATATGATAAATCTCAGCGCTTTAACTACGATGGTCTCTGTAACGACTATAAATTATAGCGGCTTATATAGTAGCAATGTAACATGGAAATTCAGGACCATCAGGACCGCAAACCCACCTCGTAACCTTAGGTATAAAAAACGCCAGAAGGATATTTATGAATCTGAAATCTCTGAGGGCTTTATTTCAGATGCTACCGATTAGATTATGCTAAAGATTGAGGATAGGCAAAACCGTACTCTTTATACAGTCTATTCCCTGCTTTATTATAGATACTATTCATTATTGGTGTCATGCGTAAGCTTACAGCCTATTCCACTTTTTGGTAAACTAGGATAGATATAAAGAGATGCTGACCATAGAGGTAGGAGAAAATGAAAGTTTTAAATACTGGCTTTCCATCTTGAGTGGCTTAGAAAAAGCGGGGAGTATAGGAATAGTCAGTTACTCAGAAAACCAAATGGGAGTGTGAAACTTTTTCTGTAAATATGTGATTGAAGGGTTCTTCTATGATAAAATCAAAATAATCATAGGAGGGCCTTTTATTATGGCAAGAGAGAAAAAACCTGTACATCGGGTACAAATGACAGAAGGAAAACGTAACATTATCCATCAGCTCCTGGAAGAATACGATATTCAGACAGCTGAAGATATTCAGGATGCTCTGAAAGATCTTCTGGGTGGAACAATCAAAGAAATGTTGGAAGCAGAAATGGAGGATCATCTGGGATATGAAAAATCTGAACGCTCTGATAACGAGGATTACCGAAATGGCTACAAACGCAAACGCGTAAACAGCAGTTATGGTACCATGGAGATTGAGGTCCCTCAGGATCGCAAATCCACTTTTCAGCCTCAGGTCGTAAAAAAACGCCAGAAAGATATTTCAGATATTGATCAGAAGATCATTTCTATGTACGCCAAAGGGATGACCACCCGACAGATTTCTGAAACGATCGAAGATATTTACGGCTTTGAAACTTCGGAAGGATTTATTTCTGATGTAACAGATAAGATCCTTCCTCAGATCGAAGACTGGCAGAACCGTCCCTTAGATGAAGTATATCCGATCCTTTTTATCGATGCGATCCACTATTCTGTCCGGGATAACGGGGTGATCCGCAAACTAGCGGCATATGTGATCCTGGGGATCAATACGGAAGGAAAAAAGGAAGTCCTTACCATTCAGGTTGGAGATAATGAAAGCTCTAAATATTGGCTTTCTGTTCTGAATGAATTAAAAAACCGGGGTGTAAAAGACATCCTGATCCTTTGTGCCGACGGTCTGGCCGGGATCAAAGAAGCCATTGCGGCTGCCTTCCCCAAAACAGAATATCAACGCTGTATTGTCCATCAAGTAAGAAATACCCTGAAATATGTTCCGGATAAAGACAGGAAGGCTTTTGCAACGGATCTGAAGACAATCTATCAGGCGCCAGACGAAAAGAAAGCTCTGGCAGCCCTTGAGAGGGTAACAGAGAAATGGACACCCAAATATCCGAATTCCATGAAACGCTGGAAGGATAACTGGGATTCTATTTCTCCGATCTTCAAGTTTTCAGTAGATGTCCGGAAGGTCATATACACGACCAATGCCATAGAATCCCTGAATTCCACGTATCGGAAATTAAACCAGCAGAGAAGTGTATTTCCGAGCGATACAGCGCTGCTGAAAGCCCTGTATCTAGCCACTTTTGAAGCAACAAAAAGGTGGACTACCACCATCCGGAACTGGGGCCAGGTCTACGGTGAACTGAGTATTATGTATGAGGGACGGCTTCCAGAATAAAAAACAGTTTGGTTAAAACAGGCGGAAAAGCCGCCTGCTATTGACATGCCATCCTCTGGATGGTATATATAAAACAAAGGTGGAATACCTAATTTCTAAGCATTCCACCAAGTCTTATCATAGAAGAATCCTATTTACAGACTTTTCTTCATACCCTCAACCAAATAATACCTCCCTATTCTTTCCCATCACTTTTCGAAACTCCCGAGGTGCCCACCCTGTATATTTGTGAAATACCCGTGAATAATACCCGGTATCCGTGAACCCGGAGTTAAATGCTGCGTCCGTAATACTATATTCCTCATCCCGCAAATAAGGAATACTTTGTTCCACCCGGTATCTCAGCAAATAATCAAATAAAGACTCATTCATATGCTTCTTAAAAAAACGGCAACACTCACTCTTACAGATATGCACAGAATCCGCAATATCCGTAAGAGTGATCTTCTTATCATAATTCTCATGAATAAATCCCAAAATAGTTTTCAACCGGGCCAACTCCTTAGGATTCAGTGACTCTGTTTCCTGATGAAATGCCCCCTGATGCCGCAGTAAAACAAGCCAAATCTCCGACAACAGCATCTGCACCTCCATCTCATAAAAGTCCGGCCTCTCCAAATCCAGTTCTATAACCTTCCTCATCTTCTTCCGGATATCCCTATGCCACTCCTCGCTCCCATCGAACCAAAGCGCCGAGAACTCATGCCCATTCACTACCAGATCCACATACTTTGTCTGTATCAGACTCTTCTCAAACCCATACACAATCTTAGGATCAAAGGTTATACTCCAATAATGGCAGTCCTTCCCCTCAATCATATGTCCGCTGTGCAGCGTATTGGCATTGCCAAACATCACATCTCCTTCTTTTAAGTGGAAATCGGCCCCATTCACCTGATAGATCATCTCTCCATCCGCCACCAGCGTCATCTCAATTTCCGAATGCCAATGCCAGGAAAATGTCCCGAACTCATAGTCCGTGATACACTCCTTACTCACCAATACCGGAAACGTATAATCCCCATGCGCCTTTATTTCCCGCTGATTCCTGTTTGTCTGTATCTGCATCCCTATTCCTCCCCGCGAAAACATCAAAATCTCAATATAATCCATATATAATTCAAGATATTCCTAGAAATCCACCTCATATCTACATTATAATACAAGTAAAGTTTGAGTCAAGAAAAACGGGAGGTATTTTACAATGTTTGAAAATGAAAAAGCAGTTGCAACTCTGAAAACAGTTTACGGTGAAGAGAAATTGCAGGTGGAGCAGGAGCGTTATGATCATCTGTATCAGGAATTTGTAAAAGCATTCGGCGAAGGTGAAGCGGACTTCTTTACCTCTCCGGGAAGAACAGAAATCCTGGGCAACCATACAGACCACAACCATGGTAAGGTGCTGACCGGAAGTATCGCTATGGATACCATCGCTGCAGCCAGAAAGAACGGAACTTCACTTGTTCACGTTATCAGCGAGAATTACAACCAGAGTATTACTGTTGATTTAGACAACATGGATACAACCTGCAAATGCCAGGGAACCCTTTCTCTCCTGATTGGTATGTTTGAGGGTTTTGTGAAAAAAGGATATAAAGTGGAAGGCTTTGACGCATACGTATCCACAGACGTGATTGGTGCAGCAGGCGTAAGTTCATCCGCATCTTTTGAAATGCTTATCTGTGCCATTGTAGATTATTTCAGCAATGACGGTAAAATAGATTATGTAGAGTATGCCAAGATCGGCCAGTACGCAGAGCACGAATACTGGGAAAAACAGTCCGGTCTGCTGGATCAAATGGCTTGTGCAGTGGGTGGCGTGATCACCATTGATTTTAAAGAAGATATGCCGAAAGTAGAGAAATTGGATTTCGGATATGACCAGCTTGGATATGACCTGATCATTGTGAATACAGGAAAAGGCCATGCAGATTTAAGTGCAGAATACTCCTCCGTTCCCATTGAAATGAAAAAAGCAGCACAGGTTATGGGAAAAGAAGTGCTGGCAGATGTAGATGAAAAGGAATTCATGGAGAATCTGCACAAAGTGAGAAAAGAAGCAGGTGACAGAGCCGTTATGCGTGCCCTTCATTTCTTCGCAGAGCAGAACCGTGTGGATGCTGCAGTGAAAGCCATAAAAGAAAAAGATTACGATACCTTCTTACAGTGCATTACCAAATCCGGAAACTCTTCCTGGAAATGGCTGCAGAACTGTTTTGCAACAAAAGACGAGACAGAACAGGCTGTTCCGGTTGCGCTGGCACTGACAGAAATGTTCATCGAAGAGGCGGGAAGAGGATACTGCAGAGTACACGGCGGCGGATTTGCCGGAGTGATCGCAGCAGTGCTTCCAAAAGATATGACAGCAGACTATGTAAAATACATGACACCATACATGGGCGAAGAGAATATCTATGTAATGCAGATTCGCCAGACCGGTGCCGTACATATGGATTTTTAATAAGCTGCAGTTGTAAAGAAAAAATATTGTCGCAAATAAGAAACGTAAACAGTATTTGCCTAATTCTGCCAAAAGCAAACAAAAATATAATTAGAACACTTATAAGTATGTGATATGCCATTTCTATGTACCCCAAATATATGCGGCTAATATGCAGCTAAAATGAATGGGCGCAGGATCTGTGCATTAAAAGAACTATGAAGTACAAAAACCAGGAGAGTGCAGACAAAATTGCACTCTCCTATTTTATTCCAGGGGTTCTGTGTCCCAGGTTCCATCTTCCCTTATAGTATACTGCCCGTGTCCTGTTGAAGTTTCCATTTTCTTTTCATGGAGCTGCCGATATGCTCTGGGGCTTGAACCATAGTATTTTTCAAAAGTGTTGCCAAAGTGCTGGCGGCTGTTGTATCCCGCGTGAAATGCAATATCAGTCACAGATAAGGAACTGTTTGTCAATAAAAAGGCAGCCTGTTCCAGACGTTTTCGGTTGACATAATCTGTAATCGTACAGTGCAGATGTCTGTTAAAGAGTGACTGCAGATAGGATTTATTGATTCCGGCATAAGCGGCCAGCTCCGGAATCCGTATATCTTCGGTAAGATGCGCTGAAATATAAGATGTGGCTTTTTTCAGATACACGGTCCCTGTAGCCCTGGTATTTTCCAGCAGACAATAAGAGAGTTCCAGCATTGTGCGGAAAAACAGCAGGCGGATCAGATAATCGGCATCAGGCGCCGTGTATTTTCGTGACATATGCACATCTTTGGAATAAGGGATCTTCTGCTCCAACTGTGAGATAAGATCTTTCAGGGAATATCCCAGATTCCCGGTATCATTGGAAACCCAGATAGCTTTTTTGGAACGGCAAAAACGGTCAAAGGATTCGCTTTCCCGTCTTGGTTCCAAAAGGTCCAGAGTGGTCTTTTCCTTCTGACAGCAGAATTCCAGGTTCAGCAGGGAACAGGGCGAACCCTTGGGAACCCATAACCGATGCGGGACTTCGCTGTCCAGAAAAATAAACTGCCGTTCTTCCAGACGATGTTCTTCATGGTTTACATAAATATGACAATTTCCTTTCGTGACGTACATAATTTCACAACTGGCGTGGGCATGAGTATGCATATCATACTCTGTCAGGGAAAGGGCATAAAAAGCGGTTATGGAGATGTAATGATGAATAGGATTAAAGATGCTCATGGGAATGCTCCTTTCTGATACCCTTATTCTGAAATGCATATCCTTAAATGTCAAGAAAAATATATGCGGCAATATCTTGCATTTTTAAATTCAAACAACAATACTTTCCACATCCCGTAAACTCACCGTTTATAATAAATATCATAAAAACCAAGAGATGCAATAGAAATTACATTTGCGGATTTCCTATTGCCATAAATATGGGAGGTTACATTATGAGTTTTAAAATAGCATTTATCGGAGCGGGAAGCCTTGTATTCGCAAGGACATTATTTACAGATATCATGTCAGTGCCCGAACTTCGCGATGTGGAGATTGCATTCACAGATATCAATGGGGAGAACCTGGAAAGAACAAGAGCCTTATGCCAGAGAGACCTGGATGCCAACGGGATTCCGGTGAAGATCGAGGCAACGACAGACAGAAGAGAGGCATTCAGAAATGCCCGCTATATCATTAACTGTGTGCGTGTTGGAGGGCTTGAGGGATTTGAGACAGATATTGAAATCCCGCTGAAATATGGCGTTGACCAGTGTGTAGGTGATACTCTGTGCACAGGCGGTATCATGTATGGTCAGAGGGTGATTGCTGCCATGCTGGATTTCTGCAAGGATATCCGTGAGGTGGCTGAGGAGGGAGCTATTATGCTCAATTACTCCAATCCCAACGCAATGGCTACCTGGGCCTGCAACAAATACGGCGGTGTGAAGACCATCGGTCTTTGCCACGGAGAAATACACGGGGAGCTGCAGATCGCGGAAGTTCTGGGTATTCCCAGAGAAGAACTGGATATTATCTGTGCAGGTATCAACCATCAGACATGGTATATTTCCGTAAAACATCACGGAGAGGATATGCTGCAGAAAATCCTGCCGGGATTTGAAGCACATGAGAAGTTCAGCGAAGAGGAAAAAGTGCGTATAGACATGCTGAAACGCTTTGGATACTACTCCACAGAATCCAACGGACATCTCTCCGAGTATGTTTCCTGGTACCGCAAACGTCCGGATGAAATCAAGGATTGGATCAATCTGGATAACTGGATCAATGGAGAGACAGGAGGATATCTGCGTGTGACCAGGGAGGAAAGAAACTGGTTTGATACAGATTATCCTAAGATTCTGGCGGAAGAACCTAAAAAGCTGGATGGTTCCGAGAGAGGAAAAGAACACTGCTCTTACATAATCGAGTCTCTTGAGACAGGAAAGAAATACAGAGGCCATTTCAATATGATGAATGAAGGCTGTATCACAAATCTTCCATATGAAAGTGTTGTGGAGGTTCCCTGTTATGTCGATGGAAACGGTATTAGTGTTCCAAAAGTAGGCGACCTTCCTCTGGGTTGTGCCGCTGTATGCTCACAGTCCATCTGGGTGCAGAAGCTTGCAGTGGAAGCGGCTGTACACGGCGATGCCAAACTGCTGAAACAGGCTGCCTTAATGGATCCCCTCACAGGGGCTGTCTGCAATCCGCCGGAAGTATGGCAGATGATTGATGAGATGCTGGTTGCTCAGGAACAGTGGCTGCCACAGTATACAGAAGCCATTGCACAGGCAAAAGAGAACCTGGCAAAGGGTGATTTGATTCCTACAAAAGAAGGATACAAAGGCGCAGTCAGACTTCAGGAAAAATCCGTTGAGGAAGTTGCGGCAGAGCATGAGAAGAGAAAGATCACAGTATAATTAAACTATTACGGCTGATCGGCAGCTATTATTAATATAAAAAGCATTGAACCACCGTTAGTTCGGTATGTTCAATGCTTTTTATGTTTAAGTCAGTTGAGTCACATTATACAATGTTTGACGTCTTCTTCGCCGCCCCGCTCTTTTCCACTAACTGTTCTAATGACTGGAAGGTATATCCCATCTCCTCCCATTTTGTCAGCAGTTCATCCAGTATCTGTGCATTGGTGCTGGAAGTGCTGTGTAAGAGTACAACAGCGCCAGGATGGATACGGCCAATGAGTTTGCTGAAGGCCTCTTCCTTGGTGGGCTGTTTATCCTGGTACCAGTCCACATAGGCCAGACTCCAGAAGAAGGTTTTATATCCCAGTTCTTGTGCCATTTTCAGGTTGCTTTCGCTGTATTTTCCCTGAGGCGGACGGTAGAATTTGGTCATAGGTTTGCCGGTGGTCTCAGTATAGAGATCTTCCAGTTCCTGAAGCTCCTTGGAGAAGGATTCCATGGTTGATATCTTCGACATATCCGGGTGGTGGTAAGAGTGGTTGCCCACGATGTGTCCCTCTTTGACCATTCGCTTCACCAGATCAGGGCTGGTGGAGACAAAGTTGCCTACCACAAAGAAGGTGGCGGGAGCGTTATGTTTTTTCAGGGCATCCAGGATTGTGGCCGTGTTTCCGTTTTCATAGCCGCAGTCAAAGGTGAGATAAATGACTTTTTCCTCTGTGTTTTCTGCATAATAAGCATCGTACTGTTTTAGTTCATCAAAGGTGGCATTTGCAACCGGCGGTTTGCCTTCCTCCTGAAAACTGAGGCCCCAGTTGCCGTCAGCGGAGGCAGAGGCTGATTCTGTCTGACCGCCGTTTACTGCCTCGGCTATGAAACAGCCGGCAAAGTAGGCGGCGGCGAAGAGCAGGGCAATTGCAAGAAATTTTTTGATAGGAATGTTATGTATCATAATAAGTCCTGGAAAGGTTGTTTATTCTATCTTATTTAATCTGTCGGGGAATTATGCTTTCTATTATTGAAGGCTGTGTGCTGCCGTGATAGAATAAAATGTCAGATAGAAAGAAAAATGAAGGTTGATTAGAAAAATCATAGTTGATTACAAAAAGCTGAGGCAAAGCATAACTTATCAAGGCATAAGGAGAGAAAATGGACAGTAAATTGATATTTTTTGATATAGACGGAACTCTAGCTTTGGAGCCGTCCGGGATAATACCTGACAGCACCAGGGCTGCCATCGCCGGGGCAAAAGAAAACGGGCATCAGGTGTTTGTCAACACAGGAAGGACGTTTTACAGCATCAGTGAGGGTATCCGCGCCATGGATTTTGACGGATATGTGTGCGGATGCGGTACCCACATTTATTACAGGGGAGAAAAGCTCTTGGAATCCGCGGTTCCCCATTCTATATGTGTGAACGTGGCAAATATGCTGAGGAATGCCAGGATCCCTGTGTTTTATGAGGCTGATAAAGCGATTTATTTTGATTTCAGTTATCCTAATCCATGGCTGCAGGAGGCAATGGAGATATTTGCTACGAAGGGGAGAAATATTGAGGAACTGTTTTGTGATGAAAGCGAGACATATGACAAATGTCTTATTTTTCTACCTGATACAGAAGAGGCAGGGGAAATAAAGACATTCCTGGATGCACACTTTTACTGTATTCCCCGTGGCGGCAATGTATGGGAAGTGACACAGAGGGGCTATACAAAGGCAACAGGTATCCGGTTTATGTGTAGTTATCTGAATGCGGATATGGATAATTGCTTTGCTGTTGGCGACAGTGAAAATGACTTGGATATGCTGAGGGCAGTAAAGAACAGCATTGCCATGGGAAATGCCAAAGATGAGGTTATGGCCTGCTGCAGTTATGTGACAAAAGGAATTGATGAAGATGGTATTTATTATGCGCTGAAACATTTTGGAATAATTAAATAGGAAGAAATCTGATCCTGCATATTATTTTTAAAGATTTTGAAGATAAGGAACGATTACAATAGTGCAAAAAATAACTGTCCGGTATGAAAATGCCGGGCAGTTATTTTTTTGCATATTTTTTTCAAGCGGCACATTAGCTTGACGATTATTTTGGTATTAAATGCAAAAAGTATTTAATTTAGGAAAAGTATCTGATGATTGAATAATCATATTTATCAGAAAACTCAATCAATAACAAATTTATTTGCAGTTTTACAGGTTTTAGAAAAGAAAATATTGGGGATGAGAGGAAAAAACAGGTATAAAACATGTAAATATGCAAAGATAATTTCAAAATATGTAAAACTGCAAAGAACAGGAAAAGGAGTGGTAAGTACATTTTCTACAAGAAATGCTATATTAAACATACCAAAAATATTTAATTTTATGCAAAGGAGATGTATTTATGAAAAGAAAATGGAAGGTATTGACCGGTTTGGTGCTTGTGGGGACAATGTTGGCAGGGTGCACGCCCGGAACGGAAAAAGAGGGCGATGCTGCCGAGAGTAAAACAGACACAAACGAGACAAAAAAGGAGGCAGTTGATGCGGGGGACAGCGCTGCTTCCGGTGAGAAGATCGAACTCAATATGTGGGATTTGAGGACTGAAGGTGCCGGAGCGAAAATGATAGACACCATTATTGAAAATTTTGAAAAGGAAAATCCCAACATTTCAATCAAGCGGACTGCGTTTAAAGTGTCAGATCTGAGAAATACCATCAAGCCTGCCATAAACAGTGGGGAGGGGCCGGATATTTTCAGCTATGACGCAGGTGCAGGTTATCTTGGCGTTTTGGCGAATGCAGGGCTGGCAATGGATCTGAGTGATTACAGGGAGCAGTATAAATGGGATGACAGGTTCCACGACTGGGCGTTAGAGAAGACGGTATATGACGGCAAACTGTACGGTGTGGCCAATGAACTGGAGATGCTCGGAGTCTATTACAATAAGCAGATGTTTGAGGAGGAAGGGATTCAGGAACCTGAGACTTATGAGGAGTTCATGCAGATATGCCAGAAATTTAAAGATAAAGGGGTCACCCCTCTTATCATGGACGACAAAGAGCAGTGGCCCGGATTTCATTATGAGTCAATCTGGCTGAACAGTTTTGTGGGAGCGGACAGAGTGAAGGAAGCGGTAGCAGGAAAGATACCCTGGACAAGCGAAGGCTTCGGAGCGGCGTTGGACGAACTTTACAGTGTGTTTGAGAAGGGATATACCACAGAAAAACCTTTGAGTCTGGCTTCTGAAGATGCAAACAAAGCGTTTTACGCAGGTGAAGGTGCTATGCGTGTGACAGGTACCTGGCTGGTATCCGCGTGTGTGGAAAATATGAAGGACAATGTGGGATTCTTCTTTGTGCCTGTGGCATCAGATGATTTGGATAACTGCCCTCCGGGAGGACTTGGAGAAGCAGTGGTAGTGAATTCAAAAACAAAATATCCGGACGAGACAGTAAAATTCCTGGATTACATGTTCCAGCCCGACAATATAAAGATTTGGTATGAGGCAGGCCTGATTCCCTCAGTAAAGGATGTGGATTACAGCACTTATGAAGTAAGCGAGCTGTTCAAAGATGTTGTGGATGAGATCAATGCGTCCGAGAACCTGGGAGAAAATATTGATGTTCTGATGCCGCCTAAGGTAAACGACGTGACACAGAACTATATCCAGCAATTGATCGCGGGCAAGACAGACGGTGCTGCCTGTATGGAACAGAAACAGAAAGCGTTTGAAGAAGAGATCGAGGCGGGAAATTATTCGGTGGAATAGGCAGTATCCCCGGGGGAAAATGCGCTTGCAGTCAGCTCTGTAAATGTGCAGATCCGGGAGTTACATGTGAATATTCTGTTATGAAAATCAGTGCGGGGCTGCAGGATTCTGCTGCAGCCCTGTCACATGCAGCGGGAAGGATGTTTTTATGGATAAAAAAAAGAGGATGCTGCTGAAAAATTGGATGGGATGCTTTGCCTTTGCGCTTCCGGCATTGTTGTTCTACTGCCTGTTTTTGGTAATGCCTATTTTTTCAACTGTGAGGATCAGTTTCCATGAATGGAACGGCGCGGCTCCTTTCATGAAGTTTGTGGGATTGGACAACTATGCAAGGGTGCTGAAGGACCCTATTTTCTATAAGGCATTAGGAAATAATGTCATCTGGATACTGTTCACAATATTTGTTCCGGTGCTTCTTGGTCTTATTTTTGCAGTGATGATGACCCAGAAGTACGTAAAAGGGAAATTTTTGTATCGGCTTACCTATTTTATGCCCAACGTGGTATCCCTTGTTGCGGTTGGAATTGTGTGGGGGTGGATTTACAATCCGGAGTTCGGAATTATGGGAAGAATGCTGGATACTCTGGGAATGCACGGGGCAGCAGGAATAGATTTTCTTGGCGATGAACGTTTGGTCATATGGTTTCTGGTGATCGCCGGGAGCTGGACCTGTTATGGATTTAATATGGTGGTATTTCTGGCAGCCCTGCAGGGCATTGATTCCAGTTATCTGGAGGTGGCAAAGCTGGAGGGCGCCAATGCGTTTCAAAAGTTCATCTATGTCATTGTGCCGCTGATCAAGGGAACCATTGTGCTTCTGGTGTCTAATTCCCTGATAGGCTCCTTCAAGGTTTTTGATCTGATTTATATTATGACAAAAGGCGGGCCTTATCACTCGTCAGAGGTCATCTCCACATATATGTATAATTCAGCTTTTAATATGAATGATTACGGATATGGTTCGGCACTTGCGGTAGTTCTGGCTGTGATAATCGCGGTTTGTTCCGGGATTTTCATGAAGCTGACAGATAAAGAGTAAAGGAGCTTCTTGTATAATTCAAATATAAGGAATTCCGAGAAAGAAGGTTGAGAAAAAAATACCTCAGAGTAAAATAAGATTACTGACTTTGGACGGTTAGTAAAAAATCTTATTAAACAGTGAGGTACTTGAAATGAATTATAACACACAGAACGCAAAAATTGCATCTATTACGGAAAAGACTTTAATCGTTGGTATTGATGTGGGAAGTGAAACCCATTATGCAAGAGCTTTCGGCTGGCGCAATTATGAGTACTCAAAGAAACCGTTTGCCTTCAGCAACGATGAAGCTGGATTTTCCTCATTCAAAGACTGGATGGACGATATAGCAGAGAAACATGGGATGGAAGCTGTGATTCCGGGAATGGAACCAACCGGTCACTACTGGCTGAACCTTGGAGCGTACCTGCAGGAACAGGGAATGAAGCCGGTACATGTGAATCCGCATCATGTCAAGAAGTCTAAAGAACTGGATGACAATAATCCGAGTAAGAATGACCGTAAAGATCCAAAAACAATTGCAGGTCTGGTAAATGAAGGAAGATTTTCATATCCATATATTCCAACCGGGATTTATGCAGAAATTAGAAATTTGTCCAACCTTCGTATTCAGACACAGGAAGAGATTACAAGAATCAAAAACAGGATCGCCCGCTGGTTCAGCATCTATTTTCCAGAGATCAAAGACGTTTACAGGAATCCGGATGCAGTAAGCGGACTGATGGTAATCAAACAGGCACCATTGCCCTGCGATATCAAAGAGCTTGGCGTGGATGGTGTTAATAAGATATGGAGAGATGCAAGGCTGAAAGGCGCTGGGATAAAGAGGGCAACGACCCTGGTAACCGCAGCGGAGCACAGCATCGGAAATACGGAAGCACCAAGAAGTGCCAGGAAAGAGATCCGAAACCTGTTGAATGACTACGAAATATATAAGAATCGTATGGATGAACTTATGGAAGAGATAGAGGAAACACTTTCTGAGATTGCCTATATAGATAAGCTGATGGAGATCAATGGGATTGGAATAAAAACGGTAAGCTGCTTTATTGCAGAGGTTGGAGACATTGGACGTTTTGATAATCCAAAGCAGGTGCAGAAACTGGCAGGATATGCTATTGTCGCAGACAGCTCCGGAAAGCATAATGGAGAAAGTCGTATCAGCCACAGGGGAAGAAAGCGTTTGAGATATGCGCTGTATGAAGCTGCGATATCGGTGATTGGGAAAAATAAAGAATTTAAAGAGATCCATTGTTATTACAGGACGAGGGAAAAGAATCCCCTGAAGAAGATGCAGTCGGTGATAGCGGTGGCATGTAAACTGATCCGGATATTTTATACAATACTAACAAAAGGCATAGAGTATGACGGTCAGAAGATGTTAAGTGACATTGTAAGACCTAAAATGCAGCCAGCAGCATAAAGAGAAAGAAACAGTGAATCATGGCCGGTCTGAGCCTTTGAAAGGAAAGAATGGAAGGCTGAGGCCAGCCATGATAGCTGGAAGAAACAAGTAAATGGAATGTAACAGGAAAACGTCCACCGAGAGGTGCTGTTGCAGGAAAAAGTCAGTAATAAAAAAACAAAGAATGGAGCCAGTAGTCGGCAGGAATATTCACCAGAGGGCATGACCCTGTAAAGGAGCTGAGCTGACACCCTGGTTATGGACAGGCGGGACGAGAGAAGTTAGGACTCAGCAATGGTCTGATGATCCTGGTAGACATGGGAGGTTCGCTGCCGTAGATGGATGGGTACACACAAGGCCATGTAGAACGAAAAGAGAAGACGTTTTATTTTGTGCACCCAAAATCCACTACTTTCGTACCAGATACAGAGAAATGTCCATTCCAATGGTTCTTTCTTCTGAGATATTTATTGATGAAACATTAAAAAATCCTTGATTTTCAAGGAAAAAAGACTTGACTATATAGGGAGGGGGAAATATGAGTGAACATGCAGCAGCCAGGCGGCACCTGGTCAGTCTCCTGACACACGCCATATTGATTTTATTTGTGCTTATTTCCGTGCTTCCTATCTTTTGGATGTGGATGGCAGCAGTAAAGCCGTTTGATCCCTCTGTAAACGATCCCTTTGCGTTTCCGTCTTCCGTGACATTTCAGTATATAAAGGAAGCATGGACAACAGGGCGTATGGGCGGTTATATGAAGAACAGTATTTTGGTGGCTGTGCCCAGGGTTTTTGTGGTGCTGTTATTTTCATCCATGGCGGGATATGCTTTTGGAAAGCTGAAATGGAAAGGGCGGAACCAGATTTTTTATTTTATTCTGATAGGAATGATGATACCGATCAATGCCATGATTATACCCCTTTATTATAACGTACAGCAGCTTGGCATGATCAATACACTGCAGGCTATGATACTGCCTTACTTTGGACTGTCCATGCCGTTTGCCTGCTTTATGATGAGGTCTTTTTTCAGGGAACTGCCGGATGAACTGGCAGAGTCGGCAACCATAGACGGGGCAGGAAAGTGGAAGACGTGGCTGTATGTAATGCTGCCGCTGACAAAACCGGCGCTTACATCCCTGCTTATCTTCGAGTTTATGTGGTCCTGGAATGATTATCTGCTGCCTATGCTGATGGTGTATGACGATAAATACAGGACACTTCCCCTGGGGCTTATGTATTTCCAGGGTGAGTACACCATGAACACATCACTGATCGCAGCGGGTGTGACCATATGTACGGTGCCGATCATTATTGTCTATTCTATTTTTCAGAGAAGCTTTGTTGACGGCATTACGGCAGGAGCGGTAAAGGGTTAGAGTGTGTTTGAAAATTGCTTTTCGCAGGATGTGCTTCACAATTTAAGATAGAGGAGGAAACATTTATGGAGATAAAAGCGGCAATACTTGGAGCCGGAAACATGGGAAAGAGCCACGCAAAGAGACTGTTGGAATCAGGGGCGCTGGTATCCTGTGTATGTGACAGAAGCCGGACAGCCAGAAGGACTTTCATCGACGAGATACAGAGGGAAGGAGTACAAAGGGAAGAGTTAGAAAAGGAAGAGTTACAGAAGAAAGGCATACAGCAGAGAGATGTACAGGAATTTGAGGACTTTGACGAAATGTTGGATGAAGGTGATTTTGATGTGCTGTTCATCTGTCTTCCACCTTTTGCCCAGGACCATCAGTTTGAGCGGGCTGCTGAGAGGGGCAAGCATATTTTTATTGAGAAGCCCATTGCTCTGAACACAGATACCGGCCGCAGAATGGTAAAGAGCGCGGAAGAGAACGGAATCATTACCAGAGTAGGATTTCACATGAGGCAGGGCACTGCGGTGCGGAAAATGAAAGAGCTTATCACATCCGGGGAGGCCGGGCGGCCGGTGTTGTTCCACGGGCACTATTCCTGCAATTCCCTGCATACACCCTGGTGGATAAACGTTGATCTGTGCGGCGGCCAGATTTATGAGCAGGCTATCCATGTCTATGATCTGTGCCGTTATCTCATGGGAGAGCCAAAATTCGCGGCCGGTGTTATGGGAAATGTATGTCATAACCATATCCATAACTATACAGTGGAAGATGTGAGCGCCTCTTTTGCCGGATTTACCAATGGCGCAGTGGCTGCGATCACGGCAAATAACTGTGAAATCCCGGGAGAATGGGTGGGAAGCTTCAAGGTGGTATATGAAAAAGTCACTGCCGAGTTCCGTGATTTTAATCATGCAGTTTTTACCTATACAGGGGAAAGTGAGATCAGGACGGAAATCATAGATTCCCAGAAGGATGCGTATCTGGATGAGGTCAAAGAATTCCTGGAGTGCGTAAAGGAGAAGAGGCAGACCATATGTGATATCAAAGAGGGGTATAAAAGCCTTTGCTACGTGGAAACTGTAGTGGAGTCCGCAGGTATGGACGGCGTGAAAATAGGTTTACATAAGTAAAGGATTATAGGGTGTAACGATTCGGCGGCTCTGCGCATTTACAGTGCTGACCGTAAAAAAGCCCCTTTGGAAGAAATGTTTGGCGGCCAGGCAAGAAGGCATGGCAAATGGCCATTCTGTATGGATTTTTGCACAGAACCGTGAGGGCACAGAATGGCTGCAATAGGCTTAAAATTTATTACAAATAAAGGAGAACTGAGGTTATGAAACAATTATTGCTGGGAATCAACGGAAAACCGGTTTTGGAAGAATATGAGGAGAAACCTCTTCAGGCAGGTTATGTGAGAGCAGTGTCAGAGTACGGTGCCCCAAAGCACGGCACCGAACTGCACGGATATGAGAAAGACCCTTTTGCAGGAGTCTATTATGATGAGAGTACCCACATTTTCAGACCCAGAGAGGAAGCTCTGGTGTATGATGGAAAGTCCGGCCTGGGAAATATGTGGGTGGGAAGAATCACCCAAATAGGCGAAGGGGTGGAAGGACTGGAAATAGGGCAGAGAGTTGCCGGGTATGGAAATCTGAAAAATACCCATACGGTGAAGGCGGAAGAGGTTCTGGTCATGCCTGACACTATGACTTGGAAGGAAGCAGTCTGCTATGATCCGCTGCAGTTTGCCCTGGGAGGAATCCGGGACGGGCATGTGCGTATGGGGGATAAGGTGCTGATATCCGGTCTTGGTGCCATTGGCCTGATGGCAGCCCAGGCTGCAAAAGCGGCAGGGGCCTCCCTTGTGGTGGTATCAGACCCTATAGAGAGAAGACGCAGGACCGCGCTGGAGAACGGAGCGGATATGGCCTTTGATCCCACAAAAGAGGATTTTGGGCTGATCCTCAGGGATAAGACGGATGGAATCGGTATGGATGTTGTGATTGAGACAAGCGGGAACTATAAGGCAGTGGAGCAGGGAATCCGCGCCCTTGCATATGGAGGGAATTTTGCCATGGTAGGCTGGCTGGGAGAATGTCATATACCTATTAATCTGGGATATGAGGGTCATTTTAACCAATGCCATTTCTACTTTTCACGGGCGTGCAGTGAACCAAACAACGACTATCCCAGATGGAGTTTTGACCGGATTTGCAGGGAGGCCTGGAATATGCTGTGCAAAGGCATGTTCTCCTGTGAAAATATTGTTGCTCCGGTGGTGGATTTCGATACCTGCGATGAGAGTTATCTGCACTATATTGTGGAGAATCCACAGGAGAGTGTGAAGATGGGAGTTGTGTTTAAGGAGCAGTAAGTCTGGATAAGCTTTGGCGATTGGATTAGATCTCTCAAAGGGAATCGCGGCCTCGAGCTTACAGTTCGGGCGCAGGGAAAGGAGACAGCATGAGTGATCGTTTAAAACCTTTGATCCAGCGGGCGGTTCTGGATATTGTAGAGTATGATTATCAGACCAGAACAGAGATGGTGCAGTTGGACAGACGGATGCCCTTCTGCGTGATGTCTTATCTGAAAAGAGGGGAGGCGCTTCTGCGCATTCAGGGCAAAGAGTACCAGTGCAGAGGCGGAGATGCTATTTTTGTGCCGCCGAATATAAAACATGACCATGTCAAGACATCAAAAGAGGAGACCGAGTTTTTGTGGTGGCATTTTAACTTTAGGACAGCCTATAACATAGATGTGCTGAGTTTTGTAAAGCTCCCGTATAAAGTACATATGGAAAACAGTAACGAGTTTGAACAGAAATTTTTTGACTATATGGAAGCCATACAGAATGAAAAGACAATCGCTGATATGATATATAAAAATGCTAAGGCGCTGGAGGTTCTGGCATGTATCTTTGACAGCTTTTTAAAATCCGAGAAGACACAGCCTGCCCCGGATATCCCGGAGGTTTTTATGGATATCTTTGATGATATATCCAGGATGCCCACTGCCGGTATGAATCTGAAAACACTGGCGGAAAAATATCATATGAATCCTACGTATATTTCCAACAAGTTCAAGGAGTATTTCGGAATATCCCCTATTTTCCTGCAGAGGAATATGCTTTTTGAGAAGGCGAAGGACTACCTTCTTTCCTCCGCCATGAATATAAATGAGATTTCAGGAGAGCTGGGTTTTTCGGAACATGCAGTATTTACAAGATTTTTTACGGAAAAAGCCGGAATATCCCCAAAGGAATTCAGAAATACCGGATTTTAAATCAGATGTAAGGCTAAGTGTTTAAAGGTGTTCATCATCCGGCAGACTCATGTCATCAAGTGGATACGGTTTGTGCTTGGTCTCCTCTTTCAGATATCCCCTGAACTGGCTGGGGGTATACCCCATGGTTCTGCGAAACTGGCTGCAAAAGGCAGCCGCGTCCCTGAATCCGCAGGAATAGGCAATTTCCGTTATTGTATACTGGGGGGAGCGGAGCATACTTGCAGCCGTCTGCAGCCGCAGGCGCATGAGATATTGTTTTGGTGATATGTGTTCCTCCTCCATGAAAATGCGGTACAGATAAGAGCGGTCAACGCCAATATAAGAGGCAATGTCAGATATGCGTATATTATAGCTGTAGTTATTGTTCATATACGCCCTGGCCCTGGCCAGATACTGGCGGGGATAATCTTCCCGGCTGGTAGGTTCCTGCTCCTGCATGGTGCCGAGAAATTCAAAAAAGTGTCCTATCAGAGTCAGGCTGTTCTGCCCGGAGGAGAGAAAAGCATCAAGCAGTTCCAGTATCCGGGATATGACAGCCTCCTTTTTTTCCTGGTCGTTCCGGCAAAAGTATACGCAGGAGTTCTGGAAACAAGTTCTGTCCAGAATATCCTCCACACTCATGCCGTCAAAGCCCACCCAGGCGTACCGCCACGGCTCTTTTGTATCAGCCTGGTAGTAGGTGGACTCCATGGGAGATATGAGGAACGCATCCCCTGCCTTCAGATGGTACGTTTCCCCGTTTCTTTTATAGACACCTTTTCCATCCAGCACCACATGGATCAGATAGTGGGGGCGGATGGCAGGGCCGAAGGCGTGCCCCGGAGTACATGGCTCAGTGCCGCAGAAATAGATGGACAGGGTGCCCGATGGCTTTGCATTCATTGTGTTCGCTCCTTTGTGTGTGACGGTTACCGTTATGCAACATTTTTACAATATTAAGAAACAAATAAGATAGAATATTTTCTGTTCTGATTATATAATAAGAACCATCAGAAAACAACAAAAACGGGAGGAAATGATAAAATGGCAAAAATCACTTTTATGGGTGCGGGAAGCACTGTATTTGCAAGAAATGTACTTGGTGACTGTATGTGCAGTCCGGCGCTGTGTGACAGTGAGATCGCGTTATATGATATTGACAGGAAGCGCCTGGAGGATTCCGAGATCATCCTCAATGCAATCAACAAAAATGTAAATGAGGGACGTGCCCGCATCAAGACATATCTGGGTGTGGAGAACAGAAAAGATGCACTGAGAAATGCAACATTTGTTGTAGATGCCATCCAGGTGGGAGGATATGACCCCTGCACCATTACAGACTTTGAGATTCCGAAGAAATTCGGTCTTCGCCAGACTATCGCGGATACACTGGGAATCGGCGGTATCATGAGAGGACTTCGTACCATTCCGGTGCTGGAAGGCTTTGCAAGAGATATGGAGGAAGTCTGCCCGGACGCGCTTTTTTTAAATTATACCAATCCCATGGGCATTCTGTCCGGCTATATGCAGCGCTACACAGATGTTAAGACCGTAGGCCTGTGCCACAGTGTCCAGGTTTGCTCCGAGAAGCTGCTGGAGAAACTGGATATGAAAGACAAGCTGGAAGGCCGTGTGGAGACGATTGCAGGTATCAACCATATGGCATGGCTGCTGGACATCAAGGATAAGGACGGCAATGATCTGTATCCGGAGATCCGCAGAAGAGCCGCAGAGATGAATGCGTCACAGAAACATGACGACATGGTTCGTTTTGAGTATATCAAACATCTGGGATACTACTGCACAGAGTCTAGTGAGCACAATGCGGAATACAACCCGTTCTTCATCAAATCCAGATATCCGGAGCTGATCGAGAAATTCAACATTCCGCTGGATGAGTACCCAAGAAGATGTATTGAACAGATCAAAGGATGGGAAGAGGAGAGAAACAGCATCCTCAAAGACGGAAAGATCACTCATGACAGGAGCAAAGAGTACGCTTCCTATATTATGGAATCAATCGTTACCAACCAGCCGTACAAAATCGGCGGCAATGTGATCAACAACGGTTCTATCGAGAACCTTCCGGCAGACGCCTGTGTGGAAGTTCCCTGCCTGGTTGACGGAACAGGTGTCAATCCCTGCAGAGTCGGAAGACTTCCGGTACAGCTTGCAGCTATGAACATGAGTAACATTAATGTACAGTTACTGACCATCGAAGCAGCGGCAACCAAGAAGAAAGAGTACATCTATCAGGCTGCCATGATGGATCCGCATACAGGCGCAGAACTGAGCATTGATGACATTGTAAAAATGTGTGACGAGCTTATTGACGCACACGGCGATTACATGAAAATGTATAAATAGATGACAGAAGGCATTGATAAATGCCGGAGGATTCTGATTTATTATTAAGACAGGTATCAAATACCCTGGGTGCTGCTGTTTGGCAGCACCCACTTCTATTTTAGGCGGAATAATTTTGTAGATGAAATTTCAGCTCGTAGGTTGATTTTCTGTTTAAATTTCTTGTAAAATCTGATTTTCCATTAAAACAAATCGTATATCCCCCATATGGCAAGAATAGTCTCAAAAGTATACGCAGTCCACCGGATGAAAATGGGCTGAACCCCCGTAAATTCAACGTTTTATAAGAAACTAAGGTTTGCTTTTCATTGTCTAAAATGTTAAAATGAAATGCAGAGGATAAGGTATGTTATGGTTAAAATGCTGATGCAGGAACGGAAAAATTCAGCAAATAGTCAGATATTATGTAAATATCACCTGGGAGGATGCAGATGAAAAAATATATGCGGATATTTTTTCCGATTTTATTTCTGTGCCTGTTGATCATCAGCGGTATTTCAGTGAAAATGATCCATAATATCAGTAATTACGGGACATTGATCAACTATGTGGGGATTGTCAGAGGGGCATCCCAGAGACTTGTTAAGCTGGAAATGAACGGGGTAGAACAAGATGAGCTGATAGATTACGTGGATTCCATTCTGAGGGAATTAAGGACAGGAGAAGGTAAATACGGACTGGTACTGACACGGTCAGAGGAATACAATGGGAATCTGGAGCTGCTGGATATACAGTGGAATATAGTTCTTGATAAGATACAGGAAGTTAGAGAGGGAAGAGGCAAAGAAGAGCTGCTGAGTGAGAGTGAGATACTTTTTAAAATCGCAAATGATACTGTATTTTCGCTTGAAAGATATTCTTCTTACCGGTCATCCCAGTTGGGGATGTTCATTTCAGCGGTGTCGGTTATATGCCTTATTCTGCTTGTCTATTATATAAAGAGCTTTTTTGATCTAAAGAAAAAGAATACAGTGCTCAAGGACATTGCCAGCAGGGATAAGCTGACAGGCGCCTATAATGAGGCTGAATTTAAAAAAGAAGCATCAGATATACTGGCACATAACCAGGACAAGAAATTCGCAGTGCTTTACATTGACATTGAGAACTTTAAATATATCAATGATGTTTTCGGATATGCATATGGTGATGAGATACTAAAGAATTATGCGTCTATTATGCTGAAAGATACCAGAGAGAATGAGGTGTTCGGCAGGAGCGTGGCCGACCGTTTTACAGCCCTGCGGTGTTATGAGCAAAAAGAAGAACTGCTGGCAAGGCAGAAGGAAGTGGACAGGAAATTTTTCCGGTCTGGGGGAAGGCTGTCCGGCAGACATATGGTGACAGTTGTCTGCGGCATCTGCTGTATTGAGGATGTGATCGAGCGCCTGGACGTGGGCGGACTGATCGACAGGGCTAATTTTGCACAGAAAACAGTCAAAAATAACCCCAATCGTCACTATGCTTTTTATAATGAGAGCATCAGGAAAAAGATGATTGAAGAAAACAGGATCAGGGACAGGATTGACACCGCAATGGATAAGGGAGAATTTGTAGTATATCTGCAGCCTAAAGTGTCACTGGCAAATGGAAAGATAGCAGGGGCAGAAGCCCTGGTACGCTGGCGGCTGCCGGACGGCGGGATGCTGTCTCCGGGAATCTTTATCCCTATCATGGAGAAAAACCATGTGATCGGAAAGCTGGATAAATATGTATTTGAAAGAGTATGCATATGGATACATAACAGGATAAGAGCAGGTCTGTCCATAGTACCAGTCTCGGTCAATGTGTCAAAGCTGCAGTTCTATAATCCTGATTTTGTAAAGGAATATAGGGAGATCAAGGAACAATATCAGGTGCCGGACGGCATTCTGGAAATAGAATTTACGGAGTCCGTAGCTTTTGAAAATCAGAAGTATATGCTGAAAGTCATCGAGGATCTGCATAACAGCGGATTCGGCTGTTCACTGGATGATTTCGGATCGGGATACTCTTCTCTTGGACTGCTGAAGGATATCCAGATAGACGTGCTGAAGCTGGATGCCACATTTTTCGGCGGCAGTGATAACAAAGAAAAAGAAAATCTCATAGTCAGAAGCATTATCACTATGGCAAAGGAATTGGATATCAAGGTGGTAGCGGAAGGTATTGAGAAACAGGAGCAGGTGGAATTTTTGAAGGGGACAGGTTGTGATCTGATCCAGGGATTTGTCTATTTTAAACCTATGCCTATCAAAGAATTTGAAAAATGCATTAATGTCCAAAATGAGACGCAGCCGGAACAAGTGGCTGCAATGCAGAACATAATCAGCGGTCTGGTTATGCCGGCGCGATTATTTTGAAGAAAATACGGAGAAGCCGGGGAATCCCCTTTATTATCTGAAAATCTGTGATATAATGACAGGGAAAAGGAGAGATACAGCATGGGATTCAATCCGATAAAAATGATGCAGGCCAGAACTGCTATGACACAATTTGAAAAGCGTCATCCGAAAGTCCGGGGATTTCTGGAATCCGTATCTGCGGATGCCCTTCAGGAGGGAACTGTAGTGGAGGTCAGTGTGACCACACCCCAGGGAAAGAATTATATTACAAATATTAAAGTTACAAGGGAAGACATAGAACTGTTCCGAAATGCCAGACAGATGAGCCGGGGACGGCAGCAGGAAAAAGATGTATAAGGGCAGACAGGACAGGCAGCTACAGAAAGTGTTTAAGGTTTTGAAAAGGCAGCTCCGCCAGAGAGAAGATAGATTCTGGCGGAACTGTCTGTTTTTTATTTTATAAGGAGTGTGTCAACAGCTCCTTTTATCTGTTCCAGTGCCTTTAAGATCACATGGCGGGGGCTTCCCAGATTCATCCGGAAGCAGCATTCCCCTCCGTCTCCGAACATGGTTCCCTTATTCAGCCATACTTTGGCCTTTTGGATAAGGAAGTCATCCAGAGCATCACTGTCCAGTCCCAGAGCCGAGAAATCCAGCCAGACCAAATAGGTGCCGTCCGGCTCCATGAGCCTGACCTGAGGCAGATTCTCTTTCAGAAAACTGCGGACAAGGGCGACATTACCATCCAGATATTCCAACAGTTCATCCAGCCAGTTTTCGCCGTAGGTATAGGCAGCTTTGCAGGCATCAAGAGCGATGACGTTGCTGGCCTCAATGCTGGCTCTTGAGATTTCCTGTTCCACGGCTTTTTTGATATCCGGGTTTGGTATGAAGATGTTGGACAGCCCAAGGCCTGCAATATTAAAGGTTTTGCTCGGGGCAGTGCAGATAATGCTGCGCTGGTTCATCTCCTCGCTGATGGAAGACCATTCTGTAAACGTATGGCCCGGAAGGATAAAGTCGTGATGGATTTCATCTGCAACCACATAGACCTGATGGCGGAGACAGATGTCAGCAGTCTTTTCAAGCTCTTCCTTACTCCAGATACGGCCGCCCGGATTGTGCGGAGTACAGAGAACCAGCATTTTTACTTTTTCTGTCTCGATCTGTCGTTCCATTTCCTGAAAATCTATATGGAAGCGGCCGTCATCCCCTGTTTTCAGACAGTGCTTTACTACGTTTCTATTGTTGGCAGTCAGCACGTTCTTGAAGGGATGATACACGGGCTGCATGATCATCACACTGTCCCCTTTTTCTGTCAGAGCGCGCACAGCCGTGGCGATGGCACAGACAACCCCGGGAATGCGTACCATCCATTCTTCTTTCACATCCCATCCGTGGCGTTTCAGCATCCAGGAGTGGATGGCTTCAAAATAATCTTCATGTACACCGGCGTAACCAAATATGCCGAATTTCCCCGCCTCTGCGATCACCTGGCAGACTTCCCTGGGGGAGCGGAAATCCATGTCAGCTACCCAGAGGGGAATCACATCCTCAGGCACATGATATTCTTTTTTAAATGCGTGTTTTATGGAATTAGTCTGGGACCGGTCAATATATTCGTCAAAATTGTATTCTGACATATCTTGTTCTCCTTTGCATAACGGTATTTTCTTGCAACAGTATAACATTTTTTTGGTGAAATTCCTAGCAAAAAAGAGGAGTCTGCGCGATGTACAGCAAAATTCCAAGTAGACCGGCACCAAAATGAACTATCCTAAAGAGCGGAACTGTACACCGTGATGCGTGTTGCTGGTCAGAGTGAACAGTAACAACTTAAATATTTCTGCAAAGTGCCGGAAGTATGTTTATTGCGGCATGAAAAAGAAAATAGTATAATAGGATTAACTATTCGGCAGGTCTGCGCATTTTCTGCGCTGACTGTGAGAAAGTGTTCAGCGGGCAGGCGAAAATCTCATCACAGCAGGCGGTTTTATATGGATTTTTGCCCGTAACTGTCAAGCTACTGAACAGTTATCAATCGGATATAATGAATATGTTGCAAAACGGAGGGCAGGAGAATGAAAAATGTAGCAAAAGATTTTGAAAAGTCCAGGGACTTTTTAATATGTATCGATTCTGACGGCTGTGCTATGGATACCATGGATGTAAAACATATGCGCTGTTTTGCGCCGTGCCTGGTACACGAATGGGATTTGGGGGAATACAGGGACGATATTGTGCGGCTTTGGAGGAAGATCAACCTGCTGAGCAGAAGCCGCGGTATCAACCGTTTCAAAGGGCTGGCCAAGATACTGGTGGAGATCAATGAGAATTACGCCAGAGTGGACGGCCTGGATGAGCTGATCTACTGGGTTCAGACAACAGATGAGCTGTCTGAAGAGAGTCTCAGAGAGGCTTATGAGAGAACCGGCTGCAACTGTATGAAGAAAGCGCTGGAGTGGTCAAGGCTGGTCAACGATTCTATTGTGATGATCTCCAACAGCAGGAAGTCACCCTTTGAAGGCGTTGAGGAAGCCTTAAAACTCATAAAGGGAAAGGCAGATGTGGTGATCGTCACAGCCTCCAACGGTCAGGAGATCCGCAGGGAGTGGGAGGACAGCGGTCTCATGGAATACGCGGATCTGCTTCTCTCTCAGGAGTCAGGCACCAAGGAGATGTGCCTTCGGTCTCTGACAGAACACGGTTATGAAAAGGACCATGTGCTCATGATCGGTGATGCCCCTGCAGATAAGATGGCAGCGGAGAGCGCAGAAGCTTTGTTCTACCCGGTTCTGGCGTACCAGGAGACAGAGTCCTGGGAAGAATTTGCAGCAGAGGGTCTGAAACGTTTTCTGGAGGGAACATTTGCCGGAACCTACCAGGAGGAGAAAATAAAAGAATTTTATGCCAATCTGGATCTGTAACAGTCCGGATAGAGGTAAAATAAGAGAAAATGCCTGTCAGATATGGTGTTTGATAGGATACTTCTTAAGCAGATTTTGGTTATTTACTTTGTCTGTTAAAGAGGTATCCTATCAGTGCTCCGGTCTGACGTTTTTTTTGTTTGGAGAAGAAAAATCTTGACAAGATCACAAAGGGGAGGTAATATAAAACTACAATGTTCATGAAAAGGAGAAAATAAGATTACATGAATATACAAGAATACGACGTTATGAACGCAATTATAGATAAGGGATATCACAGCCAGAGAATACTTTCCGAGAGTACAGGATATTCACTGGGCAAAGTCAATCAGTCTCTGGCAGCGCTGGTGCGCCAGGGATATCTGGACAAAGACTATGCATGGACAGACAAGGCCCTGGAAGAGATACAGCAGAAAAAGCCCAAGAACGCCATTATCCTGGCAGCGGGATACGGACTGCGCATGGTTCCCATTAACCGCGAGATTCCCAAAGGGCTTATAGAAGTCAACGGGGAGCCTCTTGTGGAACGCCTTATCAGGCAGCTTCACGAGGCGGGCATACAGCAGATTGATATTATTGTGGGATTTATGAAAGAGCAGTATGAATACCTGATAGATGAGTACGGTGTTAATCTGATCGTCAACCGGGAGTATGGTGAGAAGAACAACCTCCACTCCCTGAAGCTGGCAGCAGATAAGATATCCAATACCTATATTGTTCCCTGTGATGTGTGGTGCAGCTTTAATCCGTTTTCCGAAAGAGAGCTGTATTCCTGGTACATGGTTACTGATATGGTAGATGACGAGAGTGATGTCCGTGTGAACAGGAAGCTGGAGCTGGTAGCTGTGGACGCAGAGAAGAGCGGAAACGGCATGATAGGCATTTCCTATATATTGGAGCAGGACGCGGAGAAGCTTAGGGACAGGATCCGGGAGCTGACCGGAAAAAAATCCTTCGGCAATGCATTCTGGGAGGAGGCACTTATGGAGAAGGAGAAAATGACAGTCTCCGCCAGGGTGGTACCGGCCAGGGAAGTGTATGAGATCAATACATATGAACAGCTCAGAGAATTGGACGAGGGATCAAAACAGCTCAATTCTCAAATCCTGCTCATAATCGCGGAGGCCCTTGACTGCCAATTGAAAGAGATCGTGCAGATCGAGGTTTTGAAAAAAGGGATGACAAACCGTTCCTTCAAGTTTGCCTGCCGGGATAAAAGCTACATTATGAGGATTCCGGGGGAGGGAACAGAGCAGCTCATCAACCGCAGACAGGAGTATGAGGTGTATCAGATCATAAAAGATCTGAAGATAAGCGATACCATACGGTATTTTGATCCGGAGAGCGGATGCAAGCTCACAGAGTATTTGGAGAATGCCAGATGCTGTGACGGGGAAAACTCTGAGGATGTAAAAAAATGTATGAAGGTTCTGAGAGACTTCCATAAAAAAGATCTTACAGCGGGACATACCTTTGACATCTTTGAGCGGATGGAGTTCTATGAAAGGCTGTGGAACGGTGAGCCGTCCTGCTATCGGGATTATCTGAAGACAAAGGATAAGGTCTATGAATTGAAGGCATTCATAGATGCACAGCCGAAAAACTGGACACTCTGCCATATTGATGCCAACCAGGATAACTTCCTGATCCAGGGTGAGGGCGATAATGAGAAGATCACACTGATAGACTGGGAATATGCCGGTATGCAGGATTCAGATGTGGATATTGCCATGTTTGCCATCTATTCCATGTATGAGAAGGATAAGGTGGACGAGCTGATAGATGCCTATTATACCGAGGGCTGCAGCAGAGCGGTAAGGCTTAAAATCTACGCGTATGTGGCAGTCTGCGGTTTCCTGTGGAGCAACTGGTGTGAATTCAAAAGACATGAAGGTGTGGAATTCGGGGAATACTCTCTGAGACAGTACGGATATGCAAAAGAATTCTATAAGTATGTAAAACAAGGGTTGGAAGGAGAACAGTGATATGTCTTATCAGGCAGATAACGCGGTGATCCTGGCAGCAGGACTGTCCAGCAGATTTGCACCTATTTCATATGAGATGCCTAAGGCGCTGATACCTGTCAGAGGCGAGATACTGATCGAGCGCCAGATCCGCCAGCTCCGTGAGGCGGGTATTGACCAGGTCATCGTAGTGACCGGCTATAAGGCTGAAATGTTCGAGTATCTGAAAAAAAAGCTGGGTGTTGTTCTGGTCTATAACGCGGAGTATAACCAGAAGAATAATCACAGCTCCATCTATGCAGTCAGGGAATATTTAAAAAATACTTATATATGTTGTGCAGATAATTACTTTAATGTAAACCCCTTTGAGAAGAATGTGGAAGGAAGCTTCTATTCCGCTCTGTATGCAGAAGGGGAGACAAATGAGTGGTGTATGCAGGAGGATGAGGAGGGTATTATCACCTCAGTGGAGATCGGCGGCAGGGATTCCTGGTACATGAACGGGCCGGCCTTCTGGACAGAGGAATATACCCGGCAGTTTCTGGACATTCTCAACGAGGCATACGGAAAACCGGAGACGGCTGATAAGATGTGGGAAAATATTTATCTGGAGAACATAGAGAGACTTCCCATGAAGCTAAAAAAATGTGACGGCAGCCACATTTATGAGTTTGATTCCCTGGAGGAACTGAGGGAATTTGACGCGGCATATAAGGAACACTCCGGATCTTATATCATGGAATCTATCTCTGAAACCCTGGGATGCAGGGAAGGTGATATCCACGGTATCAATCCGGCGAAAAATGGAGACGGTTCCGTATCCGGCATACAGTTTCTGGCGCCGGGCGGTGCTTACCAGTATGATTACGCAGCAAAAAGTATCGTCAGATATGCCATGCAGGGAAGCTGCCGGTCTTAGAGGGGAAAACACTCTGGGATCAATCGGCAGCAGACAGGGCATTTGGGCGTATGATTTGAGAAGAATGGAGAGTATAAGATGATTACAGGTTTGGCAGCAGGTATCTTTTGGGCGGCAGATACTATTATTTTGGGAATCGCCCTTGCTATGACACCTTTTGTGAGTACACAACAGGCTATTTTTCTGGCACCTTTTGTGAGTACCTTTCTGCATGATTTTTGTTCTGCGGTCTGGATGCTGTTCTACATGGGTATCAGAAAACAGATGAAAAATGTTGTGCGGGCACTTAAGACCAGGAGCGGTAAATTTATTATCCTGGGTGCGCTGTTTGGCGGCCCTATTGGAATGACCGGCTATGTGTTTGCCATTAAATATCTGGGAGCAACCTACACGGCTATGATCTCCGCCATGTTTCCGGCGCTGGGGGCAGTGCTGTCCTATATTTTCCTGAAAGAGAGAATGAAACCTATTCAGATCATGGGATTCATTGTGAGTATCGGCGGTATGGTGGCTCTGGGATATACACCGGGAGGAAGTCAGATCAGCAATTTCGGGCTGGGATTTGCGTGTGCTCTCCTCTGTGTTGTGGGATGGGCTGTTGAGGTGGTCATCTGTGCTTACGGCATGAAGGACCCCAATGTGAATAATGAACATGCCCTGATGATCCGCCAGATGACAAGTGCTATCTTCTACGGCGCAGTGATCCTCACTGTGATTAAAGGCTGGGGATTTACAGCAGACATTGTATTATCAAAGACTACGGCTATCATCCTGATATCCGCGTTCTTCGGAACAGCGTCTTATCTGTGCTATTATAAAGCCATTAACACTTTGGGAGCTGCCAGAGGTATGGCTCTTGACATTACATACTCCGCATGGTCAATTGTACTGGCACTGATATTCCTGGGTCAGATGCCGGATGTGAAAAGCGTTATCTGCGGAATCGTGATCTTGCTAGGTTCACTCACCGCTGCGGCTGACCTGAAAGAAATCCTGGGAATGAAAGCAAAGACAGCATAATTTATAAATAACAAAAAATGTATAGTTTCCTCTATTTTACAAATACTACATTTAACTGCCAAAGTTACCATTCGTTCAGACGAAGGTGAAGTTAAAGAAGATAAATGTCATAATGTAAAATGGAGGAAATTTTTTTATGAAAGCTACAGGTATAGTCAGGAGAATTGACGATTTAGGGCGTGTGGTAATTCCAAAGGAGATCAGAAGAACGCTGCGTATCAGAGAAAGCGACCCGCTGGAGATTTTTACAGACCGGGAAGGAGAGATCATCCTGAAAAAATATTCTCCCATTGGAGAGCTTGGGAATTTTGCAAAGGAATATGCAGAGAGCCTGGCTCAGGTAGCAGGGTGTATGGTTTGTATCTGTGACCACGATCAGGTGATCGCTGCTGCCGGAAGCGGCTCCAAAGAATATATGGGAAAAAGGATACACTCTGAACTGGAGGATGTGATCGCTGACAGGGGAAATGATGTTGTCACAGAAAAAGGATTCCTGAAAGTGGTGGAGGATGACCGCTATGAGTACAGCTCACAGGCGTACTGCACCATCACATGCGCTGGTGACAGCATCGGGGTGGTGATCCTGCTTGGAAGAGAGGGTGGTAAGACATTTACTGAGACAGAGCTTAAGCTTGCCCAGGCGGCTGCCGGATTTCTGGGACGCCAGATGGAACAGTAGGAGAAATAAAAAAATAATGCGCCTGCCCGGAATCTGAAGATCAGGTTCGGGGACAGGCGCATTATTCATGTATAGTCATAATCGGTTTATTTGATTTGTTACCGGTTTATTCGATGGCAGCTTCGCCCATCTCTTCCAGAAGTCTTGACTTAATGGCGTACAGCTTGTCAGATAAGTCCACGTAAACCTCCTGGGGATTTACCAGACGCATAGTCTCACTCCAGAGTGTTTCTTTTTCCTTGGCACATATATCACGGATCTCCATTACGGACGGGGAAGTGTAGACACATTCTCCCTTCAGGAATACAGGAACAAGAAGCTCACGAAGGGCATAGGTGCCCCCGGCTATCTTGGTCTTCTTCCAGGTGGCCATGGGGTCGAAGATGATCATATCCCTATCTGTATCAAAAGTCTCATCAGCCAGACAGATCAAATCCGCCCGGATTTTTCCTGTGGCCTTGTCATATATCCTGTAAACCGTTTTGTTTCCGGGGTTCGTTACCTTTTCCACATTCTCAGAGAGCTTGATCTTGGGTACAAAGTCCTCATCATCCCGTTCCTTGATAGCGGCCAGCTTGTACACACCGCCAAAGGCCGGATGGCCGTTGGATGTGATCAGGTTGGTGCCTACACCCCAGGAATTGATCTTGGCACCCTGTGCCTTCAGGCTGTCGATCAGGTACTCGTCCAGATCGCTGGAGGCAGAGATGATAGCGTCCTCAAAGCCCGCCTCCGCCAGCATTTTATACGCCTGCTTGGAGAGGTAAGCCAGGTCACCGCTGTCAATGCGGATGCCGTACCCTTTCAGCTCAATACCCTCCGCCTGCATTTCTTTGAAGACGCGGATGGCATTGGGGACGCCGGAATCCAGCACGTCATAAGTATCCACCAGAAGGATGCAGGCATTGGGGTACTGGTTGGCATATGCCTTAAATGCAGTGTATTCATCAGGGAAACTCATGATCCAACTGTGGGCGTGGGTGCCTTTTACAGGCACATGGAACATCTGACCGGTGAGAACATTGGAGGTTCCCACACAGCCGCCGATCATGGCTGCCCTGGCTCCGTAGATACCTGCATCCGGGCCTTGGGCGCGCCTCAGGCCGAATTCCATGATGCCGTCTCCCTGGGCTGCATACACTACCCGGGAGGCTTTTGTAGCGATCAAGCTCTGGTGGTTCAGGATATTCAGCAGAGCTGTCTCAATAAGCTGGGCTTCCATAACAGGGGCGATCACCTTCACCAGCGGTTCTCTTGGGAATATGATGGTTCCCTCAGGAATGGCATAGATATCCCCGGTAAAATGGAAGCCCCGCAGGTATTCCAGAAAATCTGTGTCGAAAATGTTCAGAGTTTTCAGATAGTCAATGTCATCCGGGGAAAAGTGGAGGTCACGAATATATTCGATAATCTGTTCAAGTCCGGCAGCAATGGCGTATCCTCCGTCACACGGATTTTTTCGGTAAAAGGCATCGAAAACGACTACCTGGTCAGTAGGGTTTTTAAAATAACCCTGCATCATGGTCAGCTCATATAAATCAGTGAGTAATGTTAAATTCAAAGCTCTCATACTATAGTGCTCCTTTGCAATAGCTTTATCTGTCTGCCTTCCCTTAAAATCTGTCTGTTCTCCGGGATTGCGTCAGCCTTGGTGATATTATAGCACTTTTTGTGCAAAATGCAAGGATACACTGGCATTTTGCCGGATTATTTCGTGTATTTTCGTCTAATTATAACAAGTAGTATTCTTCCAGTGTCAGGCCGGTGAGGGACAGGTAGGGAGCAAGGGGTTCCCCCACATAACGGATGTGCCATGGTTCGTAGGGGAATCCGGTGATGGATTCCTTACCTCTGGGATAGCGAAGGATAAATCCATAGTGGGAGGCATAGGTGCTGAGCCATTTTCCCTCTGGTGTGAGGGCGAAGGTCTCTTCCAGCTCATAGTTCTCAGAGGGACAGGAGACATCCAGAGCCAGGCCGGTCTGGTGTTCGCTGCTTCCGGGAGGAGCCACGGCAGTCATGGGCGCGTCTCCGGTTTTCTTTAAGAGCTTCTCTCTCTTTACGAGGGCTGCCTCGTACAGCTCTCTTTGGCGGGTGTAAGGGCGGTAGCCTGAGACGCCCCACAGGTGTAACCCCTCCTTTTGGGCACGGTGAAACAGTTCCTCTGCGGCGGCCGCCGCATCCCTGACCAGGAGCCTTTTGGCATCGCCCGGAGGTGCTGAGAAGGGGATGGCAGGTTCTGTCAGGTTTTGGGGAATGTAGTTTTGGGACAGGAGGTGCTCCCGGTTGACCAGGATGGAAAGTTTTGACATGGTTCGACCAGCCTTATTATTCGTATTCAACCAGTATTCTATGCAGGAATAGGAGAAAAAAACACAGTTCCAGGATAGTAATAGGAAATATTTTGTAGTATACTGTACCCATATATCAGGGGACGCAATGAGCGGTAATGAGAGAAAGGGATACAGTTATGTTAGAACACTTCGGGGATATAACGATGATACAGGAGGTTCTTCAGCAGGCACAGACAGGACTCTGGATCATAGAGATAGAAGAGGGGAAAGAGCCCAGAATGTATGCTGACAAGGCCATGCTGGGACTGCTTGGGCTGGAGGAAGAGCCGGAACCGGAGGTATGCTACAGGGCCTGGTATGACAGGATCATCCCTGAGTATTACCCTCAGGTGGAGAAGGGCGTGGAACAGATGATGAGACACAGGCGCGCGGAGGTGCAGTATCCTTGGAAACATCCCAAATGGGGCAGGATATATGTCCGCTGCGGCGGTGTGCGGGATGACAGCTACGAAGACGGGGTCCGGCTGAGGGGCTACCACCAGAATATTACGGATACCATTAGGGCAGAGCAGGAGTCGGATGCTGTCATCAGAGCTTTGAGTGAACGGTATAAAGGGATTTACCTGTGTAATATGGAGACCGAGGAGATCAAGACCATAAAAGATTACCAGGAGATCGGCGGATATGTAGGGGGATGCTCCAGCCTCCAGGAATTTCTGTGTCTCTATGCATCAAGCAGCGTGCTTCCGGAGTACAGGAAGTATTTTCTGGAGCTGGCGTCAGGGAACAGGCTGATGGAACGTCTGACAGGAGAGAGCGGACGGGTGGAATATATCTACCGTGTGGTATCAGGAAACTGGAGACAGCTCCTCCTCCTGCCTTTTTCTGTGTCCGGCGGGGAAAGTCCCATTATCATAATGGCTTTTGATGACCAGAACGCGGAGATGGAGGAGCATTATAACCAGATGATCGCCCAGGCAGCGGTATCCAGAATGTATACGCTGGCTGTCAGTGTAGACATGGGAAAGACGGAGTATCACTGTGTACACTGCGCGGAGGAGAACCTGAAAATTGATCGGAACGGCAGTTTTGCCGATTATATAGGAAGACTGCAGGAGCGTGTCTGCCAGGAGGACAGAGAGGAACTGCAGGCTATTTACTGTGAGGAGAGTTACCGGGACAGGGGATGTCTGGAAGGTGAGCTGCGCATGTGGGATAAAAAGAAGCAGCTCCATTATTATACCTATTACGCGGCGCTCATAGAGCAGGATACAGGTGGAGGCTTCCTTCTGCTCATGAGGAATGTGGATGTAAAGCGTGAAGAGGATGAGAAGAACCGTCAGGCTCTTCTGACAGCCTATGAATCCGCCAAGACAGCCAATGAGGCAAAAACAAATTTTCTTGCCAGAATGTCCCACGATATCCGCACACCCATGAACGCCATTGTGGGAATGACGGCCATCGCCCAGGCCAATGCAGGCGATACGGAGAAAATACAGGACTGTCTGCACAAGATCAGTATCTCCAGTGAGCATCTTCTGGAGCTTCTCAATGAGGTTCTGGATATGAGCAGAATTGAGACTGGTAAGATAAGCCTGGCAAAGGAGTCCTTCCATCTGCAGGAGCTGATACAGAGCATTGGCACTATAATCGGGCATGAGATAGAGGAAAAGGGCCACAGACTTACCATATGTACTGACGAGGTTATACACAGAGATGTTCAGGGAGACACGGGGCGTATCCGGCAGATCCTGTTGAACCTGATCACAAACGCAGTCAAGTATACCCCGGACGGCGGATGTATCGGTCTTGCGGCAAAAGAGAAGGTATCAGATATCGCCGGTTACGGCAAATTTGAGTTTATTGTGGAGGACAATGGGATCGGCATGGATGAGAAATTTCTGGAGCATGTCTATGATCCCTTTGAGCGGGCGGACGATGAGCGTGTGAAGAATATTCAGGGGACGGGTCTTGGCATGTCCATCGTGAAAGGGCTTGTGAGCATGATGCAGGGCGATGTGCAGGTCCGCAGTGTACCGGGAAAGGGAACGCGTTTTACCGTGACTCTGTATCTGAAGCTGGAGAATAGGGAGGAAATTTCTGAGAAGAAAAAAACAGACAGACCTGTCACAAATCTTCTGGACAGTAACCCTCTGGCTGGCATCAGGATTCTGTTGGTGGAGGACAATGAGCTGAATCAGGAGATTGCCCGGGAACTGCTGGAGATGGCAGGGGCAGTGGTGGAACTGGCAAATAACGGCAGGGAGGCAGTGGATATGGTGCAGGAGCATCCGGACCGATATGGCACGATACTCATGGATATCCGTATGCCGGTTATGGATGGGTGTGAGGCGGCAAGGCGTATCCGTGCTCTGGGAAGACCGGATACGGACAGGGTTCCCATCATTGCCATGACAGCCAACGCGTTCTCCGAGGATGTAAAGCAGTCCCTGGATTCCGGGATGAATGCACATATTGCAAAACCAATTGACATGGAAAAGATCATCAGGACCATACAGGAGTATGTATGGAATTCATAGAAAAGGCTGAATTAAGGAAGTGATATCTGCAGCAGCAGCCATATAAAGTGCAGTCAAAATTCAAATCGAGGTTGAAACTTTTTTTCAAATATGGTATGATTTTTTTGTAAAAAAAGAAAATGGCAGATAAAAGAGGAGAATGAACTGTGGTAGGAGGAAGCTGCAAGGAAAAAATTTTAGGGAGAATGCACTTGCTTACCAACACGGAAGCGAAACTGGCAGCTTACATACTGGAACATTATGAGGAAGTGCTGAACTGTAATATTACGGAGCTGGCAGAAGAGGCAGGGGTAAGTGACGCGTCTGTCGTAAGATTCTGCAAGAGTGTGGGTTACAAGGGGTATCAGGATTTTAAAGTCAATGCGGCCAGGGATGTGCTGCCCAGGGATAAACACTTTAACCCCAGTCTGGAGCAGGGGGATGACCCGGAAACTATCTGCAGAAAGATTTTTGCCTCGGAGGTAAATGTTTTAAACAGAACACTGGCCGGGATCGATCTGCCTTTGCTCACAAAAGTGGCAGATCAGATACGCAGCGCAAAACGGCTGGTCTTTTTCGGCAGCGGCGGCAGTCTTTTAGTGGGAAAGGATGCCCAGCATAAATTTATGAAGATAGGTATCAGGGCTTTTGTCTATGATGATGTAGATATGCAGCTCATGGTTTCATCGCTTATGGAGGAGGGAGAGCTGGCTTTTGGGATTTCCCACTCAGGAAGCAACTGTAATGTTATAAATTGTCTGCGCAATGCCAGAGAAAATGGGGTCGATACAGTGGCTCTGGTAAGCCAGGGGAAAACGCCGTTGTCAAAAATTGCAGACGTGGTGCTGTATTCCTCGGCGGAGGAAACCATATTCCAGTCAGAGTCGGTGAGCACGCGGATAGCACAGCTTGCAATGATAGACACTCTGGTCGCTATCGTGGCATTTGAGGATTATGAGGATTCCTATACGGCCATCCAGAAGACCAGAAAGGCTACTTCAGAAAACAAATTATAAATGGAGCTGATGAGCTTTGGTGTGAATAAAAAGTCCGGTTCGCCGGACTTTTTATTTTGTCTAAACTGAAAAAAAATTACAGAAAAATTATTATTATGTGAAAACAAGTAAATTGATTTTCTGAAAAATATTTTTTATAAATCTGCGATAATGATGAAAAATCTTGAAAATACAGCGATATAACCAAAAATATAAAAGGAAATTGAAAATAATTTACAAAAAATAAAAATACTATTGAAAATAATTTTTAAATATGCTATGATGACATCAAGATAAAAAAAGGAGTGAAAAAGTATGAGAGCAGTTGTTTTGAACGGGCCAAATGATTTTGCACCGACAGATTTGCCGAAGCCTCAGATCGGAGATAACGACATACTTCTGGAGATGAAAAAAGCAGCTATCTGCGGAACGGACATGCGTATCCTTGCGGGAACCAAGACAAAGGGTGTTCGTTATCCATCCGTGATCGGCCATGAGATGTGCGGCATCATCAGTGAGATTGGAAAGAACGTATCTGGTTTTCAGGCAGGGGACAAGGTTGCCATTGCCAATGTGATTCCCTGTGGTTCCTGCCCGGCCTGTCTGGCGGGAAGAGAGAACGCCTGCATGAACCGAAAAGCGGTTGGATACGAGTTTGACGGAGGATTCGAGGAATATGTACTGATTCCCGAGATCGCCATTAAAAGCGGCAATGTCATCAAGCTTCCGGAACACGTATCTTTCACCGCAGGGGCTTTGATAGAACCTCTGGCCTGCTGTATCCGCGGACTGAAAAATGCCGGAACCGGATTTAACGATACTGTATTGATCGTAGGAGCCGGACCTATCGGATTGATGCACATGCAGCTTTCCAGGATCGCAGGGGCTAAGCAGGTCATCGTAAGCGAACCCAATGAGATGAGACGCCAGGTGGCGCTTGAACTGGGAGCAGACAAAGTGGTGGACCCGACGAAAGAGAATCTGGAACAGATCATCAGTGATGCCACAGGCGGCATGGGGGCGGATGTGATCATTATGGCTATCGGCGTTCCGGCGCTGGTGAACTCTACCTTGAAGCTCTGTAAAAAGGGCGGTACCGTGAACCTTTTTGCCGGATTTGCCGGAACAGGCGAATGCACTATAGAGGTAAATACCATCCATTATAATGAAATAACCGTCAATGGAAGCACTGCGTACAAGCGTGCCGATTATCTGGAAGCGGCAGACATGGTTATGACACAAAAGATCAATCTGGATAAAATTGCAACACATACATATAAAATTGATGATTTCCAAAAGGCTTATGAGATGTGTAAAAGCGGTCAGGGTCTGAAGGTTATTATTGAACCGTAAAGTAAAGGTATCTATACAAAAAGTATTTATGCAAAAGCATCTATACAAGAACATTTATACAAAGAGCATATATAAAAAAGCATATATAAAAAACATTTATATAAGAAGAAAAGGAGATTAAAATTATGGCAATGTTAGGCAAAGAGGTAAGAATGAGCAGACTGGTCAATCCAAAGAGCAATAAAATGATGGCGATCACAGTTGACCATGCCACTTCGAGGGGAATCGCTCCTCTGACAGGACTGCATCATGTTCAGGACACCATTGATAAGATAATCTTGGGAAGACCGGATGCCATGACCCTGACAAAAGGGATTGCAGAGCACTGCATGTGGAACCACGCGGGAGAGGTGGCAATGCTGATGAAGATTTCCAACTATTCCCCGGTAGCTCCAACCAGAGACACGGTCTTCGGTACTGTTGACGAAGCGATCCGGATGGGCGCCGACGCTGTATCTATGGGATGCATGACACTGGGTGACTTCCAGGGAGAGCAGTTTGAAGCGATCGGAAGAGTTTCTGAAGAGTGCATGAGAAAAGGAATGCCTCTCATCGGACATGTATATCCGAAAGGTGAGAGCGTGAAACCGGAAGACAGAACTGCCTGGGAGAATATTGCTTATTGTGTAAGAAGCGCCTGTGAGCTGGGTATGGATATTATAAAGACTACCTATACAGGAGACCCGGACAGTATGGCTAAAGTGGTGGCAACCGTGCCTTCTACCTTCCGTATTGTTATCCAGGGCGGAGATGCCTGCAAGACATTGGATGACTATCTGCAGATGACCAGAGAAGCTATGGACTGCGGTGTGGGCGGTGTGACCATGGGAAGATTTGTATGGGATTACAAAGATGTAACGGCTCTTGTCATTGCTCTGCGTTATATCATCCATGAGGGATACAGTGTAAAAGAGGCAAAGGAGCTTCTGGCCCAGCTTGAAAATGACAAAAACTACAGTGAATTCTAAGAGAAACCAATAACATACGAAACGGGTGTATAAGATGGGAAATAGATACTTATTGGGAGTGGATGTGGGGACCACCAGTATTAAAGTGGCAGTGATAGATGAACAGGCCAAGGTTTTAGGAATGAGCAGCAGTTCATACCGGCTGATCACACCAAATCAGGATTATGCGCAGATCGACACAGAGGATATGTGGAATGCCTATCTAAAGTGTATCCGGCTGCTCCAGGAAGGGAAAAACATAGACATGTCCAAGGTGGCCGGAATCAGTATATCCAGCCTGTGTCCGGGACTTACGGCTCTGGGAGAGAACGGGGAGGTGCTTACAGACCCCATTATATATTCTGACCGGCGCAGTACCCGGGAGGCGGAGATGATACTGGAAGCTGTGGGCCGCGAAAAGCTTTTTGAGATTACAGCCAATACAGCTATGGCAGGAGCCATGTCAGGAACTTCTATGCTGTGGATCAAGCGCAACCTTCCGGAAGTTTATGAAAAGACAAAGTATTTTGGCCATGTGAACACGCTGCTGGCACAGAGAATGTCCGGAAATTTTGCCATGGATCATTCCAATGCCTCCTATACGGATCTGTTTGAGACAACAGGGGGCTTCCGGTGGTCTGCATTTCTCTGTGAAAAAATTGGGATCGACATGGAGAAGCTGCCTCCGCTCCATGCGTCCACAGATGTGGTGGGCGGACTGATCCATCCCGATTTGATCCAAATGGGAATTCCCAGAGATACCCCGATCATTATCGGCGGCGGAGATACGGCCTGCGCTACTTTAGCGGCAGGCGTGACCAAAGCCGGTCAGGTGTGCGAATCCGTAGGAACTACCAATGTACTGACTGTTTGTGTGGACCAGCCCAGATTTGACAAGGGATTTATCAACAGATGTCATGTGGTGGAGGGAACCTGGATCTATCAGGGGGCACTGTCCCATACAGGCGCTTCCTACCAGTGGTTCCGGGACAACTTCTGTCAGGATTTGGTAGATCAGGCGGTGGGCACTGAGAAGACAGCGTTTCAGCTTATGAACGAGGAGGCCGACAAGGCGGAACCCGGGAGCGGGGGACTTGTATTCCTGCCCTATATGCTTGGCGAGAGAAGCCCTATCTGGGACCCTTATGCAAGGGGTGTTTTCTTTGGCGTATCTCTGCAGACCACCCGGAAAGAGATGAACCGGGCAGTAATGGAGGGATGCGGATACGGACTGAGGCAGCTCTCTGAGATCGCCGAACGGGTTACAGGACAGAGAATACAGGAATTTACGTCTATCGGAGGCGGAGCCAAGAGCGAAACCTGGGCGCAGATCAAAGCCGATATTACGGGAAAAGATATCAGGATCCTGGATATGAATGATATGGCACCCATTGGCGCCGCACTGCTTGCGGGAGTGGGCGCCGGGATTTTCAAGGATGTCTATGAAGCTGCTGACAAAGTGGAGAAAAAAGTATATAAAGTTATCCGAAGCAGCCGGGCACATGATGATATTTACAATAAGAGATATCAAGTATATATACAGTTATATCCACAGATCAAGGAACTATATAAGATTGGGAGTAACCTACATTAGGAAAAGGAGAAGAAAAATGAAGAAAAGAGTATTAGCAGCAGTGCTGTCAGCAGCCATGATATGTACCGGTCTTGCAGGATGCGGAGGAAACAGCCAAAGTACGGATGCTTCCGGAAAAGCGGATGCGGGAAAGAAGACGAAAATCACCATTGCAGTGCCGGACCCTGAGTCATCCTATATCTATCAGGCAGCGCAGGAGTTCGCGGACCGCGCCAGCGAGTATTCAGACGGAACACTGGAATTTACGGTTTCCGGTAACGGTTCCCTCTATGGCGGGGATACGGCAGCGGGCATCAAACAGCTTTCCGCAGGTTCTCTGCAGATGCTGATCCTGGCAAGCAGTGTGTATGCCAGCTTTGAACCGGGATACAATGTCATCTCAGTGCCTTACATGTTTGACGACCAGCAGCAGCTTCTGGACTATTTAAACAGTGACACAGGAAAGGAACTGATGAACCGTGTTTCCGATATGGGGATCACCACTGTGGGAAGCTGGACCAGATCTTTCCGCAAGATCACCAATTCCAAGAATCCTGTGAACAAACCGGAGGATTTGAAGGGCATGGTTCTCAGAGTGCCCAATAATGCCCTGTATGTAGAGTTCTTCGGAGCCTGCGGTGCAGTGACGACGCCTATGAACTTCAGTGAGGTTTACAATGCGCTTCAGTTAAATACTCTGGACGGACAGGAAAATCCGGTGGATGTTCCATTCTCTAACAAGTTCTACGAGGTACAGAAATATATCTCCGGCACAGAGCATATGGCAGATGCCTGGCTGGTAGGAATCAACAGCTCTGTCTATGACGGCTTATCTGAAAAACAGCAGGAGGCCATCACGAAAGCCGGTGAGGAAGTACAGCAGTGGAATGTTGATTTCATGGAAAAAGAAGATGAGACTGCCCTGCAGACACTGCTTGATAACGGCATGGAGTACAATGAGATCTCTGAGGAAGACCGTCAGGAATTTGTGAAAGTATCCCAGTCCTGTTACGACAAGTTCAAGGAACTGATCGGGGATGATGAGCTGTTCAACGCTACAACAGAATTTTGCGGTAAAAACTAAGAAAATGGTGGAGGTGTTCTTATGGAACGAAAGAAAACAGCCCTGTCCAGATTCTTTGATGTGATCGGCGGAGTGGAGAATGTGGTTCTCGCCATTATGGTAGTTGGGATGATATTCACGATTCTGGTACAGATCATAGGGCGTGTGATCGGACATCCCTTTCCGTGGACAGAGGAAACCAGCAGGTATCTCTTTCTGTGGATGATGTTTGTAGCGCTGGCGGCAGGCTTTAACCAGGCGGAATCTTCCCGTGTCACGCTGTTTGTGGCAAAGGGGCCAAAATGGCTGAGAAAGTTCAGTGAAATATTATACGCAGTGATCGTAACCGCATTTTTTGTCTTTATGATAATTTACGGTTGGGAAGTGGTCCGTCAGCAGATCATGATGAAGGAAATGGGAACAGCTCTGATGATTCCCATGTACATAATCGGTATTTGCCAGCCGGTTGCCGGTGTACTTGGCATTATCGGCGTCCTGCAGAGCTTCATGGAATATCATGGAAATGTTGCGATAGCAGGGAAAAGAAAAAATGAAAAAGAAACAGAAGAGAAGGAGAGGTGACGACGGATGGTGATGAGTATTACATTATTGGTGGTTTTCCTGCTGCTTATGTTCCTGGGAGTTCCCATTGCGATCTCACTGGGCGCGGCATCTGTGTTTACGATCGTGACAATGTCCTCTCTGCCTCTTTCCATGGCGGCACAGTCGATGTTTACCTCTATGAACAGCTTTATCATGGTTGCGGTTCCGCTGTTTATTCTGTGCGGCTCTCTCATGGATGAGGGCGGAGTTGCGGATAAGATCTATGATCTGGCGGAGTCCATGGTGGGCTGGATCTTCGGAGGCCTGGGTCATGTATCTGTTGTGGTTAATATGCTGTTTGCGGGAATGTCAGGCTCCTCTGTGGCAGCCATTGCATCCATCGGCAAGATGAGTATCAACGCGCTGGAGAAGAAAGGCTATCCAAAGGATTATGCCACAGCTATCAACCTGTCCGGTTCCATGCTGGCTTCAGTCATTCCGCCCAGTATCCTGATGATCAACGCGGCAGCTACGGCTAATGTTTCTATCGGTCAGGCCCTGCTGGCAGGACTGATCCCCGGAATCATCATCGGCCTGATATTTATGGTCTACAATTACTTTTATTGTAAGAAGCACAAGATTGGTGACCGTACTCCTTTTGAGGGAAAACGTCTGGGCAAGGCATTCGTAAGCGCTATTCCGGCGCTTCTGACTCCAGTCATTCTGCTGGGCGGCGTGTATACAGGTTTTTACACCCCTACAGAGGGTGCAGCCATTGCCGTTGTTTATACGATCCTGGTCTCAGTTTATGTATATAAAAACCTGAAATGGAGAGATATTCCCCGCATTATCTGCAAGAATGCCCGCTCTACAGGAACCATTCTCTTTGTAGCGATTGCGGCAAAGCCGGCTTCTCTGATCTTCGAGCTGGATGGACTGCCAAGTGCAGTGGCAAATATGATAACCGGTATTTCCGATAACCGGATCGTCATTATGTTTGTGCTTTACCTGTTCCTGATCTGTGTGGGAATGTTCATGGATGCCACAGCGGCAATTTTCATCCTGGTACCCATCCTTCTTCCTGCAGTGCAGGCAGTTGGAGTGTCTCCCCTGTTCTTTGTGGTATTCCTGGTGATCACCCTGTCCTTTGGACTGATCACCCCGCCGGTTGGTGTATGCCTCTATGCGGCGCAGAATGTTACGGGGCTTGACTTGGAGAAGATAATCAAGGCCTCCGTGCCATGGATCATTCTTATTGCAGTTGCCTTATGTATCTTTATTATATTCCCATCCATTATTACAGTGCCTGTGGGACTCATATTCGGAACCTGACAGAGGAACCATTGAGGAGGAAATGATATGAAAATAGTAGTGTTAGACGGATATACGGAAAACCCCGGCGATCTGAGCTGGGAAGCTTTGGAGCAGTATGGGGAGCTTACGGTCTATGACCGTACTTCCTATGTGGATTCCCCTCTCATTGCCGAGAGGATTGGAAATGCTGAAATCGTAGTGATGAACAAAACCCCCATTACCAGAGAAACAATTGATAAATGCCCCAATATAAAGCTGATCGCTGTGCTGGCTACAGGCTATAATGTGGTTGACTGTGAGTATGCCAGGGAAAAGGGAATTCCCGTAGCAAATGTACCTACCTATGGGACTCAGATCGTCGGCCAGTATGCAGTAGGACTGCTGCTGGAAATCTGCTCCCACTATGGACACCATGCGCAGACAGTGGCAGAGGGAAGATGGGAGAACAATGCGGACTGGTGTTATTGGGACTACCCCATGATAGAGCTTTACGGCAAGACAGCCGGGATCATCGGATTGGGAAGGATCGGCCAGGCCACCGCTAAAATTCTTCAGGCCATGGACATGAAAGTGCTTGCCTATGACGCTTACCAGAGCGAAGCAGGCAAAAAGCTAGCAGAGTATGTGGATTTAGATACCCTGTTTGCCCAGGCGGATGTGATCTTCCTGCACTGCCCGCTTTTCCCTGAAACAGAAGGCATTATAAACAAGGAAAATATTGCAAAAATGAAAGACGGCGTCATTCTGATAAACAACAGTCGGGGACAATTGGTAGTGGAACAGGATCTGGCAGATGCATTGAACAGCGGAAAAATATATGCGGCAGGCCTGGATGTAGTATCCACAGAGCCGATCAAAGGTGACAACCCGCTGCTGAAAGCAAAGAACTGCTTTATCACACCCCATATTTCCTGGGCGGCGCAGGCATCACGCCAGCGTATTATGGACATTACTGCCGATAATATCAAAGCCTTTCTGGAAGGCAGTCCTGTGAATATTGTAAATAAACAGTAACTGTGGAGTGACCCACCCGGCAGTGACTTAAATAAGACGGTCAATGCGGGAGCTGCCGCACAGAGCCGATGTTTTGACAGCAGCCGGGCGGGATATCGGGAAAGGAGTAAACGTATGGAGAATAAGGTGTCATTTGACTACTCAAAAGCGGCAGGCTTTATCAGTGCCCACGAAGTAGAGTACATGAAGGAGACCGCAGAGCATGCCAAGGCAAAGCTGGTGTCAAAGAGCGGGGAGGGCAGTGATTTTCTCGGATGGATAGATCTCCCTGTGGAATATGACAGGGAAGAATTTTCAAAGATCAGGAAAGCGGCTGAAAAGATCCGGTCTGATTCAGAGGTGCTGGTGGTAATTGGTATCGGAGGTTCTTACCTGGGTGCCAGGGCAGCCATTGAATTTTTAAGGCACGGGTTTTATAACAACATCAGCAGGGAACAGAGAAAAACCCCGGAGATTTACTTTGCAGGCAATAATATCAGCAGCACCTACCTGAAAGGGCTTATTGATGTGATAGGCAGCAGGGACTTTTCCGTCAATGTGATATCCAAGTCGGGAACCACCACAGAACCCGCAATTGCTTTCCGCGTGTTTAAGGAAATGCTGGAGAACAAATATGGAAGGAAAGAGGCGGCAGGGAGAATTTATGCCACCACAGACAAGTCCCGGGGAGCCTTAAAGAGCCTTGCGGCAGAGGAGGGCTATGAAACCTTTGTGGTACCGGATGATGTGGGAGGCCGTTTCTCAGTGCTGACCGCAGTAGGACTGCTTCCCATTGCTGTCAGTGGGGCGGATCTTGAGAAGCTCATGGAGGGAGCTGCCTGCGGTAGAGAGAATGCCCTGAATCTTCCCTTTGAAAAAAATGATGCACTCCTTTACGCCGCAGTCCGCAACATTCTTCTGAGAAAAGGCAAATCCGTAGAACTTCTGGCTAATTATGAACCCAGTGTCCACTATGTGTCTGAATGGTGGAAACAGCTTTACGGGGAGAGTGAGGGCAAAGACCAAAAAGGCCTCATGCCAGCCTCTGTGGATCTGACCACAGACCTTCATTCCATGGGACAGTTTATTCAGGATGGCGCCAGGATCATGTTCGAGACAATCCTGAATGTGGAGACTCCCAGAGAGGATCTGGTGATCAGGGAAGAAAAGACGGATTTGGACGGACTGAATTATCTTGCCGGAAAAACGGTTGATTTTATCAACAAGAGTGCCATGAACGGCACTGCCTTAGCTCATACCGACGGCAATGTACCAAATCTGCGTGTGAATATACCGGAACAAAATGAGTTTTATCTTGGGCAGTTATTCTATTTCTTTGAGTTTGCCTGCGGTATCAGCGGCTATATACTGGGAGTGAATCCTTTTAACCAGCCCGGGGTGGAGAGTTATAAGAGCAACATGTTCGCACTTTTGGGAAAACCAGGATATGAAGAAAAACACGCACAACTGACAGAGCGGCTTTAAAGTGTAAAACAGTTTGATTTTAACTGTCCCGAAAGAACACCGGCAGGATAAGAACTTGCCGGAGCCTTCCGGGACGGTGGAACCGACAGAAGGACAGGGTTTGAAACCCGAAAATATTTTAGTATCAGGGCCTGGAAAAATTTTTTGAAAAAAATTAAAAAAAGGACTTGATTTTTTTTGAGATATACTTTATAATTCATTTTGTTGTGAAACAATGGGCTATCGCCAAATGGTAAGGCAACGGACTCTGACTCCGTCATTTCAAGGTTCGAATCCTTGTAGCCCAGCTAAGAATCAATATCCCAGACGAAAATGTCTGGGATATTTTGGTATACAGGAAAATCGTTCGGTACAGAGATTTTGTACCTGGGAGGCATGAAATGAAATATTCTTTTGAAAGCTATGTGCGCTACAGTGAAATAGGGGAGGACAGGAGCCTGACTCTGAATTCTGTCATCAATTATTTTCAGGACTGCAGCACCTTTCATTCGGAACACGCAGGTGTGGGGATTGATTATCTTCAGGAAAAAAATCAGGTATGGGTCCTGTCCTCATGGCAGATAATCGTGGAGCGGTATCCGAAGCTCTGTGAGAAGATCAGGATCACCACCTGGCCCTATGCCTTTAAGCGGTTTCTGGGCAGCAGGAATTTTACCATGGAGGATGAGAACGGCGCCACAGTAGCTTACGCCAATTCCCTGTGGACCTATCTGGATCTGGGGAGCGGCATGCCCGTCAATGTGTCAGAACAGCAGGTAGCAGCATACTCACTGGAGGAGAAGTACCCAATGGAATACGCCCCCAGAAAGATCAAGATGCCTGAAGCTTTTGTGGAATACGAAAGTTTTCCGGTCCGTCCTCATCATCTGGATACGAACCACCATGTGAACAACGGACAGTATGTGGCCATGGCGGAAGAATATGTGCCTGCCGGCTTCTGTGTGCATCAGATGCGGGCGGAGTATAAGGGACAGGCAGTGCTTGGGGATATTATAGTACCAAAGGTGAAAAGTGAGCAGGGAATCTGTACAGTGGCTCTCTGCGGCGAGAACGGAGAACCCTATGCGGTTGTGGAATTAAAGGAGAAGAAAGAATGGAATTAGGTAAAAAACAGAAACTGGTTGTTGTGAAAACTGTGGATTTTGGTGTATATCTGGGAGACAGACAGGATGCAGGGGAGACGGACAGAGTGCTGCTTCCGGGCAAAGAAGTACCGGAGGGCACCGGAGAAGGTGACATGATGGAGGTATTCCTCTACAAGGATTCCTCTGACCGCCTGATCGCAACCACCAGAACTCCGGGACTTATGATAAATCAGGTGGGTTTTTTGAAGGTTGCCCAGGTGACAAAGATCGGCGCGTTTCTGGACTGGGGACTGGAAAAAGACCTGTTTCTTCCATATAAAGAACAGACAAAGAAGGTTCACGAGGGGGAGGAAGTTCTGGTATCCCTCTATATTGACAAGAGCAGCCGTCTGTGCGCCACTATGAAGGTATACCACTATCTGAAGACCAATTCTCCCTATATTGTAGGGGATATGGTGACAGGCGTGGTATATGAGCAGAGTGACAATTTTGGCGTGTTCGTGGCTGTGGACGGGCAGTATTCCGGTCTGATACCAAAACAGGAGGCCCAGGGCAACTATAAGGTGGGTGAGGAGCTGACATTCCGTGTCACACAGGTGCGTGAGGATGGAAAACTGAACCTCAGCGCAAAGCAGAAGGCCCACATCCAGCTCCATGAGGACGCCCAGAGCGTATACGAGATCATACAGGATTTTGAAGGTGTTCTGCCTTTTGATGATAAAGCTTCCCCGGAAATTATCCAGAGGGAATTCGGCCTGAGCAAGAATGCGTTCAAACGTGCAGTGGGACATTTGCTGAAGGAAGAGAAAATAGAACTGAAAAACCATAAAATTTATATACGTTAGATGCTTCACGAATAGGAAAAGGTATGATATACTTGTACCGTAAATCAATTTATTAAATTCTTTTTTGTACTTGTCCAGAAGGAGGAAAATAAGTGGACTCGATAGATTATTATGACCGATACGCGGTACCTTATTATGAAGAAACTGTAGATCTGAGCATGGAGGAGCAGCTTGAGCGTTTTATGGACTTGCTGCCGGAGAATGCGGAAGTTCTTGATTTGGGCTGTGGGTCGGGAAGAGACACCTTGTTTCTCGAAGACGAAGGATTCAGCGTGACCGCAATGGACGGCTCCGCCAGAATGTGTGAACTGGCAGAGATCCATACGGGGCGGGATATCCTGCATCTGCGCGTGGAAGACATGGAATTTGACGATGTGTTCCATGGTATCTGGGCGTGCGCCGTTTTAGGCCATTTTCCACCGGACAAAATCCAGGAAGTGATGCAGAAAATCCTCAATGCACTGAAAGACGACGGAATTCTGTATTTTTCTGTGCGCAAAGGCGACAGGAACGGCAGATACAACGGACGCTATTACTATGATTACAGCAGGGATTCCCTGGATAACCTTCTGGATCCGATCCCGAATATCAAAGTGCTGGATATCTGGAAGACCAGTGATGCCCGCGGAGAAGACAATAAAAACAAGTGGTACAATGTGCTGCTTCGCAAAGTAAAGAATAAAGAAGAATAGACACCATACAGGAACAGTAAAACAGAGGAGAACAGTCGTGGAGTTTACACATTTGCATGTACATACAGAGTACAGCCTGTTGGACGGTTCTAATAAAATAAATGAATATGTAGCCAGAGTAAAAGAACTGGGAATGGATAGTGCAGCCATAACGGACCACGGTGTCATGTTTGGCTGCATAGATTTTTATAGGGCGGCAAAAGCTGCGGGGATCAAGCCCATTCTGGGATGTGAGGTCTATGTGGCGCCCGGTTCCCGGTTTGACAAGGAGATTGGCAGAGAAGAGGACCGTTATTATCACCTGGTACTTTTGGCGGAAAACCAGGAGGGCTATCAGAATCTCATGAAAATTGTATCCGCCGGATTTGTGGATGGTTTTTATTACAAGCCGCGTGTGGATCTGGAGATTCTGGAGAAATATCATGAAGGAATTATTGCATTAAGTGCATGTCTTGCAGGAGAAGTTGCAAGAAGTATAACAAAAGGTTTTTATGAGGAGTCAAAAAAGGCGGCGCTGCGCTATGAGGAGATTTTCGGAAAAGGAAATTTCTTTCTGGAACTGCAGGACCATGGAATACCGGAACAGCACAGGGTGAACCAGCAGCTTGTGCGTATGAGCCGGGAGACAGGGATAGAGCTGGTGGCCACCAATGATATCCATTATACCTACAGCACGGACGCCGAAGCCCATGACATTCTGCTGTGCGTGCAGACCGGGAAACGGCTCCAGGATGAGGACAGAATGCGCTACGAGGGCGGCCAATACTACGTGAAATCCGTAGAAGAAATGGCGGCTCTGTTTCCCTATGCTCCCCAGGCTCTGGAAAATACCCACAAGATAGCAGAACGCTGTAATGTGGAAATTGAATTCGGCGTGACAAAGCTTCCGAAATTCGATGTGCCGGAAGGCTATACCGCATGGGAATATCTGAACAAGCTGTGCTTCGACGGACTTGCAGAGCGGTACAGCGGGGATATGGGGGAACTGGAGGAGCGCCTGAATTATGAGCTTAACGTCATTAAAAACATGGGATATGTGGATTACTTCCTGATCGTCTGGGATTTTATCCGGTATGCCAGGGACCATGACATTATCGTAGGGCCGGGACGTGGTTCCGCCGCGGGAAGTCTTGTATCCTATACCCTTGGGATCACAAAACTGGACCCCATCAAATATAATCTGCTCTTTGAGCGTTTCCTGAACCCGGAACGTGTATCCATGCCCGATATCGACGTGGATTTCTGCTTCGAGAGAAGGCAGGAGGTCATTGACTATGTGGTGGAAAAGTACGGCAAAGACCGGGTAGTCCAGATCGTAACATTCGGTACCATGGCTGCAAGGGGTGTGATCCGCGATGTGGGCAGGGTTATGGATCTTCCTTATGCTCAGTGTGATCTGATCGCCAAGATGATCCCTACAGAACTGAATATCACCATAGACAAGGCTATGAAGATGAATCCTGAGCTGAGAAATCTTTATGAGTCAGACGATACGGTGAAAAAGCTCATAGACATGAGTAAAAGACTGGAGGGACTTCCAAGACATACCTCCATGCACGCCGCAGGTGTGGTGATCAGCCAGAAGCCGGTGGTGGAATATGTACCTCTGTCCAGGGCGTCAGACGGTTCTCTGGTCACCCAGTTTACCATGACTACCCTGGAGGAGCTGGGACTTTTGAAGATGGACTTTCTTGGCCTGCGCACACTGACGGTGATCCAGAACGCGGCAAAACTGGTGGAGCGGGACAAGGGTATCGCTCTGGATATGGACAAGATTGACTATGATGACAAGAAAGTATACGCCATGCTGGGGGCAGGCAAGACGGAAGGTGTGTTCCAGCTTGAAAGCGGCGGTATGACAAGCTTTATGAAGGAGCTGAAGCCGGGCAATCTGGAGGATGTCATTGCCGGAATCTCTCTCTACCGTCCGGGTCCCATGGATTTTATTCCCCAGTATATCAGAGGAAAGAACAATCCGGACAGCATTACCTACGACTGTCCCGAGCTGGAGCCTATTCTGGACGCGACCTACGGCTGTATCGTATATCAGGAACAGGTTATGCAGATCGTGCGGAACCTGGGAGGCTATACACTCGGAAGAAGTGACATGGTGCGCCGTGCCATGAGTAAGAAGAAGGCAGCTGTCATGGAAAAAGAGCGGAAGAACTTTGTCTACGGCAACGAGGAGGAAGGGGTTCCGGGCTGCATCAACAGGGGAATCAGTGAAAAGGTGGCAAACAAGATCTTTGACGACATGACAGATTTTGCAAAGTACGCCTTCAACAAATCACATGCTGCGGCTTACGCGGTTGTGGCCTACCAGACTGCGTTTTTAAAATATTACTATCCGGTGGAATTCATGGCAGCCCTCATGACATCTGTCATTGACAATCCCTCCAAAGTATCAGAATATATCCTTTCCAGCAGAAGAATGGGCATTGCCATCCTTCCCCCTGACATCAACAAAGGGGAGAGCTCCTTCTCTGTGGACGGCGGTTCCATACGCTACGGACTTTCTGCCATAAAGAGCATTGGCAAACCTGTCATTGAGGGGCTTGTGGAGGAGCGGAATTTAAGGGGCGGGTTCAAGACACTCCGGGATTTCATAGAGCGCATGTCCGGTCGGGATATCAATAAACGGACCATAGAGAATTTTATCAAGGCAGGGGCCTTTGACGGGATTCCCGGCAACAGGCGACAGAAAATGATGGTCTATGTACAGATACTGGATGCGGTGAACCAGGAAAAGAAGACTGCCATGACAGGGCAGATGAGCCTTTTTGATTTGGTTTCCGAGGAGGAAAAGGAAGCTTATGAGATCCGTATGCCGGATGTGGAGGAGTATCCAAAGGAAGCCAAGCTTGCATTTGAAAAAGAAGTGCTGGGTGTGTATATCAGTGGTCATCCTCTGGAAGAATATGAACAGAGATGGAGAAACAATATAACAGCAGTCACCACGGACTTTCTGCCGGACGATGAGACCGGAATGCCCAGAGTTATAGACAACTCAAAAGTCACTGTGGGCGGCATGATCACAGGCAAGACCATAAAATACACCAAGACTAATAAGGTTATGGCGTTCCTCACTGTGGAGGATTTGGTGGGAACTGTGGAAATCGTGGTATTTCCCAGGGATTACGAGAAGAATGCCCAGCTCATGGAGGTGGACGACAAAGTATTTATCCAGGGAAGAGTGTCTGCGGAGGATGAAAAGGCCAGCAAACTGATCTGTGAGAATATACGTTCCTTTGACGATGTGCCCAGTGAATTGTGGGTGCAGTTTGCCACAAAAGAAGAATTTTTGTCGAAAGAGGAAGGGTTTTATCAGGATTTGAGTGACTCAGACGGAAGAGACTCTGTGGTGGTGTATATTCGTTCTCCCAAGGCAGTGAAAAGGCTCGGCCCGTCCAGGAATGTAAAGATAAATGGGGAACTTCTTGGCAAACTGTACGAAAAGTACGGTTCTGACAACGTAAAAGTTGTGGAAAAGAGTATTGAAAAACTCACCAAAATGCATTAAAATAAGGAAGATTAGAGGTCAAGAGGGAATATTTGAATTTACAGTAATGGAGGAGAAAAATGGCTGCGAATAAAGAAATTAAGACAATCGGTGTTTTAACCAGCGGTGGAGATGCCCCAGGAATGAATGCTGCCATCCGTGCAGTTGTAAGACGAGGCCTGAGCCGTGGCATTAACATGAAAGGTGTTTTAAAAGGATATAACGGACTACTGAACGAAGAGATAATTGATTTGACAGCCGTGGACGTTTCCGATACCATCCAGAGAGGCGGTACCATTCTCTATACGGCACGCTGTGCAGAATTCCGTACAGAGGAAGGACAGAGACGCGGTGCTGAAGTGTGTAAAAAGCACGGGATCGACGGCCTTGTAGTTATCGGCGGTGACGGTTCCTTTGCCGGTGCACAGAAGCTTGCCAATCTGGGGATCAACGCAGTAGGCGTACCGGGAACCATTGATCTGGATATTGCATGTACAGAGTATACCATTGGATTTGACACTGCTGTGAATACGGCTATGGAAGCCATTGACAAAGTACGTGATACCTCTACCTCCCATGAGCGTGTCAGCATCATCGAAGTTATGGGAAGAAATGCCGGATACCTGGCGCTGTGGTGCGGTATTGCCAACGGTGCGGAGGATGTCCTGCTTCCGGAAAAGTATGACTACGATGAGCAGCAGATCATCAATAATATTATTGATAACCGTAAGAAAGGCAAAAAGCATCATATCATCATCAACGCTGAGGGTATCGGACACTCAGAGGCTATGGCAAAGCGTATCGAGGCTGCCACAGGTATTGAGACAAGGGCAACCATCCTGGGCCACATGCAGCGAGGCGGAAGCCCCACATGTAAGGACCGTGTATATGCATCTATTATGGGTGCAAAAGCAGTGGATGTCCTTCTGGAAGGAAAGACCAAGAGAGTTATCGGATACAAGAATGGCGAGTATGTGGATTTTGACATCAATGAGGCACTGGCTATGAAGAAAACCATTCCGGATTACCAGTTTGAGATCAGCTATTCTCTGTCACACAACTACAGCAAGAACGTATAAATTTATTATCTGTCCGGATACAGGGACAGAGGTAAGGTGTGTATATGAGAAAGATGCATGTCAGTAAGACAAAATTTAAAACTGCACAAATCATCGCGCTGGGATTTGCAGCCATTATCCTGCTGGGAGCATTGCTGCTTTCCCTTCCCATCGCGTGGGCACCGGGGCATCAGATTAAATTTATCGATGCCCTTTTTACGTCCACCACTTCTATCTGTGTGACCGGACTGGTGACACAGTCCACCTATGGGGCGTGGTCCGGGTTCGGACATCTTGTTATCCTGTTTCTGATCCAGCTTGGGGGATTCGGTGTCATAACCTGCGGAACCCTAGTGGTCCTGGCAATGGGAAAGCGTGTGAGCATACGCAACAGACGGCTTATACAGGAATCCTACAATCTGGATACCCTGAAGGGGCTTATAGCACTTGTGCGTAAGATCGTGACGGGGACTCTGCTGGTGGAAGGTGTGGGGATGATCTTCTATTCCTTTCAGTTTGTACCCGAGTATGGGCTGCGCAGAGGACTGGAGATTTCCCTGTTCAATGCAGTTTCTGCCTTCTGTAACGCGGGAATGGATATCATCGGTGACAACAGCCTTGCGGATTACGCGGGGAATCCCCTAGTGAACTTTACCACAATAGCTCTCATTGTGCTGGGCGGCATCGGATACCTGGTCTGGTGGGATCTGATAAAGCTTATGAAACGGCTGCTGCGCAGGGAGATGGGATTCAGGCAGTCTGTGAGGGCTTTGGAGCTGAACACGAAGATCGCGCTTACAGCTACCGGTATCCTGATCTTTGGCGGTGCAGTCCTGATCCTGGCGCTGGAACACAGAAACCCGGGAACCCTTGGGAACATGCCTTTTTGGGAAAAATGTATGGCTGCGCTCTTCCAGTCCGTGACCTGCAGGACTGCGGGATTCTTTACGATCCCCCAGGAAAATCTCCATGAGGCTTCTGCTATGATCTGCATGATCCTCATGTTCATTGGAGGCTCCCCTCTGGGAACAGCAGGCGGCGTGAAGACCACAACAGTCGCAGCCTTGCTGCTGACCGGTTCCTCCTTTTTCAAGGGCAAGGAAGATACAGAGGTGTTCAACAGAAGGATCCCTGAGACCAACATCAGGACAGCCTGGGTAGTGGTCATGCTGGGTCTTGGGGTGGTGCTCACCTCCACGGTGGCACTGGCCATTGTCACGGAAGGTATGGCGGAAGGCGCGTATCTGATCAATATCCTGTATGAGGTGACTTCAGCGGGGGCCACGGTGGGGCTGACAAGAGGGCTTACCCCCATACTGCCTGCGGCGGGCAAGCTGATCATTATTTTGACTATGTATATTGGGCGTATCGGTCCCACGACTCTGGCGACAGCACTTACCATCCACGGCGAGAAAAAACCTTCGGGTATGCATCTGCCGGACCAGAAAATATTTATCGGCTAGGAGAATGAGAATATGAAGAAAAAAACATTTGCAGTCATTGGTCTGGGAAAGTTCGGCTATGCTGTGGCGGAGACGCTGGCAAAGGCCGGATATGAGGTTCTGGCGGTGGACGGGGATAATGAAAGGGTGCAGGCCATCGCCCCCTATGCATCCTATCCTCTGTGCGCGGATGTGACAGAGCCGGGGGTGATGGAGTCCCTGGATTTTTCCAATGTGGATGTGGCCGTCATCGGTATTTCCGACCATATGGAGGCCAGCATTATAGCCACTCTTTACGCAAAGGAAGCAGGGGTATCCTATGTGCTGGTAAAGGCAAACGGCGTACTTCACGGGCATATTTTGAAGAAGATCGGTGCGGATGAGGTGATTTTTCCCGAATATAATACCGGTGTGCGTGTTGCCAAGAATTTCATTTCAGGCAGATTTAAGGATTTCTTTGAGCTTTCAGACGAAGTCAGCATGGTGGAAATGCATGTGCCTGACGTGTGGGTAGGGAAAAGCCTGATCGAGCTGGACCTGCGGGGACGCTACGGCATCAATGTGATTGCCGTGAAAGAAGGGGAGAACGTCACCATTGAGATGAATCCAAAGGAACCGCTGAGAACAGGACAGACCTTGGGAATTGTGGGGAAAAACGAAATCCTCTCCAGGCTCAGCGAGACCAACTATCGGGATTGAGGTATTCTATATGATCACAAGCATGTCAAATTCACAGATAAAGCACATACAGCAGCTCATGAAAAAAGCCAAGGCCCGCCGGGAAAGCGGGCTTTTTGTGGTGGAAGGGATCAAGATGTTCAGGGAGGCACCAAAAGAGAGGATACATAGGGTATATGCCTCTGTCTCGTTTTTGGAGTCAAAGGACAACCGTACCATTCTGGAGGAAAAAGGATTCGGGCCGGGAAGTCCGGAGATGGAGGAAGTGGAGGATAAGATATTCCGCTCCCTTTCCGATACGGTGACTCCCCAGGGAATCCTCTGCCTTGTCAGACAGTTAAATACTCCGCTCTCTTCCATGCTGGAGACAGAGGATGGGCAGGAGCCTCTGCTCATGATACTGGAGGATCTACAGGACCCGGGCAATCTGGGAACCATCCTGCGTACTGGTGAGGGTGCAGGGGTATCCGGCGTGATCCTGAATAAAAACTGCGTAGACTTGTACAATCCCAAAGTGATCCGTTCTACAATGGGCTCTGTGTACCGGGTACCTGTGCTTACAGTGGACAGCATTTTAGATATCCTTCCGGAACTGAAGAGACAGGGCGTGCGGACATATGCGGCGCATCTGCAGGGGGCGCATTTTTACGACCAGGAGAATTTGGGAGGAAAGGCTGCTTTCTTTATAGGAAATGAGGGAAACGGCCTGTCTGATGATCTGTCCGGCCGGGCAGACTGCCTCATAAAAATACCCATGATGGGACAGGTGGAATCCCTGAATGCAGCCATGGCTGCGGGGATACTCATGTATGAGGCGTCAAGACAGAGAAGACAGCTCCTGAGGAGCTGATTAAAAAAAGATTCTGTGAATGCGGAGTGATCCGTTTTCATTAGAGTCTTTTTTTATAAATTATATATGTCTTTTTGACTATCTTTTTATATCTTCTTAAATGTCCGCAAAGCCTTATTTTATAGGCTCTACGGGCATTTTGCTTTTGTGGTAAACCTCACATATCTAGGTCTATCTTCTTATATTTTCGCTATCAAACGTGGTTAAAATCGTGGTAAATACTTCTTATGCGATTAGACGCTGAACCTCTGATTTTGCGGTATCTATGGACGCATGAGCGTACCAGTTCATTGTGATACTGATATTTGAATGTCCCATGATATACTGTAAATCTTTCGGGTTCATGTTCTTGCTTGCCAGTCTTGTGCAGAACGTATGGCGTAGCGTATGTGGTGTGATATGTGGCAAGGGGTTATCCTTATGGTGCTTGTTGTATTTCTTTACCATACGGACAAATAAGGCGTTGTAATCAATGGCAACTTTCGGCTTGCCTTTCTGATTGACAAATAGGAAGTTGCCCCGTCCGTCTATCACAAATGGTTCTGCCTTTGGGCGTTTCTTCATCACTCGTTGAAATGCTTGTATCGTTTCTTTGCTTAATGGCACTTGCCTTGTTCCGCTTTTTGTCTTAGGCGTTTCAATATAATAGCCTTGTTCCTTGCTCTTTAGTAACTGGTGGTCGATAACTACAACCTCATGGATAAAATCAACGTCCATGATTGTCAGTCCGCACAGTTCCGAGATACGAAGTCCAGTCTTTAACAGTATCAGCACATCATCATAATACTTGTGATACACATTGTCCGTCTTGATGAATGACAGTAGGACTTGTTCCTGTTCTTCTGTCAATGCGACTTTCTCTTTGGTATCATTTTCTAGGACTTCACTCAACTTGAAATCAAAGGGATTTTTCCTTACACAATCGTCTTGTATAGCGATATAGAATGACGCTTTTAATGAGCGTTTATAATTGTTAATGGTATTGTAGGAAAAGCCTTTGTCTTTCATGCGTAACGCCCATTCCTTAGCGTCAGAGAGCTTGATTGTGTCAATGCTCCTAGCACCTAACTTGTCCTCTTTTAATAACCGCATGAGTTGTTCCCGTTGTTTCTGTGTGCTTTTCTTCACGTTTGCCCTCTGTGCGTTCTGTTTGGCGTAAAGTTGGCAAAGCGTCATTTTCTTGCCTGTGCTGTCGATACCGTCCTCAATATCCCGTCTTATCTGCTGTTCCAGTTCTCGAAGTGAGGGTTTTTCCCGTTTTCCCTTTGGTGTCGGGTCTGTGGGTGTCAATCTCCAGGCATACACATATTTTGTGTTTCCAAATGCGTCCACATATTTATATAAGTATTTCCCGTCTGTTCGTTGGCTCTCTCCAGTATGCAGGATACGTCCTTTGCTATCCCGTCTTTTTTCTTTCATGGTGTCTGCTCCTTTCCTTGTTGGAAAGAGCCTTGATATGACTTGTGTTCATCATAACACATACAAGGCTCATTTGCATTAGATTGCGTCCAATTTATCAATGACCTTTTCAAACTGTCGGCGTTTAATCTGTATGCGGTTGCCATTCATAATGAGCCAGCCAGCGTCCTTGTTTTCCTCTGCCAAGCGTCTTAGCTTGTTTTCTCCGATACGGAAATATTTTGACGCTTCTTCAATGGTAAGGGTGTATTTTTCCCATACGGGAATATCGTTGTTATTCATCAGATACCCCCTTTCCCATGTTTCGTGTCATACTGGATATAGGGGATAAGGTCGGTGCGGTTTATCCTCTGTAAATGGGCGGTCAGTTTACTGGAAAGGGAAGTGCTGTATCTTGCCTTATCAAGCATAGTTCCCACCCGTTCCAGTCCACCTAATGCGTCATGTTCTTCCAAGAAATAAAAACTTTTGACAGCAGAAATCACGCCACCCTCTGTGAGCCATTGCTGTGTTTCCTCAAGGGAATTTTGCTGTTTTGGTACTTGCAGTTTCAAGACTTCCACAGCCCCTAAAAAGCGTTCCCAAAACCGACACGTTTTCCATCTGCTTTTATTACTTTCGTTTCTGTTTGGCACAACAAAGCGTAGGTTGTTTGCCAATAACCCGAAAGCCAGTTTCCCAAGTTCCAGCGGTCTGTCTTTGAATGTCATGGCAAAGACATGAGCCTTATCATCACGCAGTTGCATTTCTGTCCGTTTCCAACTGCCGACTTCATTAAGTGTCTTATTATGTTTTGAACATACTTCCTTATCCTTGTCATAAAAGCGGTAAGACAATCCCGATTTACCAGCACCGATATAAACAGTCTTTGCGGTGTCGAAATCATCAAACTTGCTTTCATCAAAGTGGTAGCCCTCACTATTCGAGATAAATTCCTCTTTTTCGCATTTCTTCTTTATCTGCTCTATGGTAAAGAATGGCTTTTCGTTCTTATCATCAATGGCAATATCAAGCCTTGTGAAATGGAAATTATCCAGTCCGTATCTTCGCTCACAATGTTTGAACATATCCCCAAAGGTATAATTCCTACTGTCGAGAATACGGAAAATATCATCACACCCTCTGCCAGTCATAACAAGATAACAGCCTAGCCCTTGTGGGTTGTCCTCTGTCTTTCTTGCGTCCCCTGATACATAAATATCTCCAATCTGCCAGCGTGCTTGATAAGTCTTGAATTTAACGCTTGCCGGATAGACATTGAAAATGTCAGTCGGTAAACCTAAAATGTGCATGATGACATCTTCTGCGGTTGCGGTTTCAAATACAATGCTGATGTAATCAATCTTAACGGATAAATTTTTGTGTGTAGTTATAGTGCATTACTCCTTTCGTACTTCCCGTTTTTTTGCGGGGTAAAAATCGTGTTTTTTCCTTTATTTATCACAGTTTCTAGGTACTATGACATGTATGCGCAGGGCGGTGTTACATATACGCCCTTTACGAACGCCTAAAGGCGTTCCCTTTCTTCCTGTGTCTGATCCGTTCTTAACGCTCACGAGCCTTGTAAGGCTCGTGGCTAAACGGAACAGCCCCAGTCAGAAACCTTATTTTCGGTCTGATAGTCCATGCTTATTCATGCTATCAAAGTGAAAATATATCTTTTCTATGCTTACTCAAGCGTGTGATTGACCCTAGTGTGCTTAATCACTCTAACTGATATGATAATAACGCCATTAGAATTACTTGTCAAGAAGTTTTTGTTGACTTTTAGATATATATTAAGTATGATATGCTTATAAATACCAAGAAAAGCAACGAAAGGAGCGGTTATACTAAGTTATGGAGCATTATGAAAAGAAAGTTAGTTTCTTAGGAGAGAACATACAAACCATAAGAAAACACAGAGGAATGAAACAACAAGAACTTGCGGATAAAATCGGTATCAATATGCAGAGCCTTTCCAAGATTGAACGTGGCGTGAATTATCCTACCTTTGATACGTTAGAGAAGATAATGGACGTGCTGGGAGTAACGCCCAATGAATTATTATCGGGAGAATGGAAGTATGTTAATCAAGCCGAAAAGGAAGTCTGCCAGTTTTTAAGAATTGAAGAACGATTAAATGCAGAACTAAAACATGGACATTATGACAACTTCTTTGACAGCGAGGAAGAATGGCTGGAATATGAGTTGGAAAAGTTACGGGAATATATTACCGACTACATCAACGGGAAAAGTATTGTAGCGTCCGACCTTTATCCAATCAAAGAATTTATCCAGCATTTGAAATTTCAAAAACTGTTAGACCGCTATGATGATTTATACAGCATGGATATGTTCGGGGAAAGCATAGAGGGACATAAATATAGGACACCTTATCAAGTCGTAAAAATGATAAACCCAAATGCAAAAGAAGATATGGAATTATTACGGGAAGTATTGAAAAATAACCATTTTGATGATGAGGACGAATAACTTTTTTCCTCTTTGTAGAAGATACAGCAAACAAAAAGCCCAGTAAAGAGTGCAAAGCACCACCAATGGTGGCAAGGCTCTTGACAGGGCTTTTTCTTTTCTGTGGAGGGTAATCAAGAGGAAGAAAAGATAAAATTTGATTTGTGGTAAATCGGATAATATCAATGAAATTGTCACGGTACAAGTTTGGGCTATATAAGGAATAGTAACTGGAAGATTGTAGGGTAATCAAAAAGGCGTGTATTTTAAATCAGAGATACACGTCTTTGAAATGAATGAAATTCAATGAATTTTATTCATTGACAATCGTTCATTCACGAGATATAATTTTAGTGAAAGGAGTTGATTACATGAATATTACGAAACAAAAATCACAAAAGACTTTTGATAAGCAAGCTGCCGATTATGATACAAATATTCAGGGAGAACATGCTCGAAAACTCTATAAGCCGATTATAGAAAATTTAAAAAATAAGAATATACATTCTATATTAGATTTAGGTTGTGGAACGGGTGCGTTACTTAAAGAAATAAAAGAATTAAATATAGCAGAACAACTATTTGGAATAGATATATCTCCCAATATGCTTGAAATTGCAGAAAATAAACTAGGAAATGATGCAACACTTATCTTAGGCGATTCTGAGAGATTACCTTTTGAAGATAGTTCTTTTGACGCCATTGTATGTAATGACTCATTTCATCATTATCCACAACCAGATATTGTAGAGAAAGAAGTGTCTAGGTGTTTAAAGCAAAATGGAGTATTCATTATCGGTGATTGTTGGCAACCAATCGGAGCAAGACAGATAATGAATTACTATATGAAACACAGCAATAGTGGAGATGTAAAGATTTATTCAAAAAAGGAAATGTTGTTATTATTATCAAAAGACTTCCACGAAATTGAATGGAAATCTTTTGGCACAAGATCTTGTTTAATTATAGCATACAATAATTAAACCGCAAGAAAGGAAAGAAAACAATGCGTATTTCAAAAGAACCAGAGGAACGTAAACAAGAAATTTTAGAAACAGCCATTAAATTATTTAGTGTAAATGGGTTTGAAAAAACTTCAATATCAGACATAGCAAAAGAAATTGGAATAGCACAAGGATTATGTTATAGATATTTCCCATCAAAAGATGTACTTTTTCAGTCTGCTATCAATGAATATTCAAATATTTTAGTCGCCAATATGACAAAAAATATAAATATAAAAAAGGATAGTTTAAAAGATATTTTGCGGAAGATGATACTTTTTGCAGAACAAGAAGATGATACATATTATCCAGTTTTTCATAATAACCAAAATAAAAATTTCCATAATTTATTAACATTGAATGTATGTGAAAAACTTTTTCCTATTGTATCTGAAATTATTGAAAGAGCAAATTACACAAATGAAATACAAGTCAATGATGTTGAAATGTATGCCAGTTTTTGTATATATGGACAACTAGGAATTATTTTAAATACCGATATATCAATTAAAGAAAAGAGTTCACGGATAAAGGCATTTTTTAGGGACTTGTTTAGGCTTTAAATCTTCCCCTGCCAAAAGGCAGGGAATATTTAAATAAATTAAATGAATAATTTTCATTCAATAGGAGGAATTAAAATGAACAAAAATATTGATTTTGTAAACGGAAACACAAAAAAATGTTTACTTGAAATGACTGTTCCTATGATAATAGCTATGTTTTTAAATATGGCATATAATCTCGTAGACAGTCTTTGGATTGGAAATTTGTTAGGTGAGCAGGCATACGCAGCGTTAACAAACTCGACACCTATTATTTTAATCTTAACTTCAATTGGTATGGGAGCGACAAACGGGTTAGCCATTCTATTGTCACAGGTAATTGGTGCGAAAAATGAGCAAAAGAAAAAGAATATTATAGTTACTTCTTTTTTTGTATCTATAATTCTTTCAGTGTTTATGACAATTGTGTTGGAGATTTTTTTAGAGCCTATTTTGATAGTTTTAAATACACCGACTGAAATTTTTGATATGGCAAAAAATTACTTATCTATATATGCTTTGGGATATGTAGCAGTTTATTTGTATTTATACTTTACAGCCATTTTAAGAAGTTTTGGCAATACTATGTTTCAAGCAGTTGCAATGCTTGTGTCTACTTTATTGAATGCTATTTTAGATCCTATTTTCATTAACATAATTGGATTTCACGGAGCGGCAATCGCAACCTTAATATCACAGATTATTTGTTTGGCGTTTATGTGCATTTATATTTATCGCAAAAAATTATTTAACCTTTCACTATCTGATTTTGATACAAAAGAGATTATGCCGTTTGTAAAAAATGCTGTGCCGTCTGTCATTCAACAAAGTATTCCTGCTATTAGTACAACATTTTTAACTGCTATTGTTAGTACTTATAGTATTTCTGCTATTGCTGGCTACGGAGTTGCTGGAAAATTAGAAATGATATTATTTTATCCTGCTATGGCTCTTAATATGGTGTTGACTTCAATCGTAGGGCAATGTATTGGAGCACAACGTATCGACAGAGCAAAGAATTATCTGAAATTGGCGTTAAAATATGGTATTGTTGTTTCAAGTGTATTATCAGCAGTTGTTATTTTCTTCTCTAAACAGTTGGCAAAATTGTTTGTTTCCAACGTAACTGTAACAAATGTTGTCAGCCATTATTTTTTAATTGTTAGTATCGGTTATGTTCTTTACACTATTACTAGTTGCTACTTAGGTACTTTAAATGGTATAGGAAAACCAACAAAAAGTATGATACTAATGATATTCTACTATATTATTATTCGTATTCCTTTTGCCTATCTATTATCTTGGCTGGCAGAAAATTTAAATGGTGTTTGGATAGCGATTTTAATCAGTCACATAGTCGCCTGCATTATAACTATTTTAACAAGTAATCAAATTATTAAGCGGTTATATGGAAAACTTTATGATAGGACTAAAAAAGCAAGATATAAAAGCATTGAAAGTAACTGCTGTGGAAAGTTTTAGGAATAATCTTATACGATTATGCACTACCTAACAGCATTTTATCAACAACTAAATATTTTACAATATTAAAAGTTCGTACAGACGGTATATTTTGTACGGACTTTTTTCTTGTTCTTCTTTCTGTATTTTCCAAAGATATAGACGGTATCTCCGTTTATATATTTCAGCGTATGCGGAAAGGAGGTGAGATTATGAACCCAACTTCTTTCGAGCATATCGTTAGAATACAGTTTAATGCTTTGATGATGACTGTTATTAAATGCACAGTAAAAAACAGAAACAGACAGTTTGCAAGACGTTCTAAGCGTGAAGTTTTATTCTGTGAATTATCAGATACGAAAAATGTTGAATGTGTAACTAAGGATAACTATTCTTGTGATTACATTTCGTTTGAAGTCTTGAATTTTACAATTCAAATATCAAATGAGAAACTTGCTGTTGCTTTATATAAGTTATCGAATAAAGAGCGTGATGTAATTCTATTACGCTATTTTCAAAGTATGAGCGACCAAGAAATAGCCGAATTATATCATGTATCACGTTCTGCTATTTATCGCAGAAGAAGTAACGGATTGAAGAAACTAAAAACAGTATTGAAAGAAAGGAATTGAACCAATGAAAAAAGAATATGGCTACCCTACATTAAAAGTAATATGTCAAGCGTCTGCTGGAAATGAAACTGCCATAAGAGAGATTTTGAAGTTTTATGACGCTTATATCTGTAAATTATGCTTGCGTCCGTTTTACCACTCTGAAAGTGGTAAAATCATTATGCAGGTTGATGAAGAATTAAAAGGTCAAATCCATACAGAAATGATGAAAGCAATCTTGAAATTTGAAATCAGAGTAAAATAATCATACTACATGAATGAAAAACGGGAGATACACAGATATTTGTGCTATCTCCCATGTTGTTTTTGTGTCATATCAAGGCTCATTCAATCGTGGTAAATTCGTGGTAAAATGAATAGTTTTCTATACTTCAAAATGTTTGAAAGTATAGTGTTTATGCGGATAATCAAAAATCAGATATAAAATTTATTGCAAATTAATATGTATATTTTTCAGTACAAGCAATATATCGCTCCAATGCATCAAAAAATGATAGGCTTTCTGTAAATATCTACAAATTGTTACAAAAATTACCCGCTTGACAATAAAATGTAATCTTGATACAATAAGTCCGTAACAAAAATTAATAAATTTGTAACAAATAAAAACAAATGGACTTATAGGAGGCCTTTTTTTATGAAAGAAAGAATGCGACGTATTTTATGCTGTATGGGAACTGCAGGTGTTATGACAGTCATGATGGCGGTTCCGGCAATGGCAGCAGATGTTACGGAAGATGATCAGAATATAGAAGTGATACAGGAAGCAGAACAGACAGAGGAAGAAGCTAATGCGGATACTGACGTTCAGGATGCAGCGGACAGCCAGGACGCGGAGACTGCGGAAAATGAAGAAGCACAGGCTGAGGATACACAGGATGACAGTTGGAGCGATAAGGTCGCGGCAAATGTTCTTACATATGCCAATATCCGTGAAGGGGCAGATGTGAGCAGCCAGTGTGTTGGCAGACTTCCTTCCGGAGCAGTGGCCACTGTAGTCGGAAATGATGAGGGATGGCTGCAGGTGACTTCCGGGGAGGTCAACGGATATATAAGAGAAGATTTGGTGGTTTCCGGTGATGAAGCCAGGAATTTATATGAAGCTATGTACGGCGCAGGGGATATCTCTGTTGAGGCTGTAACCGTGGATGCAGAGGCAGAAGCGGCAGCAGCATTGGCTGCAGAAGCAGCCCGATCCGCACAGGCATCTGCTCAGGCAGTACAGACCGAGCAGGGACAGGCAGCACAGGAAACAGAGGCGGTCAGCACACAGGAGACAGCACAGCAGGTATCCGTCTCAACATCAGATCTTGATCTGATGGCAGCTATCATTGAATGTGAAGCCGGCGGTGAATCTTATGAAGGAAAGATTGGTGTCGGAGCTGTTATCATGAACCGCATCAGAAGCGGGGAGTTTCCAAATACATTATCAGAAGTCATCTACCAGAGCGGCCAGTTTGAACCCACATGGACGGGTAAACTGTCAAGCGTACTCTCACGGGGAGCAAGTGAGGCATGTTACGCAGCCGCTCAGGATGTCTTCGCCGGAGCAAATACCATCGGAGGCCGCCTCTTTTTCCACGCTGGCGGAGGAAGTGGCCTGACTATTGGAAATCAGACATTTTACTAAAATATTCGAGCAAGAGCGGAATGGGGAGAACCTGTTCCGTTCTTTTTTTATATAACATTGTTCCGAAAGCCAAAGTGTATTAAAATAGAGCCAAAGGAGACAAGATTATGCTGATTCAGATTGTAGAGGATGACAGGGCGCTGAGTGACGGGATCGCACTGGCTCTTGGAGAAAAAGATACAGAATTTGTGCAGTGCACAGGCGTGAGAAATGCAGAGAAGGTATATGAGGAGAAGAAACCGGATTTGATCATTCTGGATATTAATCTGCCGGATGGGAGCGGATATGATTATCTGAAATGGGTACGGAGCCGTGCGGATACCCCCGTCCTTATGCTCACCGCCAATGATATGGAGATGGATGAGGTTATGGGACTGAGCCTGGGGGCTGATGACTATATGACGAAACCCTTCAGCCTGGCAGTTCTCCGGGCGAGGATCCAGGCGCTTTTTCGCAGGCAGGCCAAGCGGGAGAGATATGAGTTTGACGGTTTTATCTTAGACTTTGCAGGACTAACCTTTGAAAAGAACGGACAGGAGATATCCCTCAGCAAAAATGAACAGAGGCTGCTCAGACTGTTTTTGGAAAACGAAGGAAGAGTGCTGACACGCTCTGTGCTTGTGGACAGGCTCTGGACCGACGGTGCGGAGTATGTGGATGAGAATGCGCTGTCCGTCACAGTGAACAGGCTGCGGGGCAAGCTGGAGGACAAGAGAAAAGGCATCACTTATATACAGACCGTATACGGGCAGGGATATGTCTGGAGGCGTGAGAGGACAGGAGAGACGGGTTATGCTGAGAAGTAGAGAGGCAAGAAAAGTGGAGGAAATGCTGGATGCAGCTCTTCAGGGGAATTTCCGGGAATCCGACTACGACGAGTCGGAGTTATCCAGGGTGGAGACAAAGTGGAAGCGGTTCCTGAGCACCTCTGCGCTGTCAAAGGAGCAGTTGGAGAGGGAGAAAGAGAATGTAAAAAGTCTGGTATCAGATATCTCCCATCAGACAAAAACTCCTGTGGCCAACATCAGGCTCTATACGGAGCTTCTGAAGGAGAGACTCTGCGGGGAGGAGAATACGCCGGAAAGACAGCAGGAGATCAGGATGGCGGAGGAAATATCCAGGCAGGCCGAAAAGTTGGAGTTTCTTATACAGTCTCTGACGAAAATGTCCAGACTTGAAAGCAATATTCTGGCAGTTCAGCCGGAAGAACAGGGACTGCAGAAGCTGCTTGAAGAGAGTATCGGGGATGTGACGCCCAAGGCAGAGAAGAAACAGATACAAATTATCAACAACTGTGTGGACAACATTACGGCATTTTACGATTTTAAGTGGACAAAAGAGGCGGTCTGTAATGTGCTGGACAATGCGGTGAAATACTCACCCAGGGGAGGAAAGGTTATCCTCTCGGTCACAGAATATGAGCTTTACGCAGCAGTCAGCGTGAGAGATGAGGGAATAGGTATCCCGGAGGAGGATACAGCCAGGATATTTGGACGTTTTTACAGGGCGGAGTCTGTACAGCAGGAGGATGGTGTGGGGATCGGACTCTATCTGACCAGGGAGATCCTGAGAAAGCAGAACGGATATATAAAGGTGAAATCAGCTCCGGGCAAAGGCTCTGAATTTTTTCTTTATCTTCAGCGCGGCAGGATGTAAGAAATGCCCGGGAGGGAAACAATGGGGGTAGTTTTCCTCCCGGGCATTCCGGAGAACGGCTGTTTTTCCGTATGCTGCGGTTATATCAGAATATATTTTAAGATAAACAGCACAGCCAGTATATACATCAGAAGACTGATCTTTTTATTCTTTGCATTTCCTGTTACCAGATTGATGACCACGTAGGAAATGACACCAAAGGAGATACCTTCGGAGATACTGTACATAAACGGCATTGCAATGATGCAGATAAATGCCGGGATGGCCTCTGTGTAATCCCCAAAATTAATTTTGGTTATGGATGTCAGCATCAGGAATCCCACAATGATCAGTGCAGGTGCCGTCGCAAAGGACGGAATTGCCAGAAAGATAGGTGACAGGAACAGAGAGAGGCCAAATAAGAGAGCCGCAGTCAGACCGGTCAGTCCTGTACGTCCGCCTTCTGCCACGCCGGATGCGCTTTCCACGAAGGTAGTGGTTGTGGAGGTACCAAGAGCTGCGCCTGCAGCAGTACCTACAGCGTCTGCCATGAGAGCGCCTTTGATCTTCGGAAGCTTTCCGTTCTCATCCAGCATGTCGGCTTTGGAAGCCACACCGATGAGGGTTCCCAGGGTATCAAACATATCCACGAACAGGAATGCGAACATAATGACAACAAAATCCATGGTGAATACTCTTGAAAAATCCATATGCATAAAAGTAGGCGCTATGCTTGGAATGGAAATACCGTTGGAGAAATCCGGGAGAAGGCTGTAGAAGCCGGCTTCCGGGTTAGGAACATAAAGACCTGCAAACTGACAGATGATGCCCAGGATCCAGGTGCCCAGGATGCCCCAAAGAATATTTCCTTTTACATTTTTAACAAGAAGTATGGCTGTGATCAAAAGTCCGATAAGAGCCAGCAGAACGGTTATGCCTTCTGAATTAAACGTACCGTTCTCAATGGAACCCTTAAAGGAAAACAGGGTGACCAGTGTTGAGGAATCCACAACGATCTTGGCATTTTGGAGCCCGATGAATGCAATGAACAGGCCGATGCCCACGGATACCGCGTGTTTCAGATTCATGGGTATGGCGTTGAATATCGCCTCACGCACATTGGTAAGTGAAAGTATGATAAAAATAATACCTTCCACAAATACTGCACTCAGAGCCATCTGCCAGGAAAATCCCATGCCCATGACAACCGTATAGGTAAAATAGGCGTTCAGCCCCATGCCGGGAGCCAGTACAAAGGGATAGTTGGACAGCGCTGCCATTAAGCAGGTAGCGATAAAGGATGCCAGGGCAGTGGCTGTAAAGACTGCACCCCGGTCCATGCCGGATTCTGAAAGGATGTTGGGATTAACGGCAAGGATGTATGCCATGGTCATAAATGTGGTGACACCAGCCAGAATCTCAGTTTTAACGTCTGTGTGATTTTCTTTTAAATGAAATATTTTTTCAAAACTCATAAATTTTCCTCCTGCCTCCACTCATAATACGAGCTAATGTTATTTTTTATGGATGAACTGCCGCCGGGGAATTTTTGTGTTGTCTGCCTCCTTTCCCTAAAAAATTCCGTAAAAAATACTACCGGTGATAAACTGCTGATTTCCGGCACAATTCTTCATGCGGAAATTTATAGGCAGCTATTACGGTAGCTGGTAGAGACGCTCAACCAATTATGAGCCTATATAAACTTCTCAAATATTTTATTTCCATAAAAAATTTATTAAGACTTTATAATGTTAGCATACTACATTTTTGCCTGAAAGGCAATAGGAGAATGAAGATTGTTTTTGGTTTTTGGGAAATGCGGGGATGAATTCTTTCACAAGTGTTAGATTTCCGAAATAATGTGGTAAGAATAAAATGATAGGATAAGGACAGTGAAGAAAACAGAATGCTTGGCTGTCCTACATATACAGTTACAGTATACACGGGCGGCAGAAAGGTGAAGATATGGAAGTATTGAAAACAGAGGGACTCAGAAAATATTACGGTACCGGAGAAAATCTTGTGAAGGCTCTGGACGGGGTGGATATATCAGTGGAGCGTGGAGAATTCCTTGCCGTGGTGGGAACCAGCGGAAGCGGAAAGTCAACCCTGCTGCATATGCTGGGAGGCCTGGACCGTCCGTCAGCCGGAAGGGTCTGCGTGGATGGCAAGGACATTTCAACGCTAAAGGAGGATGCGCTGTGCATCTTTCGCAGGCGTAAGATCGGATTCATTTTCCAGAGTTATAATCTGGTGCCTGTCCTGAATGTGTACGAGAATATTGTGCTGCCTATTGAACTTGACGGAAATGATGTGGATAAAAGTTATGTTAACCAAGTCGTCGAGGTGCTGGGGCTGGGGTCCAAATTGAACAGTCTGCCCAGCCAGCTCTCCGGCGGACAGCAGCAGAGAGTGGCCATTGCCAGAGCGCTGGCTACAAAACCAGCCATTATTCTGGCCGATGAGCCCACTGGTAATCTGGATTCCCGCACCAGCCAGGATGTACTCGGTCTGCTGAAGGTGACCGGTGAGAAATTCGGGCAGACCATAGTCATGATCACACACAATGAGGAGATCGCGCAGATGGCTGACCGCATCATCCGCATAGAGGATGGAAGGATCGTAAAAGGCGGTGAGGCAGATGCGTAAAGTGAAGAATCAAAAGGCCATCCGCCGGGTGGCTGACAAGACAAGAAAGGCGGCAAAGAGCAGAAATCTTATCGCTGTCCTTGCCATAGCCCTGACTGCGCTGCTTTTTACTTCCGTATTTACCATCGGCGGAAGTATTGTGGAAAAGCAGCAGGAGGCTACCATGCGCCAGGTCGGGGGGAGCGCCCACGGGGGATTAAAATACCTGACACAGGAAGAGTATGATATTCTAAAAAAGGACAAAAAGCTAAAGGAAATATCCTATCGGATCGTAGTGGGGGAGGCTGTAAATGAGTCGCTGAAAAAACTCAGGACAGAGATGGGATATTACGAAGATCTGGATGCCAAATTCAGTTTTTGTTATCCGGAGGTGGGCCGTATGCCGGAGGCTGAGGATGAGATCATCACCAGTGATCTGGTCTTAAAAGCCATGGGTATCCCCTGCCAGGTAGGTGAAAAGGTTCCTGTTGAATTCACAGTAAAGGACAAAAGATATGAGCGCACCTTCACACTGACAGGATATTTCAAAGGAGACACCATATCCATGTCCCAGATCATGCTGGTGTCTAAAAAACTGGCAGATGAGGTGGCGCCCACACCTACAGTCTCAGCAATGAGCAGTAATATAGATGCCTCCGACTATGCGGGAAGGATCATGGCTGATTTTAATTTCCGCAACAGCCTTGATCTGACGGGGAAGATGGAGGAACTGGCCAAACGGTGCGGCTTTCCCCAGGAGACAGTGAGCGAAGGGATCAACTGGGCATACATGGGGATGGATATCAATATAGAAGATATGCTTCCCATCGCCGCGCTTCTGGCGGTGATCCTGGTGTCCGGTTATCTGATCATTTATAATATTTTTTATATCAATGTATTTCACGATATCCGCCGCTACGGTCTTTTAAAGACCATTGGGACAACAGGAAAACAGCTCAGGAAAATTGTGCGGAGACAGGCCTATATGCTGTGCCTGTACGGCATTCCGCTGGGACTCCTGCTGGGAGCGGCAACAGGAAAATGGGTGCTGCCTATTGTCATGAAGAATCTGGTATTTTCTAGTACAGCAGATACAGAAGTGACGTTAAGACTGTGGATATTTGCTGCTTCAGCACTGTTTTCTCTTCTGACGGTCTATATTAGCTGTATCAGGCCATGCCGTATTGCATCTTCCGTGTCGCCGGTGGAGGCCGTGAGGTATACGGAGGGTCAGGACAGTCTTTCACATAGGAAAAAGGGCAAAAAGACAAAAAAGGTAAAACCCTGGACAATGGCGGCAGCAAATATGCAGAGAAATAAAAAGAAGGTTGTGATCGTGACCACATCTCTCTCTCTGGGATTGGTACTGTTGAACAGTGTATACGGTCTTGTAAGCGGATTTGATATGGACAAATTTATCGCATCCGCAACTGTCAGTGATTATGCTGTGTATGGGGCCGGTCTTGACAACCCTGCAAGCTACGACAAACCTCTGGAGGGTGTGACAAAAGAATTTCTGGATGCCCTGTCGGAGCAGGAGGGTGTGGAGGAAGTCTGCAATATTTATCTGGATTTAATGGATAGTCCTAATTTTACAGAGGAGGAGAGGGATGCGTTTAATGAAAAGATATTGAAGAATCCAAAGGCAGAAGCTTATCTGGCACAGTATTTTGGAGAAGAATTTTACCGGGAATCCATTGAAAACGGTACTTTTGACAACATAGATGGCAAAGTATTCGGTGTGGGACGTCTGGCTTATGAAAAGATGGATATTACAGATGGGGAACTGGACTGGGAAAAGTTTAAGACAGGCAAATATGTGATCACATCAAAGTTTGGTCATATGGGTCCGGAGGCGGATCAGATCAATTATTACGAGGTGGGGGACAAAGTGACGATCCGTCTGGAGGACGGCACAAGCAGAGAGTATGAGGTAATGGCTGTAGGTGGTCTGCCGTATGCCTGCGAACTTCAGACCTATGGCGTATTTGAACACAATTTTGTGCTTCCGGACCGGGAATACCTGGAGCTTTACGGAGACAGACTGCCTATGAGAACGCTTTTTAATGTGGCAAAGGACAAAGAAGAAGCCGCGGAAAAATGGCTTTCTGATTACTGCGAAAAGATAAACACAGACCTGGATTTTACATCAAAATCCACGGTGGCCGCAGAATTTGAGGAGAACAAAAATATGTACACCATTGTGGGCGGACTTTTGGCCCTTATCCTGGCAGTTATAGGAATTTTAAACTTTATCAATACCATGGTCACATCTGTTCTCTCCAGAAAGCAGGAGTTTGCCATGATGGAGGCAGTGGGAATGACCGGTAAGCAGCTTCGTGGAATGCTGGGCTTCGAGGGGATCCTGTATGCGGTCCTCACAGGAGCGGCTTCCATCATATTAGGCGGAATACTGGAGGCTACAGCGGTCCGAAGCATAGGGAATGCGCTTTTCTTCTATAGCTGGCATTTTACGGTTACGCCCATACTGCTCTGTCTTCCGGTTCTTGTGCTGGTGGTGCTTGTGGTTCCTGCACTGTGTTATAAGAGTATGAGCAGGACAAGTGTGACAGAGAGAATGAGAAAAGCAGAATAAAAATATTGTTATTTTCAGTCTTTTACGATATAATATCAACAAATGGATATATTATTCGTAAAGGACTGATTTTTTTACCTGAAATCATCCGGAAAGGAGTGGTGGGTATGTTGACAATATTTACGGCAGGTTCCATAGCAGTAATGTGGCTTATCCTTTTGGGAGTGCTTTTGGTGATCGAGATCATCACTTTGGGGCTTACAACCATCTGGTTTGCTGGCGGAGCATTGGCGGCGTTTCTGGCAGCCCTGGCAGGCGGGCCTCTATGGCTGCAGATCATACTGTTTTTGGTGATCTCATTGGCTCTGCTTATCTTTACCAGACCCGTAGCAATAAAGTACATGAACAGAAATGTGTCAAAGACAAATGTTGACAGTCTTCCCGGCGAAAAAGCCGTGGTTATAAAAACCATAGATAATTTAAGAGGAACTGGGCAGGCTGTGGTAAATGGACTGGAATGGTCCGCAAAATCCAAGGACGAAACAATCATCGATGAGGGGAAAGTCGTGAGAATTGTGGCAGTCGAGGGAGTAAAACTAGTTGTAGAGGAGGAAAAATAAGATGAATGTAGGAACTGTATTACTTATAATAGCGGTTATACTTCTGCTGATGGTGATCGCATCCTGTATCAGGATCGTGCCCCAGGCACATGCTATGATCATTGAGCGTCTGGGTATGTATAAAGAGACGTGGGGAACAGGACTTCACTTTAAATTTCCGTTTGTTGACCGAATCGCAAAACGTGTGAACCTGAAAGAACAGGTTGTGGATTTCGCGCCGCAGCCGGTTATCACAAAAGATAATGTTACCATGAGGATTGATACGGTTGTATTTTTCCAGATCACAGACCCGCGCCTGTTTGCTTACGGTGTGGAGAACCCTATCATGGCAATTGAGAATCTGACGGCAACCACACTGCGTAACATTATCGGTGACATGGAGCTGGATTCCACCCTGACTTCCAGGGAGATCATCAATACCAAGATGCGAGCTTCCCTGGACGTGGCAACTGACCCGTGGGGAATCAAAGTAAACCGTGTAGAGCTTAAGAACATCATTCCTCCGGCAGCCATTCAGGAAGCCATGGAGAAACAGATGAAAGCAGAGCGTGAACGCCGTGAATCCATTCTGAGAGCAGAGGGAGAGAAGAAATCAACGATCCTTGTAGCAGAAGGTAAGAAAGCTTCCATGATCCTTGACGCAGAAGGTGAGAAGCAGGCAGCTATCCTCCGTGCTGAGGCGGAGAAAGAGAAGATGATCAGGGAAGCAGAAGGACAGTCACAGGCAATCCTGAAGGTGCAGCAGGCAAAGGCAGACGGTATCCGTTTTATCAAGGATGCGGGTGCTGATGAGAGTGTTCTTACCATCAAGAGCCTGGAGGCATTTGAACAGGCTGCTGACGGCAAGGCGACGAAGATCATCATTCCGTCAAATATTCAGGGGATCGCAGGACTTACAGCGTCTCTGAAAGAGATTATCACGGACAAAGAAAATTAACTTTCGGCAGGTTATTACTGCCGGGGATCATACAGGCAGAGGGGCGGTTGCAGTTATGTGACAGCCCCTCTGCGGTATTTTATAAAGCAGGAGGAAGGCAGTGAGGATTCTGTCAATGGATTGGAGTGTATCACAGGTAAGAGGAGGCATCAGTCATGAAACCGATAATTGATCTTACAAAGGAATACGGTCTTGTCTTGGAGGGCGGCGGTGCGAAGGGTGCGTATCAGATAGGCGCGTGGAAAGCTATGCGGGAAGCGGGCGTGAAGATAAAAGGCATTGCAGGCACCAGCGTGGGCGCCTTGAACGGGGCCTTGATCTGTATGGATGACCTGACGAATGCAGAGAAAGTCTGGGAAAACATTTCTTACTCCAGCATCATGTCCGTGGAGGATGAGAAGATGGAGCTTTTGTTTCATCAGAAGAAGCTGGATGTGGATATGCTGAAAGAGGTCTTTGACTTTATGAAGGAGGGCGGCATTGATGTGACCCCTCTGAAGGAGCTGATAGCCGAATGTATTGACGAGGAGAAGATCATCCATTCCCCTGTGAACCTGTATATCCTGACCTTTAATGTGGATGAGAAGAAAGAAATGGATATTGATGTAAAGCAGTGTAAGCCTGAGCTGATCAAGGATTTCCTGCTGGCAAGCGCCTATATTTTCCCACTGTTTAAGAATGAACGCCTTCACGGCAAACGTTACATTGACGGGGGAGCCATCAATAATGTGCCTTTAGGCTCTCTGGTGGACCGCGGATATGAGAATATCATTATGGTAAGGATTTTCGGGATCGGACGGGAGAAGAAGGTGAAGATCCCTGACGGGACCACAATTTATACAGTGGCACCCAAGGTGAGTCTGGGCAGCATCATAGATTTTGACAGAAGAAAAAGCAGGCGTCATATGAAACTCGGGTATTATGACACCATGCGCATGATATATGGGCTGAAGGGAAAAATATATTATATTGATGAATCCGAGGAAGAGTGTTATTATTTAAAGCAGTTGACAGATTTAGATGATTTGGTCTATGAATATCTGATGGATACGTACCAGCTTCCCAGAGAACCGAAATTGTTTCTGCGCAATATGACAGAGGTGATCCTGCCGGTTCTGGCGGAGGAAATGAAACTCTCCAAAGACTGGGATTACCGGGAACTGTATCTGGCTCTGCTGGAGGCTACCGCCAAACTGTGCAGAGTATCTAAGTACAGGATCTATACATTGACCCAGTTGCAGGAAGCAGTGTTTGGAAAGCTGTACCGGCTGCATGGTATGGATATTCCGGCTTTTGTGCAGGTGATTTCCAGGGATGTTCTGATTTGACAAAAGAGTTTCGCGGCGGGACCGCGGTAAATGAGGAGGAAAAGTAAGATGGATTTAAAAGGACGCAGTTTTCTGACACTGAAGGATTTTACGGCAGAGGAGATTGAATATCTGATCGATTTGGCTGCTGAGCTGAAGGAAAAGAAAAAGCAGGGAGTTCCTGTTGACACATTAAAGGGAAGAAATGTAGCTCTTATCTTTGAAAAAACCAGCACCAGAACCCGCTGTTCTTTTGAAGTAGCTGCTCACGACCTGGGTATGGGCACCACATATCTTGACCCAAAAGGTTCCCAGATTGGGAAAAAAGAGAGTATCCGTGACACGGCCAGGGTTCTGGGAAGAATCTATGACGGCATTGAGTACCGCGGATTCGGACAGGAGATCGTGGAGGAATTGGCAAAATACGCAGATGTTCCGGTGTGGAATGGCCTGACAAATGAATACCATCCCACACAGATGCTGGCTGACCTTCTGACGATCCGGGAACATCTGGGCAGAGTAAAAGGCGTGAAACTGGTGTACATGGGCGATGCGCGCTATAACATGGGAAATTCCCTGATGATCCTCTGCGCTAAAATGGGAATGCATTTTGTAGCCTGCGCTCCGAAAAAATATTTCCCCAACGATGCGCTTGTAAAAGAGTGTGAAGCCTTCGCAAAGGAATCAGGAGCTACCATCACCCTTACGGAAGACGTGGAGGCAGGGACAAAGAACGCAGACGTCATCTATACAGATGTATGGGTATCCATGGGCGAACCTGACGAAGTGTGGGAGGAACGTATCCGCGAGCTGACTCCGTACAAGGTGACTAAAAAAGTTATGGAAAATGCCGGAGATCAGGCTGTCTTCCTTCACTGTCTGCCTGCGTTCCACGACCTGGAGACAGCCATCGGAAAAGAGATGGGAGCGCGTTTCGGTCTGACTGATATGGAAGTGACAGATGAGGTATTTGAATCTGAACAGTCTGTTGTCTTTGATGAGGCGGAGAACCGTATGCATACGATCAAAGCTGTCATGGCAGCAACCCTGGGGGCATAAAAAAAGATGGAGTTAAAGACCAGATGGCTGGGAAGACCGTGGAATTTTGCCGAGGAGACAGATTCCACCAATGACTGGGCAAAGAGAGAAGCCAGGGAAGGCGCGCCGGAAGGTGCGGTTTTCCTGGTGAACAGCCAGACAAAAGGAAAAGGAAGAAGGGGCAGAAGCTGGACAGATCCCAAGGGGAGCGGTCTTGCCATGTCCCTGCTTATTCGTCCGGATATGCCTCCTGAGCGTGCGCCTATGATGACGGTGCTCATGGGGCTTTCCGCGGCCCAGGCAGTTGCGGATGTGACGGGGAAGGAAGCGCTGATCAAGTGGCCCAATGATCTTGTCATGTCGGGAAAGAAGTTATGCGGAATTCTGACAGAAATGTCCATGGAGGGAACAAAAATTTCCTATGTTGTCATTGGTGTTGGAATAAACCTCACGGAAGTGGATTTTCCTGAGGAGATAAAGGATAAGGCCACATCCCTGAAACTGGAATGCGGCCAGGCCCCTGACATGGAAGTGATGGCTGCTGCGGTTCTGGAACGTTTTGAGACAAATTACGAACGCTTTCTGGCTGCAGGGGATCTCCGCCCCTTCAAGGAGGAGTATGACAGCCTTCTTGCCAACAAAGGGCGTGAAGTGAAGGTTCTGGAAAAGGAACGGGAGCTTGTGGGTACATGCCTGGGAATTGATGAGGCAGGAGAGCTTCTGGTGCAGACGCCGGATGGAGGCTGTGAAACTGTATTTGCAGGAGAGGTATCTGTGCGGGGACTGTATGGATATGTGTGATACCTGTGCTGCACTATAATGTATAGTATAAGGAGAGTTTATGTATAAGGATAAGATTGTGCTGTGCGGTGCCAATGCTTACGAGAAAAAATATTATTTTAATGAGGATTTTTCAGCACTTCCCCAGTCCATACAGGACGAACTGCATATTATGTGCGTACTTTATACAGAGGAGATCAGCGGAGTTCTGACCCTGGAATATGATGAGGAGGGCAATCTGGAGTTCAGGACAGAGGCTCTTGAGTCAGATGCCATGTACGATGAGATCGGCAGCGTGCTGCGTATCAAACAGCTGCGCGCGGAGAAAAAGGAGCTTCTGGAATCCCTGGAACTTTATTACCGGGTATTTTTCCTGGGAGAAGATGCAGAGGAGTCCCTGAAAGAAGGGGAGGAATAGAGCATGCTGTTAGTGATTGATGTAGGTAATACCAATATTACCCTGGGCGTGTTTGAAGGGGAAGAGTTAAAAGGAACCTTCCGCATGACCACCAGACAGAACAGGACTTCAGATGAGTACGGGATTTTGATGTGTAATATGCTGGAATACCGTGGCATTCCCAAGGATGCGGTAAAAGATGCCATTATCAGTTCCGTTGTGCCGGATGTGATGCATTCTTTGGCAAGTGGTGTCATAAAATATTTTAACACCTATCCCATACATGTGGGACCCGGATGTAAGACAGGCATCCGGATCACCTCTGTGAATCCCAAAGAGATCGGAGCAGACAGAATTGTGGACGCTGTGGCTGCCTATGAGCTGTACGGCGGTCCTGTTCTTGTTCTGGACTTTGGGACAGCCACTACGTATGATCTGATAACAGAGGATGGCTGCTTTGCGGCAGGCATTACCTCTCCCGGTATCGAGATCAGCGCCAAGGCCCTTTGGCAGGACGCCGCCAAGCTGCCGAAGATAGCTATTGAAAAGCCGGATTCCATTTTGGCAAAAGAGACCATCACCAGTATGCAGGCTGGCCTTGTGTACGGTTATATCGGACAGGTGGAGTATATTATCAGGAAAGTAAAGGAAGAATCAGGTATCCTGAACCTGAAAGTGGTGGCAACAGGAGGGCTGGGCAAGATCATTGCGGATGAGACCGAGATGATCGATGTGTATGATACACAGCTTACGCTCACCGGGCTTAGAATTATATTTGAAAAAACCAGGAAGAGCAGAGGTTAATATGAAACTCACGATCAGAAATGTAACCCTTGAAAACAACCTGATACTCGCACCCATGGCAGGAGTCACGGACCTGCCATTTCGTTTGCTGTGCAGGGAGCAGGGAGCAGGGCTTTTGTGTACGGAGATGGTCAGTGCAAAAGCTATTTATTTTAAAAATAAGAATACTAAGAGCCTGATGCAGATCCTGCCCCAGGAGCGTCCGGTATCCCTGCAGCTATTCGGGTCGGAACCGGAGCTTATGGGATTCATTGCCGGCCAGATAGAGGAACAGCCTTTTGACATTCTGGACATCAATATGGGCTGCCCGGTTCCAAAGGTAGTCAACAATGGGGAAGGCTCTGCGCTCATGAAAAATCCCAGGCTGGTGGGTGAGATTGTAAAGAAAGTCGCCTCCTCTATTAAAAAGCCTCTGACTGTAAAGATCAGAAAAGGATTTACAGAGGAGTCTGTCAATGCGGTAGAGATAGCCAAGATCATAGAGGATGCAGGTGCAGCGGCCGTTGCTGTGCATGGCAGGACCAGGGAACAGTATTATTCCGGGAAGGCAGACTGGGATATCATCCGCAGAGTAAAGGAGGCGGTGTCTATTCCTGTGATCGGCAACGGGGATGTGGACTCACCTGAAAGTGCCAGGCGTCTTTTAGAGGAGACAGGATGTGACGGTATCATGATCGGACGTGCTGCCAGAGGTAATCCGTGGATCTTCAGCAGGATTCATTCTTATCTGGAAAATGGCACAATACCGGAGCCGCCGTCTGTTTCGGATGTGAGGGAAATGATCTTAAAACACGCCCGCCTGCAGCTTGAGTATAAAGGGGAGTATACCGGAATGCGGGAAATGCGCAAACATGTAGCCTGGTATACAGCAGGAATGCCACACTCGGCGTCAGTCAGACGGCAGGCCAATGAAATAGAGACTTATGAACAGTTGCAGCGTCTTGTGGAATCATTCTAACCTTATTGTGAAGCAGAGTGCTTTATATCTGTGCATAGCGAAGTGTATTGCTGTTTATAGAACTGCACTTTCTGCAGGGCTGTGAACAGAAACAGATTGTTTGTTAAGAATATGAGATTATTCTTGACATTCTGATGGCTTTTTCTTATAATATTATGACTGTTAGGTTAATGAAACCTGAAAAAGATGGATTATACTGGGAGAAGAATATGGGAACCCGTCCGGCTCTGTGGTCTGACAGGCCCTCTTCTTACTTTATAATATAGAAGAAAGGGTGTATAAAAAATGGAAGAGAAGAAAAATATTCTTACGTATGCGGGACTGAAAAAATTAGAGGATGAGCTTCATGACCTGAAGGTATACAAGAGAAAAGAAGTAGCCGGTAAGATCAAAGAGGCCAGAGAGCAGGGCGACCTGTCTGAGAACGCAGAGTACGATGCTGCAAAAGACGAGCAGCGCGATATCGAGGCGAGAATTGAAGAAATCGAAAAAATCCTGAAAAATGCTGAGGTCGTAGTGGAAGATGAAGTGGATCTGGGTACTATCAGTGTTGGATGTAAGGTAAAAGTATATGATGTGGAATATGAAGAAGAGATAGAGTTTAAAATCGTAGGTTCCACTGAGGCAAACAGTCTGGAAGGCAAAATTTCCAATGAATCTCCGGTAGGAAAAGCGCTGATCGGAGCTAAAAAAGGACAGACCGTAAAAGTGGAGATGCCGTCCGGAGTTATGGAATACAAGGTTCTGGAGATAGAGAGAAACATTTAGATTAAGGAGAGTGTGAAAAGTGGCAGAGCAGTCAAAGAATGTTAAGGAGCAGGACATCAACCAGTTATTGAAGGTCCGCCGTGAAAAATTAGCTGAGTTACAGACAAACGGAAAAGACCCGTTTCAGATCGTCAAATTTGATGTGACTCATCATAGCCAGGAGATCAAAGATGCTTTTGAAGAGCTGGAAGGAAAATCCGTCACCATAGCAGGACGTATGATGTCAAAACGTATTATGGGGAAAGCTTCCTTCTGCAATGTTCAGGATTTACAGGGCAACATTCAGTCTTATGTGGCACGGGACAGTATCGGAGTGGAATCTTATCAGGATTTCAAGAAAATGGACATTGGCGACATTGTAGGCATCACAGGCGAAGTCTTCAAAACAAGGACAGGTGAGATTTCCATTCATGCGTCTGCTGTGACACTGTTATCCAAGAGCCTCCAGGTTCTGCCTGAAAAGTTCCATGGCCTGACCAACACAGACCTGCGTTACCGTCAGCGATACGTGGATCTGATCATGAACCCGGAAGTAAAGGACACTTTCATCAAACGTTCCAAGATCATCAGCAGTATCCGTAAATACCTGGACGGACAGGGATTCATGGAGGTGGAGACACCTATGCTGGTGGCAAATGCAGGCGGTGCGGCAGCAAGACCTTTCGAGACACATTTCAATGCTCTTGATGAGGATTTCAAGTTGCGTATTTCCCTGGAGCTGTATCTGAAGAGACTGATCGTAGGCGGTATGGAGCGCGTATATGAGATTGGACGTGTATTCCGTAACGAGGGTCTGGACACCAGACATAACCCGGAATTTACGCTGATGGAGCTGTATCAGGCGTATACAGATTACAAGGGAATGATGGACCTGACAGAGAACCTGTACCGCCATGTGGCACAGGAAGTTCTGGGGACCACTACCATTACCTACAATGGTGTGGAGATGGACCTGGGCAAACCTTTTGAGAGAATTACCATGCTGGATGCTGTTAAGAAGTATGCCGGCGTTGACTTTAATGAGATTCATACTCTGGAAGAGGCAAGAGCTGCGGCAAAAGAGCATCATGTGGAATTTGAGGAGAGACATCAGAAGGGCGATATCCTGAGTCTGTTCTTTGAGGAGTTTGCAGAGGAGCATCTGATCCAGCCTACATTTGTTATGGACCACCCCATTGAGATCTCTCCGTTGACTAAGAAGAAACCGGAGAATCCGGAGTACACAGAGCGCTTTGAGTTTTTCATGAACGGCTGGGAGATGGCCAATGCCTATTCCGAGTTAAATGACCCCATTGACCAGAGGGAGCGCTTTAAAGCACAGGAAGCACTGCTGGCTCAGGGAGACGAGGAGGCGAATACCACGGATGAAGACTTCCTCAATGCCCTGGAGATCGGTATGCCCCCTACAGGAGGGATCGGATTCGGCATTGACAGGATGGTCATGCTGCTCACGGATTCTGCTGCGATCAGGGATGTGTTATGCTTCCCGACAATGAAAACGCTTGGCGGAAAAGACCAGTAAAATCAAGGGTTTGCGGACTTAAAGACAGTATGGTACGACAAGAGTACGACAAAATAAACTCTCTTAACGGGTTAAAATAAATGATTTTAAATTAAACTCGTGTCAGTTCAAGTTAATATTTTGTACGATAAGGACATTTTTCTAAAAGAAAATTTTAGGGAAGTGTCCTTTTGTTATGGTCAAAAAACAAAATAAGAAATGGAGGAAATGAACATGAGTAGTACAGCGTTAGGAGCAGAGAAAGCGATTATTTTTATCAGTGATGCACATGAAAAATTCTACTATGAAAAATTGAAAGAGGTCAGGTATCAGGACGTGTACCACAAAGCGCTTGTATATTGTCTTGGTATCAGCGATGACACAAGAAGAAATATCAACAGCATTTATAACTTTAAGACAGGCTGTGTAAAAACGGAGTGCCTGCACGAAGGCTGGCAGACCAGCGGGAGCTTAAAAGTAGTCAGGATGGCGTTTAACCTTTACTGCAATGGTACGCCGAGTGTCCTTGACTATGATGATGCGGAGGAACAGGTGGACGAGTGCAGACGGTACACAGTGGAAGAACTGTTCTGCTGTGCCTATGCGCCTTATTTTTGGCAGGCGGTACAGATTCGTTATCCGGAATATGTAACATATAACCACAACTTGTACGCCATGCTTGGAGGACGGGATTGATGTTAAAAGTCAGGCTTATGGGAACGAAGAACGATATTAAGTGGTTCGGGAAGATTTTACAGCGTAACCCGAAAATCGAGGTGACGGAGTTTTCCGATATGTTCCCAAACAAAGGGACAAAGAAATATTACAGGACTTATGTGGAAGTCAGGAAAAGCAACGTAAAAGAAAATTAGTAGAAGCAAAGGAGAATCATCATGTGTAAAATAATCGCAATCGCAAACCAGAAAGGCGGTGTGGGCAAGACCACCACCACAAGCAATTTAGGAATCGGGCTGGCAAAACAGGGAAAGAAAGTGCTTCTGATTGATGCGGACGCACAGGGCAGTCTGACCGCAAGTTTAGGCTTTACAGAGCCGGACAGTCTGGAAATCACGCTTGCAACCATTATGGGGAACTTAATCAATGACGGGGAAGTAGAGCCGGGGGAAGGTATCCTCCACCATGAGGAAGGGATAGACTTAATGCCGGGGAACATTGAGCTTTCCGGTCTGGAGGTTTCCCTTGTGAATGTGATGAGCCGGGAAACGGTACTCCGGTCATACATAGAGATTGTCCGGGAGAGTTACGATTATATTTTAATTGATTGTATGCCTTCTCTCGGCATGATTACCATAAACGCCTTTGCCTGCGCCGACAGTATCCTGATACCTGTACAGGCGGCATACCTGCCCGTCAAAGGCTTGCAGCAGCTTATTAAGACGGTGGGAAAGGTAAAGCGGCAGATTAACCCGAAGCTGGAGATTGAAGGGATCCTGCTTACAATGGTGGACAGCCGAACGAACTACGCAAAGGACATCAGCGCCATGCTGAAGGAAGCCTATGGAAGCCGGGTGAGGATATTTGCCAATGTCATTCCCATTTCCGTCCGGGCGGCGGAGATTTCAGCGGAGGGCGTCAGCATCTACAAGCATGATCCAAAGGGGAAAGTGGCGTCAGCTTACGATTCTCTGACAAAGGAGGTGCTTGCAGATGGGCAGTAACGCAAAACCAAGAAGCGCATCAAAGGTTGCTCTGGAAAGTTTTGATGATTTGTTCGGTGGAAATACCGCACAGGAAAATGGGATAGAGCAGATTATCAATGCGTCACTGGCAGAGCTTTACACGTTCAAAGACCACCCGTTCCGGGTGGAGGACGATGAGAAGATGGAGGAAACAACCGAGAGTATCCGCCAGTATGGGGTGCTTGTGCCGGGGATTGCAAGACCGAGGGCGGGTGGAGGCTATGAAATCATAGCCGGACACCGCCGCAAACGTGGCTCGGAGCTTGCCGGAAAGACGGAGATGCCTGTGGTTGTCCGCAACTACACCGATGATGAAGCTACGATAATCATGGTGGATTCCAATATCCAGCGGGAGGACATCTTGCCAAGCGAAAAGGCAAAAGCCTATAAGATGAAATATGAAGCTATGAAGCATCAGGGGAAAAAGTCAGGCAGAAACACACTTGATGAGGTTGGGGAAGCTGCCGGGGAGAACGCTAAAAAAGTACAGCGGTATATCTGGCTTTCCCGGCTGTCTGATAAACTTCTTACTATGGTGGACGGTAAAAAGCTCGGTTTCTCACAGGGCGTTGACATTTCCTTTCTGGCGGAGGAAGCGCAGCAGTGGGTGCAGGCAGTCATAGAGGAACAAGGCTGTAACGTCAGCATGGCGCAGTCTGCAAAAATCAAGGAATATGGCAAGACTGGGGAACTTACCCTTGCAATGGTGCGCCTGATACTGACGGAGGAAAAGCCAAAGGAACGGAAGGTAACACTGAAAGCGGACAAAATCAGTGAATATTTTGCGGAGGACTGCAGCAGTGAGGAAATAGAGGGCATCATCATTCAGCTATTGGATGAATGGAAGAAAAGACAATAGAGGGGAGGTGCATCAGCGTGGATGGCACGATAAAATTTGACTATTATTATGGCATCGAAGCGGAACAGTTTTCCTTTTACCGGGTTCCGAGGCTGCTGATAAAAGACGCAAGGTTTAAAGAGTTGTCCAGTGATGCAAAGCTCCTTTATGGTCTGATGCTTGACAGGCTGGCATTGTCAATCAAGAATGGCTGGCTTGACGAAGAAAACAGGGTGTATATCCATTACACGCTGGATAACATAATGGAGGATTTGGGATGCGCAAGGGAAAAATGCGCAAAGGTGATTGCGGAGCTTGACAGCAAAAAGGGGATTGGTCTGATCGAGAAGAAAAGGCAGGGATTGGGCAAGCCGGACATTATCTATGTGAAGAATTTTGCAACACTGGATGCCGGAAAAGAACCGGGCAGAGAGCCAGAAAAGCCTGATAATGCTGACAGCTTTGCAGAAGTTCGGAAACCGAACTTCAAGAGGTTCGATAATCAAACTTCAAGAAGTTCGGAAATCGAACTTCAAGAGATTCGGAAACCGAACTTGCAGGAGTTCGGAAATCAAACTTCAAGAGGTTCGGAAACCGAACTTGCGGAAGTTCGGGAATCGAACCCTAATTATAACAATACTAATTATACTGATCTGAGTTATACCAATCCTATCAATCAATCGGATAGGGAAACAGAAAAACAGGAACCGGGCAAGCCGGATAATGGTATGATTGATGTGATGGATAATGCCACTGCCTATATGGAAATCATCAAGGGAAACATTGAATACGAGCATCACATGAAATATGGGGACTGGCAGGATAAGGGGCTGTATGAGGAACTGTATGAGGTTATCTGCGAGATTGTGTGCGTGAAGCGTAAGACGGTAAAGGTCAACGGGGAAGATTACCCTTATGAGCTTGTAAAATCAAAGTTCCTGAAGCTGAACAGCTCCCATTTGGAGTATGTTATTGGGTGCATGAGAGAAACCACAACCAAGATAGCCAACATCAGGGCGTACATGGTGACTGCCCTCTACAATGCGCCTAACACCATGAACCATTATTACCAGCAGTTGGTGCAGCATGATATGTATGGCGGCGGTTGGGAGGAAAAAGGGATGTTCCAGCCCAAAGCGGAAGGAGATGGATAAATGGAATCCATGAGGGATATTGACCGGGTAATGGAACGGGAGATTGCAAAGGGGAGCTGCCCGTTAAAGTTTGTGAGGATAGAATTTGGCAGTTCCCCTTATCAGGAGATTGCGTCAGGGGAAAAGCTGCTGGAGGTGCTGTCCTATCTGCTTCGGACAGGCGATTATGGCAGGTTTGCCGGGAAAGGGACAGGGAATAATGTTTACATGGACATCAAAGGCAGGAAACCGGCTTTTAAGCGTACCTGTTCCTTTATTGACCGGAATACCCTCTTTTCCGCAATCCGCAGATACGGAAAGAAAATAAAGCCGGATTTTGACGGGCATACTTATCTGGAAACAGTGCAGTGCTTCTTTGAACTGCGGAAGGGGAACAGGATAAATACAGGGTGACATATGACGGGCAGGAAACATTTGCTTTCCCTATGTCGGATAAATATATCCTCGGACTTTACACGCACTGTATCTCGGCAAGGCGGGCGGCATCGGCGGATATGGGTATTCCCGGCACAGGCTTTTCAGAAACAGAACAGGGGATTGCAAGCCTTGAGGGTGTGCGTGACGTGCTGTTCCAGTGCCTTTTGTTTGACACGATAAAATGCGGGGAAGGCGTGTTATATGCTGACCTCTGCACGATTTACTGTTTAAAAGAGAATAAATAGCTTTTGGACTTTTTGTCCAGAAGTGGATCAGGAGGGTGCGCTATGGCAGAAATATTTATTACGGAAGAACAGCGGGCGAAGTGCCGGAAGGTGGCGGATGCGTTCGCAGAGCTGTATGAGATGACGGATGTGATGGTGGCGGATGCCGGGAGATTTGGTTTTGTCCGTCTGCAATGGTTCAGTGAGGGCGAGGGGTTTGATTCGGCAATGGCATTTTCGGATTGTCTGGAGCTGTTTGAGGAACTCTGGCGGATATGGTATGAACATGAGGTTTTAACGCCTGTTTTGGGTACGCCGCTTGCGGAGCTTGACTATGATGAGATATTCCAGACGCTTTCCAAAGACAGGCAGGAGGAAATCTTGGAAAAGAAGAAATATTTCATTTCCCGGTGTGAAGATGCTTTCGGTTAGGCGGCAGATATTTTTTACAATTCCGGGGCGTTTTCTGTTAAAATAGACCATATCAGGATAAAGGCAGGAGTGGTGTGTTTGGGAAACAGGAAGCGCCTGAAAAGGGCAGACAGGACATATAAAGACTTAAAGCAGAAGCAGAAAGCTAAAATAGCAGACTGTATGTTTGAAAAGACCTGTGATTATTACAGGGAGCATGATAAGCTGCCGGAAGGAGAGGACAGTGAAAAAATTGCGGGGCAAATCTACCAGAGGGTAAAGGGAATAGCAGAAAAGGCTTCCTTTGATGAAGTATACCGCCTGTATCTTTACCGTCTGCCACGTTATGAAGCGAGGATTGCGGAGAATGGACTTCCGGAAAGGAAAGAGAAAAAGAAAGAAGATGCAGACAAGCCGAAAACCAAGAAAAAGGGCATGAGCAAAAAAGTATGCCCGAACTGCGGAAGGAAGATGAAGCAGCAGTTTATCGGCTTGCAGCATTGTAAATGCGGCATAAGCTGGAAAAAGGACATCGGATATTTTGAGCGTACCGGGGATATGGTTTTTGCTTTGGAACGCAGGAAGGTAGGGAAAAAGACAAAGCAGTGTCCGGTGATCCGGTACAGATAATAAATATCAGAAACAGCGTAAGGGCAGTTATAGACCGTAAACAGCGGTTTGTAGCTGCCCTTTTTGCGTTTATAAAACTTTTGGACAAAAAGTCCAGAAGCGGAAAGGAGAAAGAAGGAAAATGAAACACAAAAAAGTAGCAGCAGCCCTTTCTGCGGCTGTGGCAGGCGCAGCGGTATTAGGCGGAATCCATTATGTGTCAGGGAAAAGGAAACCCAAAGAGGGGCAGGAGCCGGACATACAGGAGGAAGGATTGACGGAGGGGCAGGTGCGGGAGTGCTTTCTGCGGCTGTTCCGGCTGTATGAGGACAGCGAGTTTGATGACCTTGCGGAGCTTTTGGGCGATGGAAGCGAGCCGAGAGAATATGCAGCGGACAACTATTCCAGCCAGTTATTCCCTTATATCAAAAAAAGCATGAAAGAAGTGATGATGATGGAGGGGGATGACGGTACGGGGAACGAACCGTTTGACATGACAGATGTGCTTTTCTGTTATCCAGCCTGTATGATTGCCTGTGAAATAAAGGAATTTTTTTCAGACAGGTTCGTGCTGTGCCTTGAAAATGAGATATGGATTCTGGAAAACGGGGAGTTTGCATCTGTCCACTGTGTCAGTATTGGAAAAGAGGGCGGGCGGCTTACCTACCGCTTTCTGGATACCTATATCAAAAATCCGGGGGATATTCCAATCTGTTTTGATGACTTGGAATCCGGGTTTATACAGATTATCAAAGCGTTGGAAGAAGGGAGGAAGCCGGAACTGCCATAATCCGGTCAGGAGAGTTTATGAAATATCTGCTGCACAGGCTGTACGTCCCACCCTGACGGGGGTACAGCAATAAAGAAAGAAGGAGGAGAACCATGCAGGAGGAAGTGACACAGAAAACGATTGCCCTTGTATTCAAATCTTCCCGGCTGACTGCCGACGTGCTGAAAAAGGCTATGAAGATGTATCTGGAACACCGGAAACAGGGAAAGCAGATGCCGCATGGGAAAATATCAGTGAAAGAGCTGGTCGGTCAGGGTATGGGCGCTTCGAGCATTGAGGTGACGGATAACAATATCAAGTCCTTTGAGAGAGTGGCAAAGAAATATAATGTGCAGTTTGCTGTGAAGAAGGACAAGACAGAAAAGCCGCCGAAGCACATCGTATTATTCAAGGGCAAGGATGCCGATGTGATAACACAGGCATTTAAGGAGTTTGTAAAAGTTAATGAGAAAAAGCATAACCGTATCTCTGTAAAGGAGAAACTGGCAGAGTTCCGGGAGCAGTTAGGCAAGGACAAGAACCGGGAGAGGGCAAGGGAACATTTAAAGGACAGGGGGCAGTCATTATGAGTAAAATCGTAGACGGCATCGCCAAAGACTTAAAATCAATCCCTGAAAAGCTCAAGGCAAAGACGGGGAATGTTGACAAAAAGAAACTTCTCCTTATGAATCTCCCCTATGTGCTTGCCGGGTATTTCTGCGACAAAATAGCGTGGCTGTGGCGGGTATCGCCGGGGCAGGATGCTTCCGCAAAGATGATGGCGGTCATGGCGGGGATGGAGGATTTATTTTCCAACCCGTTACCAAGTTTCCACCCAAGAGATTTGCTGATAGGGGCAGGATGCGGCATTGCGCTCCGCCTTGTGGTGTATTTCAAAGCCAAAAACGCCAAGAAGTTCCGGCATGGCATGGAGTATGGTTCTGCGAGGTGGGGGACAGCAAAAGACATAGAGCCTTATGTCGATCCGGTATTTGAGAACAATGTGTTGCTGACAGAAACGGAAAGGCTGATGATGTCCGGCAGACCAAAACAGCCGAAGTATGCGAGGAATAAAAATATCCTTGTTATCGGCGGCTCCGGTTCGGGCAAGACGAGATTTTTTGTAAAACCGAACCTTATGCAGATGCACTCATCATATGTTGTCACCGATCCGAAGGGTACAGTATTAGTAGAGTGCGGAAAAATGCTCTTAAAGAACAATTACAGGGTAAAAGTGCTGAATACCATTAACTTCAAGAAGTCCATGCATTACAATCCTCTCGTTTATATCCGGAGCGAGAAGGACATTTTGAAACTCGTAAACACAATCATTTTAAACACCAAAGGGGAGGGGCAGCAATCCGGCGAGGATTTTTGGGTGAAAGCCGAAAAGCTCTATTATACCGCACTGATCGGATACATCTGGTATGAGTGTGTGGAGGAAGAACAGAATTTCACTACCCTGCTTGACATGATAAACGCCAGTGAAGCGAGGGAGGATGACGAGGAATTTAAGAATCCTGTGGATTTGATGTTCGATGAGCTGGAGGAAAGAGAGCCGGAGCATTTTGCAGTAAAGCAGTATAAAAAATACAAACTGGCGGCGGGCAAGACAGCGAAAAGCATCTTAATTAGCTGTGGCGCACGTTTAGCCCCCTTTGACATCAAGGAACTGCGTGACCTGACAAGCTATGACGAGTTGGGGCTTGATATGTTAGGGGATGAAAAGACAGCATTGTTTGTCATTATCTCCGATACGGATGATACGTTCAACTTTATTGTGTCAATCATGTACACGCAGCTTTTCAATCTGCTCTGTGACAGGGCGGATGATGTGTATCATGGCAGGCTGCCCGTCCATGTGCGCTGCTTACTCGATGAGTTTGCAAACATCGGGCAGATACCAAAGTTTGAGAAGCTGATTGCCACAATCCGGAGCCGGGAAATATCAGCTTCCATTATCTTGCAGTCGAAGTCGCAGCTCAAAGCGATTTATAAGGATAACGCCGACACCATTGAAGGGAATTGTGATACCACCTTATTCCTCGGAGGGAAGGAAAAGACCACCTTAAAAGAGATGGCGGAAATTTTGGGTAAGGAAACGATAGACCTTTACAATACCTCTGACACAAGGGGTACGTCGCAGTCCTACGGTTTAAATTATCAAAAGACCGGGAAAGAGCTTATGAGCCAAGATGAGATTGCAGTCATGGACGGAGGGAAGTGCATCATGCAGCTTAGAGGGGTAAGACCTTTCTTCTCCAATAAGTTTGACATTACAAAGCACAGGCAGTACCGCCTTCTGTCCGATTTTGATGACAAGAACGCCTTAGACATCGAAAAATATGTAAAGAACCTGTGCAAAGCGAAAGTCAGGGACAATGACACCGTTGATGAGGTGGAGGATGCGGGCGTGATTGAAGCATGACAACTGAATATTGAAAAACTGAATATGGAACCCGTCAACCAGCTACAAAACTTTTGGACAAAAAGTCCAGAAGTGGAACGGAGTTTTGAATGTACTTGGGAAAGGACAAAAACAAAGCGCCCGGCACAGCCAATCGCCAAACTGAATGTGCCGGATGCCCGCAGGGTTCTTCCTAAAGGATTGCCCTGTCTTTATCTTACCATAAGGCAGGGCATTTTAACACGAAAAACTCTTTCAGAAACCAGACAAAATAATTTTTGAGAAAGAAAGAGGTAGAAACATGGCATTTTTTACAACAGCGGTAACAGGATTAAAGACAGTCGTAACAGCAATCGGCGCAGGCGTGGGCGTATGGGGCGTCATCAATTTGCTCGAAGGATATGGGAATGATAATCCGGGTGCAAAATCACAGGGAATCAAGCAGCTCATGAGTGGAGGAGGCATTATCATTGTGGCGCAGACGGTGATCCCACAGCTTTCCAGCCTGTTTTCATAAGATAAATGGGCGGCATCATAGACAAAATCACTGATTTCATAAAGGAGATGCTGCAGGGGTGGGTGCTTAGCAACCTTGATACCATGTTCTCCGATGTCAATGATAAGGTCGGGACGATTGCGGGGGAGGTCAGCAAGACACCCAGCACATGGAACTCCGGCATATTCAGCATGATACGGACGCTTTCGGAGAACGTGGTAGTGCCCATAGCAGGCATGATAATCAGTTTTGTGCTGATCTATGAGCTGATAACAATGGTAATCGACAAAAACAATATGCATGACTTTGATACAAGCCTGTTTTTCCGTTTTTTATTTAAGGCTTGTATCGCTGTCATGCTGCTTTCCAAGACCTTTGATATAGTCATGGCGGTGTTTGACGTGGGAAGCCATGTGGTGACACAGGCGGCAGCATCAATCTCCGGTTCAACGAGCCTTGACGTTCAGGCTACCCTTACAACCATGTTCAACAACCAGATTGACACGATGGGGATAGGGGAGCTTATCGGTCTTGGTCTGGAAACTATGGTAATCAGCTTATGTATGAAAATCATGTCCGTCCTCATCACCGTCATTCTATATGGGCGCATGATTGAAATATACCTTTATGTGTCAGTTGCGCCAATCCCGGCAGCGACAGTTACCAACCGGGAATGGGGCACAATCGGGACAAATTACTTAAAAGGGCTTGTCGCACTTGCTTTTCAGGGGTTCTTTATCATGGTGTGCGTGGCGATCTATGCTGTGCTTGTGGCGAGCGTCGCAGTGGCGGGCAACCTTCACAGCGCATTGTGGTCGGTGGCGGCATATACCGTAATCCTCTGTTTCAGCTTATTTAAGACAGGCTCTCTCAGTAAATCAATTTTTAATGCCCACTGAGTACAGGGACACTGTGCTTGACGGGCATTGCCCACGAAAGGAGCAGACGATGGCAATATCCGTACCAGTGCCGAAAGACCTGAGTGGAATCAAGACAAAAGTGGCGTTGAACCTTACCAGAAGGCAGATTATCTGTTTTTCCGGCGCAGCGCTTGTGGGCATACCCTTATACTTCCTTACCAAAGGGGTATTGGGGACACAGGGGGCGGCGCTTATCATGGTGGGCGCAATGCTGCCATTCTTCTTTTTGGCAATGTATGAAAAAGACGGTTTCCCGGCAGAGAAGATATTATACTTCATGCTCCGGCAGAAGGTACTCACGCCGGGAATCAGACCGTATAAATCGGAAAACCTCTACAAGCAGTTGGAGGAACGGGAAAAAATCAGGAAGGAGGTATATTTCCTTGAACAAAAAGCAAAAGGCGGGGGCGGCAAAGCCAAAACCGCAGGAAAATAAGCGGACACCGGAAAAGGCGGGACTGACCTTATCGGAAAAGAAACGCCTTGCGGAGCTGAAACGTGCGCTTGCCGGGAACAGCAAGGAGCAGGCGAAGCCGGACACCGCACAGAAAACCATTACATTCAAAAAAATGTACCGGGACGGCATCTGTCAGGTGGCGGACAGTTATTACACGAAAATGGTGGAGTTTTTTGACATCAACTATGACCTGCTGGAGGTGGAGGATCAGGCGGATATTCTGGAAGAATACAGCAAACTGATTAACTACTTCGATCCGTCCATAAAGTTCCAGTTGTTCTTATTTAACAGGCAGGTCAGCGAGCAGGCTCTTGCGGAACAGTTTGACATTCCTCTGCAGGCGGATGATTTTGACGATATTCGTGACGAGTATACGCATATGCTAAAGCACCAGTCGGCAAAAGGCAACAACGGAATCATCAAGTCCAAGTACCTGATTTTCGGCGTGGAAAGCGCCGGGTACAGGGAAGCAAAGAGCAAGTTAAGCAATATCGAGAAGGATGTGGTACGCAATTTAAACAATATCGGCACAAACGCCAGAGGTCTTGACGGGAAGGAAAGGCTGCGTATCCTGCATGAGTATTTCAATCAGGGTACAATGGAGCCTTTCCGTTTTTCATTTAAGGAGCTGTCAGAATCCGGGAAGTCGGTCAAGGACTATATCGCCCCGCCGGGGTTTGACTTCCGCTATCCGAGCCGCTTTAAGTCCGGCAGCATCTATGGGAGCGTGTCTTACCTTGATATGATTGCGCCGAAGTTTACGGACGAGATGGTTAAAAAGCTGCTGGATATTGATGACAACCTCACCCTTACCATGCATATGCAGACCATTGATCCGGTGGAAGCAATCAAGATGATAAAACGTGCGCTCACCGACATTCAGAAAATGAAAATAGAGGAACAGAAGAAGGCTGTCAGAAGCGGCTATGATATGGATATTCTGCCTACGGACATCGTGACTTATGAGAAGGACACGCTGGAACTTCTGGACGATTTGAACACGAGCAACCAGAAACTTATCAAAATGACCTTCCTCATTGCCTGTTACGGGAGGACGAAGCGGGAACTGGAGAACCTGACACAGAGGGTGTCCGGTATTATCCAGCAGGCGAACTGCAACCTCAGATGTTTGCAGTATTTACAGGAACAGGGGTTAATGGCGAGTGCGCCGATTGGGTGTAACGATGTGGGGATTGAAAGAAACCTCACCACAAAGAGCGCCGCTGTCCTTGTGCCTTTCTGCACACAGGAGCTTTTCATGCCCGCACCCGCCATTTATTATGGTCTGAACGCACTCAGCAATAACATGATTATGGCAGACCGGAAAAGGCTGCGTACACCAAACGGGGTGATTCTGGGAACGCCGGGAAGCGGCAAGTCTTTTTCCGCAAAGAGGGAGATTTTATCCTGTTTCCTTATCACAAAAGATGATATTATCGTCTGCGATCCAGAGGGCGAGTATTTTCCATTAGTGCAGGCGCTTCATGGGCAGGTGGTAAGGCTTGCCACAAACTCAAAGGATTATCTGAACCCGATGGACATTCAGCTTTCCCATAAAGGGGATAAAGAGGCGCTGAAATTAAAGAGTGATTTCCTGATTACCCTGTGTGACCTGATAGCCGGAGGGAAGGACGGTCTGGAAAATGACGAGAAGGGCATTATTGACACCTGTATCAAGCATATCTATGACGGGTATTTCAAACACCCGAAACCGGAGAATATGCCCATACTGGAAGATTTGTATAATGCGCTGTTAAAGTATGAGCCGAGGGACGTTGCGCCGGAGATGCAGAGGGAAGCGAAGCAGAAAGCGGTACGGATTGCCAACAGCCTTGTCTTGTATGTGCATGGTTCGCAGAACTATTTCAACCACCGTACTAACGTGGATTCCCATAACCGGATTATGTGCTTTGACATTCGTGACTTGGGTAACCAGTTAAAAGAGATTGGAATGTTGATCGTGCAGGATGCGGTATGGAACAGGGTGTCACAGAACCGGGAACGGAAAGTTGCCACAAGGTACTACTGTGACGAGTTCCATTTGCTTTTGAAAGAAAAACAGACTGCCATATATTCCGTAGAGATTTGGAAAAGGTTTCGGAAATGGGGCGGAATCCCAACCGGGCTGACGCAGAATGTGGGCGATTTTCTGAAATCAGAGGAAATCGAGGGCATCTTGGGGAACAGCGATTTTGTATATCTGCTGAACCAGAACGCCAAAGACCAGCATATTTTGGCGGACAAGTTGGGACTATCAGAAAAGCAGCTCATGCACGTCACCAATTCTGAACCGGGAAGCGGTCTGATACTCTTTGACAACGTGGTTATCCCATTCGTGGATAAGTACCCGGCAGATACAAAGACCTATGCGATTATGAATACAAAACCGGAGGAATCAGTGAAAAAGGAAGATGAGGACAGTTAATGGCAGAAAAGAAAGGAAAGAAAAAACAGAATACCGTCTACCGTAAAGAAGCAAATACAGAGTTCCAGAAGGGTGCCGGAAATGCTTTTACGGGCGGCGGCAGCGCTGCCTATCAGCCGAGGGATTCTGGCACCGGGAGGGCGGGGCGGAGCGCAGGCAGGAAAAAGCAGACAGAAAAGAGTATGCAGGCGCATCAGGAAACTTTTGGACAAAAAGTCCAGAAGTCCGAAAAGAGCCAGCCGGGAAAGGGCAGCACATTTACAGGGAATAAAAGCATGGATTCCCGGAGCAGTGATGCCGGACAGCGTAAATCGAACCATGCTTCAAAGGCTCATGCAAGAAAGCAGATGTACCAGACCACTTCTGGACAAAAAGTCCAAAAGTCCGATGTAAAACCGGGTCAGGAAGAAAAATCTGATTTTGTGAAAGAAAGCAATGCCTTTACCGGGCAGGAGAATTTCAGCCAGCCGGAGGAAACGGAGAAAAAACAGCCGGATGCAGAAGATTACCACCGTAGGGATACATACAGGCAGTCGCAGAAAAAGGGAAAATACCATAAAAAGCGGATGCAGAAGGAACACCGGGTAAAAGGCGGCACAAATGATAAACCGGAAAATAAGACCTTTACGGAGGAAACTTTTACGGGGAATACCAGAAATACTTTTCAGGGGGAAGGAGGCTCTGAATTTACCGGAAGTAAAAAGCTGCAAAAGAAACAGCGGCAGGCAGAGAAAGCCGGGAAGAAAGTACAGAAAGCAAGGGCAAAGCTGCCAAAGACAAGGGAATACACCTTGCAGAGAGTGTTTGATGAGAAAACCGGGAAGGGAAAATATGTAGCTGTCCCTCTGGATAAGGAGAAGCCTTTCAAGCAGGAAGGCATACCTAAGACCACCATGCGCCGGATGCAGAACGAGAGCAAAAATTTTGTGCATGGGAAAATTGCTGAAACGGAGAAAGAAAATTCAGCGGTGGAGGGCGCACACAAATCGGAACAGAAAGGAGAGGAATTATTTTCTTTTGTCAAAAGGCAGATAAAAGGAAAAGAGCAGAAACAGCGGGCAAAGATAGCAAAGCTGGAAAAGAAGCAGTTTAAAAAGGAAGTCAATTTCCAGTACCAGAAGTTTCTGGAGGAAAACCCGCAGATGCAGAAAAAGACATTGCGGAAGCGGTTACAGAAACAGCGCATCAAGCGGGAGTACATCAAGGCGAGGAAGAAAGCGGCGGCAGGGAAAACAGCGGAGCAGGCATTTGAAAAGACAAAAAACGGTGCGGTCACTGTGGCAAGGAAGTTACAGGAGTTTGCGAGGAAAAACGCAGGACTTCTTGTGACGTTGGGCATCATGGCTCTGCTCCTTATGATGGTTATGGTTTCCGTATCGTCCTGTGGGGCGATGTTTGCGGATACGCAGTCCACCATATTAGCGGCAAGCTATTTAAGCAAGCCGAAAGAGATTGACGCCGCCGACTTACAGCTTACCCGTCTGGAGCTTGACTTGCAGAATGAGATTGACCGGGTGGAAACGGATTATCCGGGGTATGATGAATATTCCTATAATCTTGGGGCAATCGGGCATAACCCGTTTACCCTTATCAGCTATTTATCCGCTGTCCATACGGAGTTTACCGCAAGTGAAGTGGAAAGCGAGATACAGGCTTTATTTGATGAAATGTACACGCTGACGCTTACGCCGGATACGGAAACGAGGACAAGGACGGTCACAAAGACAGGCACGAGGACGGTCACTGATCCGGTCACAGGAGAAGAAACCGAGGAAGAATATGAGTATGAGGAGGAAGAAGAATACGAGGTCAGTATCCTCAGAGTGACGCTTACAGCCATACCGTTAGAAAGCCTTGTTTCCGGGAAAATGGATACGGAGCAGGCGGAGATTTTTTCCATGTACCGGGAAACAGGCGGTCTGCTTCAGGAGTTCGCTTCGCCGCTTGACCTTTACTGGTATTATTATGTGTCCAGCTATTACGGATACCGGAAGAACCCAAGTACAGGGAATGAGGAATTTCACAGGGGCGTGGATATAGCAGTGCCGACAGGAACAACCGTTTATGCGGCGCATGACGGTACGGTGACAGCGGCGTCATATGACAGCCATTACGGGAATTATGTAGTGATTGAGATAGACGGCTACACAACCAAGTATGCCCACATGGATACGCTCAGCGTGAGTGCAGGGCAGACAGTGGAAAAAGGGGCGGTCATCGGCACAACGGGGAATACCGGGAGCAGCACAGGAAGCCATTTGCATATCGAATGTTTATATGACGGGGAGTATTATAACCCGTTATTTTATTTTGACGTGGGCGAAGGAACGCTGTACGGGGAAACGCCGGGCGGACTTCCGGGGAACACCATACCGCCGGACGCCTATGATGATGCATCGGTGCAGGCGCTTATGGAAGAAGCCGCAAAGTATTTAGGATTCCCGTATGTGTGGGGCGGTTCAAGCCCTTCCACAAGTTTTGACTGTTCCGGCTTTGTCTGTTGGGTATTTACCAACAGCGGGGTGCATAACCTTCCACGAACAACCGCACAGGGGATTTATGACCAGTGTATTCCGGTTTCCGCATCGGACGCAAAGGCGGGGGACATCATCTTTTTTACCGGGACTTACAATTCTGCCGGGGCGGTGAGCCATGTGGGGATTTACTGCGGCAACGGAACAATGATTCACTGCGGAGATCCGATCAGCTACGCAAGCATCAACTCGTCTTACTGGCAGAGCCACTTCTACGCATTTGGTCGCCTTCAATAACAACACATGTTGAGTTGCAATTAAGTTTGATAATTTTGCAATAAAGATTGATAATTTACAACTTTGTTTGATAAAAACGGCTTCACAAAGGAATTAACAATTATGATTGATAAAACTTAAATAAAATGACAATTAAAGTTGATAAAAACGGAGATTTCGTGGCACTTAAAGGAGCATGGTTCTTATTATGCTTCTTTGTTTTTCTGCAACATGGTTTCGTGATATTAAGTTTAGGAGTAAATTATCAAACTTAATTGTAATTATGGAGCTTATTATTATCAAACTTTTTTGTAAAAAGACAACACAAACTTATGATAGAGCAATTTCATAAATAGAAGGGAGCGTGATATTATCAAAATCGGATTGATTGATGTGGACAGCCACAACTTCCCAAACTTATGTCTTATGAAGCTGTCTGCTTACCATAAAGCAAGGAGCGATACATTGGAATGGTATGACGGGCGAAAACATTATGACCTTGTATATATGAGCCGGGTGTTTACGGACAGCTATTCTAAAGATTACTCCGGTACAATTCATGCTGACTGCATTATAAGGGGCGGCACAGGGTATGGACTTAATAACCGTCTGCCGGAGGAAGTGGAACATACCTATCCGGACTACGCATTATACCCGAAATTTGAAGGAACTGCATATGGTTTTCTGTCAAGAGGGTGTCCTCGTGGATGCGGTTTCTGCATTGTAGGGGAAAAAGAGGGGCGCAGGGCGGTTGCGGTCGCTGACCTTGCCGAGTTCTGGCATGGGGAAAAAGAAATAAAGCTGCTTGATGCGAATTTGTTAGCCTGTCCGGATTGGGAACGGTTATTACAGCAGCTTGCACAAAGCGGCGCAATGGTGGATTTTACGCAGGGACTTGATGTGCGTCTGATTACTCCGGAGAAAGTGGAGATGCTGAACAAAGTGAAAACAAAAATGCTGCACTTCGCTTGGGATAATCCGGAAGATGACCTGACAGGGTATTTCAAAAAGTTTTCAGAACTTACAACTGTGAAAGATTATCGGAAAAGGCGGGTGTATGTGTTGACAAACTATAACAGCAGCCATGAACAGGACTTGTATAGGATATACACTCTGCGGGATATGGGATTTGATCCCTATGTAATGGTATATGAAAAGCCAACTGCGCCACCCATTACAAGAAAACTGCAAAGATGGGTAAATAACAAATGGCTTTTCAGGGCAGTGTTAGATTTTAATGATTTTGATCCAACCGGGTGGGAAAAACGGAAAAACAACAGGAAGTGAGGAATTTATGACAAAGGAACGCATTGAGAAGGAGCTTTCCAAAGTGGATGCGCAGCTTGAATCCTTACAGGCAAAAAAGAAGAATTTGGAAGAACAGAAGCGCATGGCGGAAAGAGCCGAAAAAATGGATATTATCGAAAAGCATAAAATCTCGTCCGAGAAGCTGCAATTACTCATCAAATTCAGCGAGGACGAGATTTTGAAGTTATTGGAAGAAAAAGAAAACGCAAAGGAGATGGCAGGAAATGAAGAAAAAGTTATCAGTTAGGGCGGCAGTGTCGCTGCTTTTATCGGCATTGCTGTTCTGTATGCCCGTAGGGGCGTTTATGGCGAACAGCGTGAATACCGTAGATGCCTATGCGGAAGGTGTGCTTACAGAGGAAAGCGGCGAAGCACCAGCGGAAGGCAGTACCGAAGGGGAAACAGAGGAAAGCACTGAAACCGGGGAAAGTTCAGAGAATGGGGAGGATGAAACCGGGGAAACAGAAACCGAGTCCGGAAGTAATGAGGAAGAAACGGAAAGCGGGACGGTATCCGGGAACGAAGTACCTGAACCGGAATGTACCTGTAAAGAAAAATGCACACAATATTCCATTGATAAAGATTGTGAGGTCTGCAAGGGGGATTACAGCTTATGCGAATATGTGAACCCGAATGTAAAAATCACAATCTCCACTCCGTCCGGCTGGCACAATGACACCACGAAGGTACATATCTCCGTTGAAGATGTGGCACATTCCGGCAACTTCACCATAAAGACAGTGCAGGCAAAAGTGGCGCAGAATGGGAGCTGGACGGACGTAACAGAGGATATGTATGTGGAGATTTCGGAGAATACCACCGTCTATGTGCTTGTGACAGACCAGAAGGGCAAAACCTATGAGAAAAACCGCTATATGAAGTGCTTTGATTTCACGAAGCCTACCTTAAACGCTGCGGTCAGTGACGGTCTGCTCTCCATACAGGCGCATGATACGGATTCCGGCATCAAGGCAGTGTATGTGAACGGGTATGAATTTACGGAGCTTACAAACGGTGTCCTGAATATCCGTCTGCAACAGTTTGACGCAGGCTACCAGTATTTTACCATTTCCGCAATGGATAACGCCGGGAATATGTCGGAGGTCTACAAAACAGCCAACCCGTATTACACCGATCCGGAAAAAGAGGACGGGAACGAGAAGAACCCGGCAGAGCAGCTCCCGGTGAACGCACAGGCTACCAAGCCTTCCTCCGCCACCGCACAGGTGACGGAGCATACCAAAACGGACAGTGACGGGAACACCGTTTCCGAAAACAGCCTTGCAGAGCAGAAAAAGCAGGCAATGGCGGAAGCGGCGGCATCGGAGAAAAAGGAGGAATCCGGGGAAAAGGAGAAAAGTGGAACGGGAAAGGAATTTTACACAATCCAGACTGCATCAGAAAAAGTGTTCTATCTTATCATTGACCGAGACGGGGAGGAAGAAGTGGTTTATTTCCTGACCGAAGTTACGGAAAATGACCTGCTGAATGTGACAGCGGACAACAGCGAAACCTTGCCGAAAAATTCCGCTGCACTGGAGTCCGCAATCCCTGTGACGGAGGGCGCACTTCCCAATAACAACGGGGAACAGGGGAAGGAAGAAGAACTTACGGAAGAACCCGCAGAGGACGGGGATGAGATAAACACCGAAGAACCGGAACCTGAGCCGGAGAAACCAGAAGAAAACCCGATGGCAACCTATATCATTCTTGGGATTGTGGCGGTTGCAGCCATTGGCAGCGGCTATTATTTCAAAGTAGTCCGGAAAAAGAAAGAGGAATTTCTTGACGAGGACGATGATGAGGAGGACGAGGAAGAAGAATATGACGATGATGAGGAAAACGAGGGCAGTGAGGATGATTTCTTTGAAGATAAAGAAGGGGAGGACGACTAAATGCAGTTAGTGATAGCGGAAAAACCGAGTGTTGCAAGGAGCATTGCGGAAGTGATCGGCGCATCGGAAATCAGTGACGGATATATGGAGGGGAACGGATATATTGTGAGCTGGTGCGTGGGGCATCTGGTGGAGCTGGCACAGCCAGAAAGTTACGGGGAACAATGGAAGAAGTGGACGTATGAGAGCCTTCCTGTCAAGCCGGAAAAATGGCAGTATGAGGTGAAGCCGGACACAAAAGCGCAGTATGACATACTGTACCAGTTGATGCACAGGAAAGACGTGTCGGCTGTGATTTGTGGAACAGACGCCGGACGGGAGGGAGAACTTATCTTCCGTCTGGTGTATGAAATGGCAGGCTGTGAAAAGCCGATCAAACGCCTGTGGATTTCCTCAATGGAAGAAACCGCCATTCGTGAGGGATTTGAGAATTTGCAGCCGGGAAGCGATTACGATAACCTGTACCATTCCGCACTGTGCAGGCAGGAAGCGGACTGGCTTGTGGGCATCAACGGTACAAGGCTGTTCACCGTCCTGTATGGCGGAAAAGTTTTAAAGGTGGGGCGGGTGCAGACACCCACCCTTGCGATGCTGGTAGACAGGGAAGCAAAGATTATGAATTTCCAGAAGGAAACATATTACATGGCGCATATCCTGATGGATGGGATAGATGCCGCCACCGGGCGCATAGATGATAAAAAGAAAGCAGATGGGATTGTGGGAGCTTGCCGGAACGGGCAGGCTCTCACCACGTCCGTTGTGAAAGAGGAAAAAGCGGTCATGCCGCCGAAGCTCTATGACCTCACCACGCTCCAGAGGGATGCGAACCGTTTATTTGGTTTCACCGCAAAGCAGACCTTAGAGTACACGCAGAGCCTTTATGAAAAAAAGTTAGCCACATATCCGAGGACGGACAGCCAGTTCTTATCCGATGATATGGGGCAGACCGCAAAAGATGTCATTGAAGCGGTGTTCAGCTCCCTCATGTTTGAGGAAAACAAAGCGTCCAGCCCGGATATAAAAAGGATTCTGAACAGCAAAAAAGTGACAGACCACCACGCCATTATCCCCACAATGGAGATAGGGAAAGCTGACCTTGCGGCACTGCCGGAAACGGAGCGTAAAATTTTATCCCTGATTGCGAACCGCCTGTTATGCGCCACCGGGGAGAAGCATTTGTATGAAACAGTCAAAGCGGAGTTTTCATGCAATGGATATACTTTTTCGGTTTCCGGCAAGTCCGTTACGCATAACGGGTGGAAATCTTTTGAGGATGCCTTTAAGCGTTCCTTTAAAATCTCCGGGAATCAGGAGGAAGAAAAGGAGGAAAAGAAGCTGCCGGAACTGTCGGAGGGACAGCCATTTGACGGTGTGCAGGCGAAAGTCAGCGAGCATTTCACAAATCCGCCCAAGAGATTTACAGAAGATTTACTATTATCCGCAATGGAACGTGCCGGGGCGGAAGATATTGGGGCAGACGCAGAACGGAAAGGCTTGGGTACGCCAGCGACAAGGGCGGATATTATCGAGAAGTTAGTCAAGGACGGGTTTGTGAAGCGTGAGAAAAAGCAGATCATACCCACAGAGGACGGATTAAAGCTGATTACGGTGCTGCCGGATATGGTGAAGTCCCCGAAACTTACCGCCGATTGGGAAAATGCCCTGACACTGGTAGCGAAAGGGGAGCTTCCGATGGAGGACTTCATGGCAGATATTGAGAATATGGTGTCGGAGCTGATACACGCCTACCATGAGGTCAGTGACGAGCAGAAAAAGATGTTCGCACAGGAGCAGGCGGCTCTTGGGGTATGCCCGAACTGCGGCGGTCAGGTGGTAAAAGGAAAATTCGGCGCTTACTGCGTGAAAAAATGCGGTATGAACGTGAGCCGGGTAATGGGTGCTGCCCTTACCGATGCACAGGTGAAGGATATGCTTGCCGGGAAGAAAATCCTGTTAAAAGGGTTAAGAAGCAAGGCGGGGAAGCCTTATGATGCCTATATCATTCCGAGTGGGACGGAAGAATACCGTTACACCAAAGACGGGGCAGAAAAAAGCGGGGTACAGTTTAAGTTTGTCATGGAGTTTCCGAAAAAGAAATCTTCTGGCGGGAAGAAAAAATAAGGGAGGAAGAAAGATGTTTACAACCGGGGATAAGTTATTAAACGTGATGAAAGAGGAAGAAATCAGTATTATGGAGCTTTCCAGAATGTCGGGAGTGCCGGAGAGGACAATTATGGATATTCTGGCGGGCGTCAGAGAGCCAGAGCTTGGCGTGGTGTGCAGGATTGCGGACGGACTTGGCATTTGCGTCCATGAGCTTCGTGCCGATGAGGAACAGTATGCCATATCCGTACAGAAAGATACCCTTGCAAAGCTGATCGTGGTCAGCGAGATAAACGGTGTGGAGCTGGAGGAACTGATACATACCATTTTGGAAAAAGGCATTGAGGAACATGGTTTCTATGAGTAATGCAGGGAAGTAACAGGAAACAGGCTGCAAGATACGTTTTTTGTATTTTGCAGCCATTAGATGGCATTTATAGTAAAATATGTTAGATATGATTGAGATAAAGTCAATTAAATGATATAATTGCTTGTACATAACTCTTGAAAATATTATCGAAGTACGGAGGTAAAAGCATGAAACAACATATCTTATTGGAAAAAGCATACACATATGATAACGTATCGCATGAATTAAAACCCGAAGGATGTTCATATGACAGAATTTGTGGGTTATGGAGAGTGGATAGCACTGGTGAAGTTATGATGATGAGTAACTTTGCACAGAAACCAGAAACAAAAAAATGTGATGTAGAAACAGGCGAGGATCAAAAGGGTGAATAAAATAGATTATCTGATTGTATCTTCAACGATTGACTTTTCTACGGATATGGTTTGCTATCGGTTATTGGAAGATAATGAGAAATTTTATCGCTTGAATCGAGATGAGTTTTTAAAACATAAAATAGTTGTAGATTTGCAAAATGAAGTGATGATAATATCCATAGATGGCGAAGAGTATGAGGCACAATTTGAACATTTAAAAGGAATATTTTTTAGAGCACCTGTTTTTTTGAGAACTCAATCAAAAAAAGAGTTATCAGTACAGGAACAGTTAGAAAGGAATCAATGGAGTTCTTTTTTAAGAAATTTAATAGTTTTTAAAAATGCAAATTGGATTAATAACCCTGTAAGTACATATCGTGCAGAGAATAAAATCTTTCAGTTATGTATTGCAAAAGAATATGGGTTAGAAGTACCTGTTACATATATTTCAAATTGTACCGATTTTAATTTGGAATCTGATAAGAAATATATAGTTAAATCCTTAGATACAGCACTTTTTTATGATATGGAAAATAACAAGGAAATGTTTACATATTCTAATGTAGTCTCAGGTTCAGAATTAAATGAGTATGATTTGACATCGGCTCCGATATTTATACAGGAATTTTTAAATCCTAAAATAGATTGCAGAGTTACATATGTACAAGGCAAACTTTTTCCGGTGAAAATATTACAAAATGGAAAGGGATTGTATGGTGACTGGCGTATGCGAAAGGAGGAGTTAGAATATATCCCTTTTCAATTACCAACATATGTTGAAAATGCAATACATAAACTTATGAAAAAATTAGAATTAAATTTTGGCGGGATTGATTTGGCTATTGTTTCGGGAGAATATTATTTTATTGAGGTGAATCCCACTGGAGAGTGGGGGTGGCTAGAGGTTAAGACAGGAACAAATATAAGTAAGACCATAAAAAGAGCATTGGCTGGAGATAAAGTATGTTAGGGCAAATTATTCCAATTATAGATATAACTAAAAAGAATAAAATATTACGTGAAAAAAATCGTACAGTATCGAATATCGAAATCCCAGAAAATATTGAGGAGATTGATATTAAATATTTAGAAGATGACTATAAAGCAACGTTAGATGTAAAGAATAGATTTGAAGATAAGGCTAAAACAATAATTGCAGCTTTGACAATTGCTATCACTTTAATTTTAAATTTATCAAAGATTATTGATACAGTTGCAAATAAAATTCCAATACCGTATTTCAATTATTGTATATTTATAGTGGCTATTTTATCAATATCGTATATGCTGATGGCAGGAATAATGTCAATTCAGGTTTTGATAAAAGAAAATTTATTATATTCGATTTCATTTGAAAAACGGACGGATAAAAAGAGCATATACCAATCAACACAACAAAATATTAATCAAAATTTAATAAGAAATAACATTATATATACAGCGTATTTATCAATAAGAAATTCGGTTATATGTCTCCTGATTATTTTTGTATTATCAATATATCCTTTTCAAGTTTCAGATAATAGCAGTATAAGTAACATCGAAGCTAATAACGGAACAGAGATAATATATGGTAACGATGCGGTTGAGTGGATATTGAATAATCCTCAAAAGAAACCGGATTTTGACAAAATTATTGAAGCATATAATAATCTTGGCGAGGATGGAACGCAGAAAAATATATATGATAAAAATCAAGGGATTATTGTTACTGTCGAATCTTTAAATGATTCATATTTGTTTTCTAATATAATAAATGACATTACGGAAGTCAACTGATGACAGATAGCACTTAGGAGAAATCTTAGGTGCTTTTCTTATATTAAAAATTTGAGGAAAGGAGCAGAAAAAAATTGAATAAAGTTTACCGTCACTGGTGGCAATGGCTCATGAGCGAACCATAGCCGCCTTTTTTATTGCACAAAAGTAATAAACAGGAAATGGAGGATTGCCATGAGAAAATATGACGTAATTTCCGCACTCTCCGAAGAAACATCAAAGCGGGTGACGAGAAATGAAGAAAGCTGGAAGAAATATCTGAACACAGCATCAAGGCTCTACAAATACCCGTTCAAAGACCAGCTCCTTATCTATGCCCAAAGACCGGATGCCACAGCCTGCGCTTCCATAGAGATATGGAATGAAAAAATGCACTGTTGGGTAAACAAGGGCGCAAAGGGGATTGCACTTCTGGATGAAGAAGGGAGTCCCTACACCGGACTGCGGTACGTCTTTGACATATCGGACGTGCATAAGGCAAGGCGCATCGGGCGTTTCCCTCAGCTTTGGGAGATGCGGGAGGAACATCAGGAAGCGGTTCTGAACCGTCTGGAAGGGATTTACGGGGATACCAATAAGGAAACGAGATTTGTGGACAGGATCAGGGAGATTGCTTCCCGGATTGCACAGGACTGTTATGGGGAGCTTGCTTCGGATATGGAATATCTGAAAGAGGGAAGTTTTCTGGAGGAACTGGACGAACTGAATATCGCTGTTCGTGTCCGGGAAACGCTGGCGGACAGCATCGCCTACACCGTCTTAAAGCGGTGCGGCATGGAAGATGCGGAGCTGGCAGAGGAAATCCAGTTCCCTTATATCCATGAGTTTAATACAATAGAAACCCTGTCGCACATCGGTGACAGCATATCCGATTTATCCAAGCCTGTGCTTATGGAGATTGGCAAAGCAATCGGGGCGTATGACAGGGAAATCGCCGGAAAGGAAGCATCAAGAAATTTTGTCGAAAAAGGACTTGCAAATACCTCTGACACACGCTATAATGCTTTAAAGCGTGAAAGCGAAACAGAGGACGTACAACCTACCACACAGACCGGAAATGCCGGGGAAAGGGGAAATAATGATGAATCTGACCTACGAGAAGAACGGGGATTACATGATACCGATGTTACAGGTGGACGAGCAGCCGGAGGGGACGCTTACGAAATACGGACTGATGAGGAAGAATTACTTACAGGAACACAAGAAGGGGATTTACACCGGGCTTCTGCTGAAAGGGAAGCTGAAAGAGCATCTTCTGACCATTCAGGAGCAGGCGGAGCAGAGGATGGAACTGCTGACCGGGCAGATGATGAAGCAGGAGGGAGTGACGGAAAAACTCAAGGCGGAGAACCAGATGCTCTGGGTTCAGAAGATGAACAACATCAGGCACTCGGCGGAGGAAATCGTACTGAGGGAGCTGGTATACAGCCTGTAAGTGAAGAAGCGACTGAAAAAACTGAAAATAAGGATTTACCAGAGCCGGACAGTGGAGAACCATTGCCCGGTCTTTCTTTGTCCGAAATAGAGAAAGGCATCTTGCAGTTTGATGAATTTATGGTACATAAATGCCCGGATATTGCCGGGGTAATGCTTTTCGAGCCGGATAAGGATAAACAGACGGAATATATCAAAAACAGTTACAGGCACAAGGAATTTACCAAGTTTTATGTAGGGGAGGAAAGAGCCGGGTACAGGGCGGACGAAAACGGTCTGACGGTCTGGAAGGGGAGCTATTTAAACAGGACAGCGGAGGCAACTGTATCATGGGAAGCTGTGAGGGACAGCATCGCTTTTTACATGGAAAAGGGCGAATATCTGAAAGAAGGGCAGATTCCGCAATGGGAAGAACCGAAGGAAAAGGAAGTTTACCAGCAGCTTAGTTTATTCCCCACGATAGAGGAACAGATCGGCACAATAGAAGCGGCGCAGGCAGGAGAGAAATATATCATGCCCGCCGCTTTTTCTCTGCCAAAGGAGCAGCTTGAAGCCATTTTACGCACAGGGGGCGGACGGGATAACAGCAGGAGCCGCATTTATGCCAAGTACCAGCAGGGCAAAACGCCGGAGGAAATGGCGGAGTTTCTGAAAAATGAGTACCGTACTACCGGGAAAGGCTTTGATTTTGGCAGCAATCCCATTTCCGTCTGGTTCAATGAATCCGGCATGAGCATCGGCTACGGAATGTCCGCAAAGGAAAATCCGGTTGCGGTGATGGGCTGGCAGGAAATAGAGGGCGTTGTCCGTTCTATGGTGGAGAATGGCTCTTACATGGGCGCAAATGAAGTGTTCCTTGTGGATGCGGTGGAACGCCAGAGGGTGTCAAATGACCTGTTCAATTTCTTCCGGGACGGTATCGGGGAAATCCCGGAGAACATACCGATTAAGACTTACAACCACCCGGAGAGCATGACAAACCTCTGCGAGCTTTTATCCACGCAGGAGGGGCGTGATGTCGTTGCCGGGGAGCTTTCCCACGCAAAAGAGCAGATTGAAGCCGGGGAAAAACAGATAAGATGGCGGTATGTAAAAAAGCCGGAGCATCTGCTTTCAGAGATTGCGGATTTAAGCACAGAGAAAACGGAATACCCGGTACAGGACAGCGTGGAGGTGCTGCATGAGGATTTTATCACGCAGGATGAGATAGATGAGCGTCTGACAGGCGGCAGTAACTATCATCATGGGCAGTTCCGTATCTATGAGTATTTTATGGAAGGGCATGACAAGAAAGAAAACATTGCCTTCCTTAAAAATGAGTACGGGACGGGCGGCGGCTCTCCCGCCCTGATCGGTTCAGACCGGAGCGATGAATGGCACGATTCCAAAGGAATTAAATTGGGGAAAGGCAGGATAGGCGATCCATACGCAAAAGTGCTTTTAAAATGGAACGTGGTGGAGAAGCGCATCAGGGAGCTTGTCAGTGCGGATAAATACCTTACGCCGAAGGGGAAAGAAGCCTTCGCACAGTACAAAAAAGAGCAGGCGGAGGAAGCCATGCGCCGGGAGCAGGAAAAGCTGGAGCATGGTATCCGGGTGGAGTGCAAAGACGCCATAGAAAAAGCGATTGCGGAGAAATTTGACGGTTACACCCTTCCGAGGGATACCGCAGAGGGCGTTATCCGGCAGTATGGGAAGGAACGGGTAGAGATTGTCCTTGCCAATACAATCACGCACTTATCCCATGACGAGCGGTTTTCCCAAAACAATAAGGAATGGGCAGAAAGCCTTGTGCCTTCCGCTGACTGGCAGACAAGGGATTATATCATCACGTCCCACCCGGCTGTTTTGGATGGTTTCACCAATCAGGCAAGGCGGTTTATAGAGCGTGACAGAGAGCCGGAAAAAATGGCTGTACCGGAGCAGGAAGCGGAAATGTCCGGGGACAATGTTCAGAGTCCCGAACCGGAAAATAAATCCAGTGACAGTGAGAAAGCACTGGCTGAAAGGCTTGCGGAAATGTCCGTAGTGGTAAAAATCTGCGGTGCGCTGTCCATGAAAGATGTGGTCGGCTGGAACGAGGATACCGGGGCGGTTGCCATAGAGGATGCTGACAGGAGGTTAGAGGGCAAGGCAGTTTATGACACTCTGTTTCTGGAAGCCGCCGATTATGTACTGATGCAGTCATTAAGCGGCAATGCGGAAAAAGTGGTGGAGATGGATGTTCTGCTGAAGGAAGCACAGAAGTATGCGGCACGTTATGAGAATGAGCCAGAACAGCAGAGGGAAGGACACGCTGCGGAAATATCTGAAGCAGAGCCAACAGGAGAACGCCGGGAGGAAAATCACCCGGATGCAGAGCAGGAAAAACGGACAGAAGAACTGGAACAGGAAGAAACAGTACGCTTTACGGTTACGGAAACTTCGGATGCCTTTACAGAGCCTTATGCGGTATGGGACAGTGAAACGCAGGATTATTATGCAACAGGCGATGGCACAGTGCCGACATTTGACACATCGGAGGAAGCAGATGTTTTCTGCCATAAGCTCAATGAAAGTTCTCAAACAGAGAATTTACAGGAAACAGGGCAGAAAGAAACAAAAGATATTGCATCAGAGCCGGAAAATGTTACAGAGGAAACGGAACAGCCGGGAACGGTAGATGTTTCAGGCACAAAAAATCCTGCTGAAAAAGATGATTTCCCCGACATTGACACACAGGCTGTCCGGGAAGGTCTGGAAAAAGCCGGGATTGTGGATGGGCAGTTAGTAGATGAAACCGCCTTAGAAAACGATCCGTTTATCCGGCAGGTCATGGGCGATGTGGAAACGCTGACCGGGGGCAAGCCGCCAGAGCCGGGGAAAGCACCACAAAAAGAGCCGGAGATTGATAAAACTGGCGCAGTCAATTACCATATCTCTTTCAATGAAGCGGAGAATACCGGGAAAGGGTTTGCGCCGAAAGAGAAATTCCGGCAGAACGTGGAAGCCATACGAACCCTTGAAAAGATTGAAAGTGAACGCCGAACTGCTACACCGGAAGAACAGGAAGTTTTAGCAAAATATGTGGGGTGGGGAGGTCTTGCCGATGCCTTTGATTCTTCCAAAGCGAACTGGGCGAATGAGTATCAGGAATTAAAGAGCCTGTTATCCCCGGAGGAATACGCTTCCGCAAGGGAAAGCACGTTAAATGCCCACTATACAAGCCCGGTCATCATTCAGGCAATCTATGACGCAGTGGGGAAAATGGGATTTACCAGAGGGAACGTGTTAGATCCCGCCGCAGGCATTGGGAATTTCTATGGCTGTCTGCCGGAGGAAATGGCGGGGAGCAGGCTCTACGGGGCGGAGCTTGACGGGATTACCGGGCGCATCGCAAAACAGCTTTACCCTCATGCGGACATTAAAATCACAGGATTTGAGAATACAAATTATCCCAATGACTTTTTTGACGTGGCGGTGGGGAATGTGCCTTTCGGACAGTATAAAGTGTCTGACAGGCAGTATGACAAGCACAATTTTTTAATACATGATTATTTTTTCGCAAAAACTTTGGATAAAGTACGTCCGGGTGGCATCGTTGCCTTTGTCACTTCAAAGGGGACTATGGATAAGAAAAACCCGGAAGTGCGGAAATACCTTGCACAGCGGGCGGAGCTATTAGGGGCGGTCAGGCTCCCGAACACAGCGTTTAAGGAAAATGCGGGTACGGAGGTCACTTCGGACATTCTATTTTTAAAGAAGCGTGACCGAGTGTTAGACATTGAGCCGGACTGGGTGCATCTGACGGAAAAAGACGGTATCGTGATAAACCAGTATTTCGCAGACCACCCGGAAATGGTACTCGGCAGAATGGAGATGGTTTCCGGGGCGCATGGCATGGAAAGCGCCTGCCTGCCGGACACGTCCCTTCCCCTGTCGGCGCAGCTTAAACATGCGCTCTCTTATGTGGAGGGCAGCATCGAGCAGGCAGATTTTAACGAGATTGATGATGAGCTGGCAAGGGAGAACATACCCGCCGATCCAGAGGTAAAGAATTACAGTTATACCGTTGTGGACGATAAAGTGTACTACAGGGAAAATTCCATTATGAAGCCTGTGGACGTATCGGAGAAAGCGAAGCAGCGCATGAAGGGCATGGTGGCGATCCGGGACTGTACGCAGGAGTTGATAAATTTCCAGTTGGACGAATACCCGGAGGATATGATTTTAAACAAGCAGGCGGAATTAAACCAGTTATACGATGATTTCTCCAAGAAATTCGGTCTGCTGAACTCACAGACCAACCGGAGGGCGTTCAATCAGGATTCCAGCTACTGCCTGTTATGCTCCCTTGAAAATCTGGACGATGAGGGGAATTTTCTCGGCAAGGCGGATATGTTCTCCAAACGTACCATTAAAAAGCAGGAAGTTGTGACGAGCGTGGACACAGCCAGTGAAGCACTGGCGGTATCTTTAAGTGAGAAGGCGGGCGTGGACTTAGCCTATATGTCGGAGCTTGCGGACAAGAGCGTGGAGGAGATCACAAAGGAGCTTGCGGGGGTAATCTTCCAGAACCCGGTCACAGAGGAATGGGAAACCGCAGACGAGTATTTAAGCGGGAACGTGCGGGAGAAGCTGTCAGTGGCGAGAACCTTTGCGGAAAACCACCCGGAATATGCCATTAACGTATCCTCACTGGAAAGCGTACAGCCGAAGGAGCTGGACGCATCGGAGATTGAGGTGCGTGTGGGCGCAACATGGATTTCTCCCAAATATATTGAGGACTTCATGCGTGAAACTTTTGAAACGCCGGAGTACCTTTTTGACCGGAACACAATGGGCGTACTCTACTCCAATGTGACCGGGCAGTGGAACGTGAAGGGAAAAAACGCAGACCGGGGAAATGCCCTTGTCAACATGACTTACGGAACAGGGCGGGCAAACGCCTATAAGATTCTGGAGGATTCCTTAAATTTGCGTGATACCCGTATTTTTGACATTGTGACGGAGGACGGGAAGGAAAAAAGAGTCCTCAACAAAAAAGAAACCACGCTGGCAAGCCAGAAACAGGAAGCAATCCGGGAAGCCTTTAAGGACTGGGTATTTCGTGATCCGGAACGCAGGCAGGATTTGTGTGCAAAGTATAACGAGCTTTTCAATTCCACCAGACCGAGGGAATATGACGGTTCACACTTGAAATTCCCCGGCATGACGCCGGACATCGTACTCAGACCACACCAGCTTAACGCTGTGGCGCATCAGTTATACGGGGACAACACCCTGCTTGCCCATTGCGTGGGTGCGGGAAAGACCTTTGAAATGATTGCGGCGGCAATGGAAAATAAGAGGTTGGGATTGTGCCAAAAGAGCTTATTTGTTGTTCCGAACCATTTGACGGAGCAGTGGGCGAGTGACTTCCTGCGCCTGTATCCGGGTGCGAATATTTTAGCGGCAACCAAGAAAGATTTTGAACCCGCCAACCGGAAAAAGTTCTGCTCCCGGATAGCGACAGGGGATTATGACGCTGTGATTATCGGTCACAGCCAGTTTGAAAAAATCCCGCTTTCCACCGAAAGGCAGATGGCGATGATTGAAAGGCAGATAACAGAAATTGAAATGGCAATCGAAACACTCAAAGCGGAGAATGGCGAGCGTTACTCCATTAAGCAGATGGAAAAGACGAAAAAATCCCTGTCCGCAAGGTTGAGCCGCTTAAACGATTCCAGCCGGAAGGACAATGTTGTGACCTTTGAACAGTTGGGCGTGGATCGGCTGTTTGTGGACGAAAGCCATAATTACAAAAATCTGTTCCTTTACACCAAAATGCGGAATGTGGCGGGCATCGCACAGACGGAAGCGCAGAAATCTTCGGATATGTTTGCCAAGTGCCAGTATATGGACGAGCTGACCGGAGGGAAGGGCATTACATTCGCAACGGGTACACCGATCAGCAACAGTATGACGGAGCTTTACACCAATATGCGTTATCTCCAGTACAACACCTTACAGCGATTGGGGTTAGGTCATTTTGACAGTTGGGCGGCATCGTTCGGGGAAACGCAGACAGCAATCGAGCTTGCGCCGGAGGGGACTGGATACCGGGCAAAGACGAGGTTTGCCAAGTTCTTTAATCTGCCGGAACTGATTGCATTATTTAAGGAAAGCGCAGACATTCAGACACCGGATATGTTAAAGCTGCCAGTGCCGGAAGCGGATTATGAAAATATCGTGTTAAAGCCGAGCGAGTACCAGCAGGATATGGTACAGTCCCTTGCGGACAGGGCGGAAGCAGTCAGGGACAGGAAAGTGCAGCCAAACATCGACAATATGCTAAAGATAACCAACGATGGAAGAAAGTTAGCGTTAGACCAGCGGCTCATCAATGCTATGCTCCCCGATGAGGAAAACTCTAAAGCCACAACCTGTGTGGATAAGGCGTTTGAGATATGGGAGCAGACAAAAGAGCAGAAATCGGCGCAGCTTATCTTCTGCGATTTATCCACACCGAAAGGAGATGGGACATTCAATGTATATGAGGACATCAGGGATAAGCTCATGGCGAAGGGAGTGCCGGAGAATGAGATAGCTTTTATCCATGACGCCAATACGGAAACAAGGAAAGCGGAGCTGTTCGCAAAGGTAAGAAGCGGGCAGGTTCGTTTTTTGTTAGGCTCAACCGCAAAAATGGGAGCCGGAACCAACGTGCAGGACAGGCTTATCGCTTTACACCACCTCGATGTGCCTTGGCGTCCGTCCGACATTGAACAGCAGGAAGGGCGCATTTTAAGGCAGGGCAACATGAATGATAAGGTAAAGATTTTCCGGTATGTGACGGAAGGGACATTCGACAGCTACTCATGGCAGCTCATCGAAAATAAGCAGAAATTCATCGGTCAGATCATGACGAGCAAATCCCCTGTGCGCAGCTGTGAGGACATAGACGAAGCCGCCCTCACTTATGCGGAAGTGAAGGCTCTGGCAACGGGCAATCCCTACATAAAAGAAAAGATGGATTTAGATATTCAGGTATCCAAGCTGAAGCTGTTAAAGGCGAACCACACCAGCCAGAAGTACCGCTTAGAGGACAATATCGTGAAGCATTACCCGGTACAGATAGCCGCCATGAAAGAAAGGCTTGCGGGGTATCGTGCCGACATTCAGACCTACGCACAGAATAAATTCCCGGATAAAGACACCTTTTCCATAAAAATCGGCAACCGGGTATATACGGACAAAAAAGAAGCCGGGGCAGCGCTGATTGATATGTGCCGGAGCGCAAAACAGCCGAATATGGCGGTCACAATCGGGGAATATCAGGGATTTAAAATGAGCGTTTCCTTTGATTCGTTTTTTTCCAAGTTTACGGTCAACTTAAAGGGCAGCATCAGCCATGAGGTGGAAATCGGCACTGATCCGTTGGGGAATTTACAGAGGTTAAGCAATGCCTTAGAGGGCATGACCGGGAGAATGGATACGGTGGCGCAGAAACTGGAGAACGTGGAGCATCAGCTTGAAACCGCAAAAGTGGAGGTCACAAAGCCATTCGCACAGGAAGCGGAGCTTGCGGAGAAGCTGGAACGCCTGACAGAATTAAATGCCCTGTTAAACATGGACGAAAAGGGCGGCGATGGGATTGATATGGACGATGAGCCGGAAATTGACGGGGAACAGGAAGAACTGGACACAGAGGAAACGGGGCGTGATGCGGAAGCTGTGGCGGATGCGCCTTTTAAGCCGCAGATGAACCGGGCAGTATCGGAAAAGACAGCGGAGCATAGGAAGGAGAGGATATTAGCGGACAGTCCGAGAGGGCGCATTTCCGTAAAAGAAAAACTTGCCGAGATGCGGGAGAAGGCATACGGAAAGAAAATGCAGGAAAAGCCGGATTTGCAAAAAGGAAAGGGAAAAGAAGAAAGTTTATAAGGAGGACAAAAATGGAAACAGTAGGACAGAACACAAAACAGGTCATGGAGGAAAATGACGTATTAAAGCAGTTCATGGAGCTGCTTAACCAGCAGAACATGAAAGAGCAGTCACAGGATTTTATGGGGATTTTCTGGTATGTGGCGGGTATGCAGGTACAGCTTTCCGCAATGGTGGACGAGTTACAGGGTGTCCGGGAACAGCTTTCACAGATGCAGGAGAACCAGCCAAAATCAGTGAAAGAGAACCTCATGGATAAAGCGGCGCACCTTCAGGGGAAAATCACAAGCCTGTCGGAGCGCCTGACAGCGGTAAGAAACCGTCTGGTAGAAACAGCGGCACAGGCGGTCAGCGCCTTTAAGGAAAAAGGGAAAGCGGAGATGTGCAAGGTTCTCCAGAAAGGAATCTCCGGCGTGAAGTCCATGCTTTCCGATTACCGGGAACGTCTGGTTGAAGTGATGACGGATTTTGAAAAGACAGCCAACCAGATTGACAGCATCGGGGACGAACTGAAGCAGATCGGGAACAGCGTTTCCAACGTGGGCAGGCTGTTAGCCGGGAAAGGCACGAAAGAGGTATCGGACGAAAAGCCGGGTGTCGGTCTGACAAGGGCAATCAATACGCCTGTAAAAAAAGCGGTGGAGAACCTCCGGAAAAAGATTGATGCGGCGGATCAGGCATTTGAAAAGCTGGATCGGCTCTCTGACCGTCTGGATGCCGGGAAGGAAGCGGAGAAAGGCGGGCGGGTGTCCGTAAAGGATAAGCTGTCGCAGATGAAAGAAAAAGCGGGACAGCAGAAGAAAGCGCCGGAGCCGGACAAGGCAAAGGCGAAAAGCAAAGAGGAAAGTTTATAAAATTTATCAGCAAATAAAAATATCCAAAACGGGGGCAGACGGGGAAACTTATCTGTCCCCTGTTTTTATGGAGGAAAAGGAGAACGAACCATATGGCAGACGCAAGAACCGAGAAACAGAAAGTAAAGGAGATAACGGACAGGCTGGAGGAAGGCTTGAAAGAATTATTTGAGGGCGAGAAGTACAAAAGCTACCTGAATACCATGTCTAAATTCCATAATTACAGCGCAAACAATATCCAGCTCATAGAGATGCAGTGTCCGGGGGCTACATATGTTGCCGGGTACAAGAAATGGCAGAAAGAATTTGAACGCCATGTAAACAAGGGCGAGAGGGGTATCCGTATCCTTGCGCCCGCACCTTATAAAATCAAAGAGGAACAGGAAAAGATTGATCCGGTCACAAATGAGCCTGTGCTTGACCGGGACGGGATGCCCGTCATAGAGGAAGTGGAGATAAAGATACCCGCCTTTCGTGTTGTCACAGTGTTTGATTATTCGCAGACGGACGGGAAAGAACTTCCCGGACTTGGCGTGAATGAGCTGCATGGGAATGTGGAGCGTTATCAGGATTTTATGGAAGCACTCAGCAGGGTTTCCCCTGTCCCAATCCGTTATGAGGGCATGGAGGGTGACAGGAAAGGTTATTTTATTGACTTAAACCGCCCTATCGCCATTAAGGAGGGCATGAGCGAAGCGCAGACCGCAAAAACCGGAGTCCATGAGGTGGCACACGCTAAACTCCATGCAAAGGAGATTGAACAGGAAACAGGGACTGTCAAAGACCGGGAAACAAAAGAGGTGGAAGCGGAGAGCATCGCCTACACTGTCTGCCAGCATTTCGGGATTGACACGTCCGATTATTCTTTTGGGTATATCGCCGGGTGGAGCAGCGGAAAAGAAATGCCGGAGTTAAAATCTTCCCTCGATACAATACGCCGGACTTCCTCGGAACTGATAAAGGGGACTGAAGCGCAGCTTTTGGAAATTGAAAAAGAACGTGCTGCAGAACAGGCACAGGAGGATATGATTCTGCTTGTGGCAAATACAGACCGTTCGGAATATGACCTTTTGAGCGTTAAGGGCATGGAGAGGACGGAGCTTTTTAATTCGCTGCTTGCCATGAAAGACGATGACAGGCAGAGCGTGGAAGCCTACCTTGAAAGAGCCGGGGCATGGGTAACGCTGCTTGCCAATGAACGGAGCGAGGAAGTGGGGGAATATCATTTAGATTACGCTTACAATACGGATACCCATGAGATAACCGATTTTAAGGCATTACAGGAAGAACGGGAGAAAGCCAATATTCCGATTGAGTATGGCGATGTGGTTGTGAGAATCTCCACGCCGGACAGCGGGGAATATGAAACAATTAAAATCACAAATATGCAGTCAGAAGTGGCAAATGTTGTATATTCTATTCCATTTTTGCAAGAAAATGAGTGGAATGGAAATGTTCTGGACTATCTGCAGGAGAAAGGGTTTGAGTTTGTTCCGATTATGAGAACCGGGGGAGTAAATGACGGTTATCCGCAGTTCTATGATTTTGATGTGGATATGAGCGAATGGGAAGTGCATACCGCTTCGGAACTTCCGGCAACCGTACAGGCGGAGCAGCTTATTAACCGCATGGAATTTCACAGATCGGTGTATGACACAGATGAGCGCAACCTGATTATGAACCACGCTTATAAGCTGGATGATATGTACAAGACAACTTCCCTTGCCCATTCCCTTGCGGAGCAGAAAGACGATTTACCGATGCTTCTGGAAACAATCAAGGCGGCGGAGGAAGAAATTGACTTCCTTCCGGACGGTATGGTGGGGTTATCACAGATGCACGAATACGGGTATTCTTGGGATGAAATGCTCCCTCTGACAAAGGACAGGGCATCGGAGCTGTTCGGGGAGGATGTGTCGGTGTACCAGCTCCACGCAGACGGTTCAGAAACGCTTGTGGAGGACAGGGCGGCATTACAGGGGCATGACGGGCTGTTCGGCGTGGAAAAAAGCGATTGGAACGCTTATCTGGAATACCAGTCCATGAAGCAGGAATTAGAGGACAGCGAACCCAACCGGGAAGCACAGCTTTTGTATGGCAATGAGAGCAGGTTTGGCATCTATCAGCTTAAAGATACGGAGGAAACAAGGGATATTCGCTTTATGAATATGGATTACCTTGAAAAAGAAGGTATCTCGGTTTCCAGAGAGAACTACACGCTGGTCTATACCGGGGAGCTGAAGGAGGGCATGAGCCTTGAAGATATTTATACCCAATTTAATATAGACCACCCGGCAGACTTTACCGGGCATTCCCTTTCCGTCAGCGATGTGGTGGTGCTGCATCAGGACGGGGAGAACACAAGCCATTATGTGGATTCCGTTGGTTACAGGGAGATACCGGGGTTTACAAAGGAACTTTCCGTATCAGCAGAAGTCACTGTGGAAAAAGCGGAGGTCATGGAGGAAACAGCAGAAATTTTGGAGGGAGCAGCGGCAGAAAATACAGCGGTGGAGCCGGACGATGACAAGGTTTCCTATTATGTTATTGAGGATTTATCCACATGGGCGGAGAACAGCCCGGAAAAAAGTAAGCTGGAGCGTTTTGACAGCCTTCCGGAAGCGGTGGCGAAATTTGCGGAGTACCGGGGAGAAGATGTGGAGGACAAGCCGGATATGGCAAGGGCAACTCTCGGCTTCAATGTCAATGGCAGCGAGTTTGACCTGATCCACGTCAGGAACCATGAAAACTGTCTGTCACTGGATTTTACACACAGCAGGGCGGCAGAGGAAAGCAGCCGCTTCATGGATGATTTGCAGACTTTATATCATGAGGTCGGTTTTGATAAGGTAAGGGTACACCGGGAGATGTCACCGGAGGAAATCAAGGATTTTGTGAAACAGCGGTTTGAGCATCAGTTAAAGAGCAGCGGTCTTGATGATATTTCCCTCTATATGGACAGGTTTGATACACTTTACGGACAGGGGAAAATGGAACACCTCATGCCGACAGCTAACCAGAAGCAGATAGTGGAAGATGTACCGTTCATGGAGTGGGAAAATCCGTACATAGACACCAAAAGCCAGACAATGGGCAGAGAAGAAACAGAGCTTGCCTTCCGTCTGGCAGACCGTTATATCAGTATTCAAGAAGCTACGGAGGGATATGATTACACCATTTATGATATGAATTACCGGGAGCTGGACGGGGGTGTGTATGACAATCCGGACATAACAATTAGACAGGCACTTGATGAGATTGTAACGGATTTGAAAGAGCCTATGCACAGGAGTGAACTGGAGGGCAGTATCCGCACTGATGATGAACTGATACCGATTGATTATGATGGATTGATGGAAAAAGCGGAGCAGGCGGAAAAAGGGCATCTTGAGGAACGGATCAGAAACGAAGTGCCGGAAGCTATGGAAAGCAAGGTCATAGCGGATTTTAAAGCCAAAACTGAGGAATTATTTCATGGCATCAACGGGCAGACACAGGAAGATATAGAACTGAATGTTTACGCCTATTTACAGTCCAAGATTGACGAGTATGGAATGGATATACAGCTTGTGGATATGGCGGTATCCGGGAGCAGGTGCAGAGGTTTAGAGGGGGCTGGTTCTGACCTTGATGTGGTAGTGGAGTACCGGGGCGGGGAAAACGAAGATGCCCTGTTCAACGCCTTTAACGAGGACGGTTTTAAAATCGGCGGCGTTAAGGTAGACATCAATCCCATTACAGAGGGCAAGACCGGGACGCTTGGGGAGTATCTTCTGGGCGTGGAAGCCTACCTTGAGGAAAAACGTGCCGCCATGCAGGAGAAAGCCGCAGAACAGGCACAGGAGGAAAAACGGACGGTTGTAACCCTTACAGTGGCGGAGTGCGGGGAGTTCCACAATTTCGGAGAGTACCATGAGGATATAGCGGGTGTGGAGGAAGCAATCGCCATTTTCAACCGGATACCGCCAGAGAGGATGAACGCTATCCCAAGCATCGGCATCAATATCCATACAGAAGGGACAGAGAGCTATGAGGACACGCAGATGGATATTGTTTCGGGCAGAGTTGCGGATTTGGAGATTCTGGACTATGTGCCGGAGATTACGGACAATCCAAAGGCGGTGGAGGTCATTGCGGAGCTGATCGACAAGCTGCCGGATATAGAGGTCAGGGGTTCTCTGGAGAAGTGGCAGGCGGCTTTCCTTGCTGCGGAGATGGACCAGCTTTCCTACAACTACGACACTGTTCAGTACAATCAGACAGTGGAGGACAGGGAAGCGCAGATAGCGAATATCACAGAGGACATCAGGAACGGGAATACCGGGTATCTGAATGATTTCCTCAATGCGCTCATTTCAGACAGTATCCGGGAAGGCATGACGGATATTTTCGGGAAAGGGACGGAGCTTGATGACAGTGAGGGCGTACAGACCGCAAGGAAGGCGAAGGAGCTGTTAGATAAGCTAACAGAATACAAGCCGCTTGCAAAGATTGAGGAACTGGAAGAATGTAACTATAACATGATTGATAACGTCCTGAACAATGAGAAGCCAAAAGAAGAAAAGCAAGCAGGCAGAATTTCCATAAAGGAAAAACTGGCGGAGAAAAAAGCGGTCATCGAGCAGAGGGATAAGTCAGATAAGGAAGTCCCTGAAAAGGGAACAGAGAAAAAATCAGAGAGGGAGATATAAGCGATGGATAAATTTACAGTGGAAGAAATCAATTTGATGTGTGTGTTTGAGGGGCAGGACAGGACGGGCATGATTGCCGACATAAAGAATGTGATTCCCCATATACAGGACAGTGACATGGTGGAGCTTGCCGGACAGGTTTTAGGGAAACTGGAAACCATGAGCGATGCGGAATTTACAGAGGTGGCATTGGAAGCGGCGGAGTGATTGACGCAAATCTTTTATAGCATTATTCGACATAACGTGCTATAATTCTCTTAGTCAGATTAGAACGAGTAGGGATAGTCTGCGGTTGTCCTTTCTGGAAACGGAAAGGAGGTCGGTATGAATACGTTAGAAGTGCTTACGTTGGTGCTGGTGATTTTTGCAGCCTTGACATACATAGACAATAAACACAACCGCAAGTAACGGAAAAGGCTATCTTCTACTGCCATAGAGGATAGCCTTGTAATCCGTATTTTTTACGCTTTATAAGTTTCCGATTGTGCAACCGTCGGACACGCTAATATCCTTCGGCTTCTAAGATGATTATAAACCAACACTGCGAATTTTGCAAGAGGGTTTAGGGAATGGGGGTGCTTCGGCACTCCTGTTTTTTTGCAGATTTGTAGACTATATTACAGGAATATGGTCTTGTCTGCAAGGAATTTTTTTGTTTTTTATAACAAGGTAGGAAGAAATGGGTGGGATTCCGCCGCCTTCGGCATTGTGGGCAATGTGTATAACTTCCCGTTTTATGGAGCTGTGGGCAACACTGTTTGCAGCATGTGGGAAAGCTGCCCTTTGCTTTTCCACATGCTGTGAATGGTGTTGTCCATAGCGGAATGGGGAGTTATGCACATTTCCACGATGCTCTTTTGATTTTAAAGCCTTTTTCAGACAGGGAATTACCGGGAAGGGTTATTATCCCGGTCAGGCTGTTCCTGTGCGCTTTTTGTCGGCTCTGTGCGCCCTAAATACTGGTTCAGGTTCTCCAGTTTCCGGTTCAGCGATTTCAGCTCTTTTTCACAGTTTTTGTATGTGACGGTCAGTTCTTTTTTCTGTGCGGTCAGCTCCTGATATTCCGCTTTCAGCTTGTCAATGTTCAAGCCTTTTAAGGGGATGCCCGCCTGTTCCAGCATACGCCTTGCGCCGCCATAAAGGATGATCTGGCTCTCATGCTTACGGAAATAAGCGTCAGGATTTTTGGACTTCTTATAGGCGATATGATACGCTTTATTTGCCTTGTACTGCTCCGCATATTTGATGATTTCCGCAAGGTCTTTGATGCGGTTCTCCAGCTTGCGGACAGTCTGCTTTGCTTCCTTCCCGGTGGCGGCTGTGGTGGCGATTTTCTGTTCCAGTTCTTTTATAGAGCCAGCTTCATTATATGCCTGTGCCGCAATCTTTAAATTCTCAACCGCCGCCCACCTCTGCAGCCCCGGACTGTTCTGGAATTTCTCATCAGAGGTGTCAATCAATCTCTTATCTGCGTAATCCCTTTTCGGGATAACTGCCTTCCGTTCCCGTTTCAGTTCAATCCGTTCCTTGATCCGCTCCTTCGTGTATTCCTTTCCGAGTGACTTGATGCTGCCACGCACAAAACGGTCTTTGCCAAGTGGACGGAAGGAGATAAATTTGAGGGCGTCTTCCCCAAAAGTTTCCCCTTTTATCTCATAGCCTTTTGCCCGCATCAGGAGCAGAAATTCTTCATAGGTGGAGGATGATTTTATGGCGGCGTTGATGTCTTTCCTTATCTGTGTTTTCCATGCGGCGCTGTTCTTATCTGCCTGCCATTCGTTGTATTTTTTTCCACGCTCCCCACCGGGGATAATGACAGAAAGATTATGCTCGTTGCACAGCTCGTCACTTAATTTTCGGATGCGGTAATAGCTCTGCTTGCAATCATGGTATTTGTCATGTTCTATGTTGTCAGCAGCACAGAAAATGATATGGTTATGGACGTGACCTTTATCAATATGTGTGGTGACAACATAAGAAAATTTTCCCTCTAAAACCTTGTCGGCAAGTTCTTTCCCTATCTGGTGCGCTTCATCAAAACTGACCTCACCGGGAGCGAAAGCCTGTATCAGATGATAGGCTTTATTGGGGCTGTTTTCCCGGCAGTGGTCTAAGGTATATTTAAAGTCAATCGCTGCGGTTTCCGGCGCACAGGCATAGGAAGAAATGTAGATGCTTTCATCTGTCTTGTCCGGGTTGCATATGTAGGCTACCGCTTTATCAACGGTTGCTGTGATAGCATGGATTTTTGTGACTGCCATACCTGTTTCATCAACTCCTTTACTTCGTCCATATCTTCCTGATAGACGTGGTTTGTGCTGTTAATCCTCTTTGCAATCTGGTTCAGGTTAGAGCTGATCCGCCCCAACTCCGTATTGTATTCCCGCAAAAAACTGTAATCCACGTCATAGACATATCCGTATAAAATCAGCTTCCGTATAAAAGCCGATTTGCTTTTCATGCCGGACAGCTTAAACTTCTCATCAAGGATGTACTGCTCTTTGTCATCTAAGTGAAATTCATTCCGGTTGGTGCGTGTCCTGTTTGCCATTTTTACATCGTCCTTTCTAAATTTGGGCATAAAAAAACTGCTGTAACTTGTTCGGTTTACAACAGTCTGGTTTCGTGTCTGTTCAGTTATTTTTGGATAGAATTATCCATGTGTTATTGTAGCAAATCTGCGGGGGAAGGTCAAGGACTGGCAGAGAAAAAACGGAAAGAAAACCAAAGAGGGTTAGGGACACTTCCCTATGGAAATTTCATCATACGGACGGTAGGGAAGTATGGGGAATTTTGCCTGTGTGTCCGAACACAGGCAGTGCTTGCTATTTTTGAAATTTGTTATGAAAAAAAATAAAAAACATATTGACAAATCTCGATATGATACATATAATAACACATAGACAAACATCAATGAATGGAGGCGCATGGAATGGATAATAAAAAAATTGCAGTCATGTTTAAAGCATTTTGTGATGAAAACAGATTGCAGATTTTAGGACTTTTGCGGAGTGGTGAGAGATGTGCTTGCGATATTTTAGAAGAAATGCATATTACACAGCCAACGCTGTCACATCATATGAAAATCTTGTGTGATGCTGGCGTTGTGACTGGAAGAAAAGAAGGAAAGTGGATGCACTATTCTATTTCAAATGAGGGTTTGAGTGAAGCTATGAGATGTTTGGAGCATTTTGTCAACTGCTCCAAGTATGAAAGTGGGAAGTCGTGTTGAAAAAAGTGATTGGTAGTAGAACTTTTTTACACGACTATTCATATAATCAATATATAGATATATTTGAATATTTATATGCTTAAATGGAAGGAGAATCATTATGTTACAAAATGTATGGGATTTTTTTCAGGATGAAATTTTAGGAATGAAATGGCTGAATAGACTAATTGGAAGTGGCTTGGAAGCGGCTGGTCTTGATACAGGCGGTAAGGTAGGGGGAAGCATTCAGTTTTTTATTTATGATGTAGTAAAAATCATGGTGCTGTTAGGATTTTTGATTTTGATGATTTCCTATATACAAAGCTATTTTCCGCCAGAAAGAACCAAGAAAATTCTTGGCAGATTTAAAGGAATTGGAGCAAATATAATCGCTGCTTTGTTAGGAACAGTTACACCGTTCTGCTCCTGTTCTTCCATTCCTTTATTTATTGGATTTACCAGTGCGGGACTGCCACTTGGTGTTACGTTTTCATTTCTTATATCTTCGCCAATGGTTGACTTGGGTTCGCTGGTGCTGCTTATGAGTATTTTTGGCTGGAAAGTTGCTATTGTGTATGTCATTGTAGGGCTTGTTATTGCAGTTGTAGGTGGAACAATTATAGAAAAGTTACACTTGGAAAATCAGGTACACGAATTTATCAGAAACGGTCATGCGATGGATGCTCCGCAGGAAGAACTTACCAAAAAGGACAGATTAAAGTTTGCGTGGGATCAGGTTGTTGAAACTGCAAAAAAGGTAGCACCTTATGTATTGGTAGGAGTAGGTATTGGAGCGTTTATTCATAATTGGATACCGGAGGATATTATTGTAAAGGTATTAGGAACAGGCAATCCGTTTGGAGTAGTTATTGCCACAGTAGCAGGCGTACCGATGTATGCAGATATTTTTGGCTGTATTCCGATTGCGGAAGCTCTGCTTGCGAAGGGGGCAAGATTAGGTGTTGTGCTGGCATTTATGATGGGGGTTACAACGCTTTCACTGCCGTCGATTATTATGTTGAAAAAAGCGGTTAAATCTAAGTTGTTAGGAATTTTTGTAGCAATATGTACGCTTGGTATTATTATTGTCGGATATTTCTTTAATGCCTTTCAGTATTTATTGGTGTAAAGTACGGAGGTAAGAAATTGTGAAAGACAAGAAGCTGATATTAAAAATATTAGTGCCTGTTGTGATTGTCATGGTCATTGTAGGTATATGGTTTATTAAAAATACACCAGAAAAAGAAGAAATAGCAGATAATCAGAGCCAAACAGGGGAGGAAAACACTGTTGAAGAAATACAAGGTGCAGACTTTACACTGAAGGTTTCTGAGCAGATTGATTTTGAAGCATTAGCAGAATATGGACTTCCAGTGATTGCAGACTATGGCTCGGATGATTGTATTCCATGTAAACAAATGGCTCCAGTATTGGAAACAATGAATGAGGAATTTTCAGGCAGGGCATTTATCAAGTTTGCTGATGTATGGAAGTATCAGGACAGTGCAGGAAACGTGCCAATACAACTTATTCCTACACAGGTGCTGTTTCATGCAGATGGAACACCTTTTGTTCCGAGTGATGAATTACAGCAGGAAATGGAATTTATCATGTATAGCGATAGGGAAAGTGGGGAACACGTTTTTACAGTTCATCAGGGAGGATTGTCAGAAGAACAGTTCCGCAGAATTTTGTCGGAAATGGGGGTTGAATGATGATTGACATATGGTTAAATCAGATTGCTGCGTCTATACAAAATAATATGTGGATTGCTCCGTTTCTTGCACTGTTAGCTGGCATATTGACATCGTTTACTCCATGTTCACTGTCAAATATACCGCTTATTATTGGTTATGTTGGCGGTGCAAAGGAAAAAAATACAAAAAAAGCCTTTCGGTATTCAGCCATTTTTGCATTGGGAACAGCAGTAACATTTGTTTCGCTAGGGTTGATTGCAACATCGGCGGGAAAACTATTGGGTACTTCCTCAAAGCTATGGTATTTTGTACTTGGTGTACTGATGGTGCTTATGGCATTACAGACATGGGAGATTTTTCAGGTCATTCCGTCCATGAATTTGTTATCAAAAAGTAAGGCAAGGGGTACAATCGGGGCGTTTGTAGCGGGAATATTGGGCGGCGTTTTTTCATCACCATGCTCTACACCTGTGTTGATTGCCTTGCTTGCTATTGTGGCAGGAAAGGGAAATCTGTTTTGGGGGATTTTGCTGATGTTCTTATATTCTATCGGTCATAGCATATTGGTAGTTATTGCGGGAACATCAGTGAGTTTTGTTAAAAGAATCAGTACAAATGAGAAATATAATAAGTTGGGGACAATATTGAAGATAGTAATGGGAATGGCTATTCTGCTAATTGGATTTTATATGTTTTGGTTAGCATTTTAATCCGTTAAAAATATCTTGATGCATTTATGGGTATGTAACAAAGCGGATAGGAAATATCCGGTTTGCATATAAAATTTTAAGGAGGATCAAAAAATGGCATTATTTAATTTGGGAAAAAAGAAAGAGGATGTAAAAGAGCCTACTTGTGCGTGTAATGCACCCGTAGAGGAAGCAAAAGAAGAAAGCTGCTGCTGTTGTGGTGGGGAGTCATCAGATACAGAAACAGAAAGCTGTGGCTGTGTTGATGCAAGTACAGGCATTCAAAATATCAAGGTACTTGGCGCTGGCTGTAAGTCATGCCATGAGATGTATGAAAATACAAAAAAGGCGGTTGAAGCGGCAGGCATTAAGGTAGAAGTAGAATATGTGACAGATATGGAAAAAGTAATGACTTATGGAATTATGAGTATGCCGGGACTTGTTGTAAATGAAAAAGTTGTATCAGTGGGCAAGGTCTTGAAGCCAGCAGATATAGAGAAATTATTTCATAAACTCGGTTTCTAAGAAGGAGGAAGTCTATGAGTAAGGAAGTCAAAGGGCAAGGAATTAGTGTTTTTCAAAGGTATTTGACTGTGTGGGTATTCTTATGCATGGTGGTGGGTATATTAATCGGGAAGTTCTTGCCTGTGATACCTGACCGTTTGGGTGAATTGAATATAGCCGGAATATCCATACCTATCGCAATTCTGATTTGGGTTATGATTTATCCTATGATGATGAAAGTAGACTTCCAAAGCATAAAGCAGGTCGGAAAAAACCCGAAAGGATTGTTAGTAACATGGGTTGTAAACTGGCTGATTAAACCATTTACCATGTATGGAATTGCTTATTTATTTCTATTTGTTGTATTTAAAGCTTGGATTGCACCAGAACTTGCAACGGAATATTTAGCGGGTGCGGTTCTTTTGGGGGCTGCACCATGTACTGCTATGGTTTTTGTGTGGAGTACATTGACAAAGGGGAATCCGGCATATACAGTTGTTCAAGTGGCAACCAATGACTTGATTATACTGATAGCTTTTGTACCTATTGTAAAATTTCTGTTAGGGGTATCAAATGTGACAGTGCCTTATAGTACATTGTTTGTAAGCATTGTGCTGTTTGTAGTGATACCTCTTGTTGGTGGAATAGTTACCCGTATCAGTATGGTAAAGAAAAAAGGGAATGAATATTTTGAAAATGTATTCTTAAAGAAGTTTGATAATGTAACAACCGTAGGGCTTCTTTTGACATTGATACTGATATTCAGTTCACAGACAGAAGTGATTTTATCTAATCCGATTCATATATTGCTGATAGCTGTACCACTGACAATTCAGACATTTTTCATTTTCTTTTTGGCTTACGGAGCTTGCAAAGTATTAAAATTATCACATGATGTAGCGGCTCCGGCAGGTATGATCGGGGCATCTAATTTCTTTGAATTGTCGGTAGCGGTGGCAATCGCATTATTTGGTACAACAAGTCCGGCAGCACTGGCTACAACAGTGGGAGTTTTGACGGAAGTTCCGGTAATGCTTACATTAGTTAAGATAGCAAACAGTTCACAGACTGTCAGATAGGAGGGTGTATGGACAGAGAAGGTAAGAATGGAAAGCTGAAAATTATATGTGATGGAAAACCTAAAGTAGCATTTATATGTGTGCATAATTCCTGTCGTAGTCAGATAGCGGAGGCATTAGGCAAAAAATTAGCGTCGGATGTGTTTGAAAGTTATTCAGCAGGAACGGAAGTGAAAGAACATATAAATTCTGATGCTGTTCGTATGATGAAAAATCTCTATGGAATAGATATGGAGCAGACACAATATAGCAAGCTGATTTCAGATATTCCAAAGCCGGATGTTGTTATTCTTATGGGTTGTAATGTTGGCTGTCCGATTGTAGTAGGGCAGTATACGGAAAATTGGGGGTTAGATGATCCTTCTGGACAGAATGATGAAGTGTTTAACAAAACGATAAAAGAAATCGAGGAGAATATTATTCATTTAAAAAGCCGATTGATGTGAGTGATTAGATGATATATAAGGTGGTGGTTATAATGAGTAAGGTGATGATACTTTCTTTTTCAGATGGTGAAGAAGAATTTTGCCAGAGAATGTTGCAGATTGTAAGTGAAAGTCCTCACTTTGAAGGCTGTAATGTACTTCAAGTGGAAAAACACCTTAGTATCGGAGGAATGAAGCTGAACTTAGCAGAGAAAAATGTAGTCATACATGGTGCGGAAGTTATGCTTACCAATAGAGAGTTTGAAATATTGTACTTATTAGCGCAAAGTCCCGGCAGGATATACAGTAAAGAGCAGATTTATGATATTGTCTGGCAAGAACCTTATTCTGGCGATTACAATATTGTTATGAGCCATATCCACCACATAAGGGAAAAGATAGAGGATAATCCGGGCAAGCCGCTTTACATACAGACTGTATGGGGCATTGGTTATCGGTTCAACAAAAATTTAAGCAGCAGTCTGTGATAGGAAAACAGATTGCTGCTTATTTTTTATCCTTTACGCCTAAGAGGTATTCACAGGATACATGGAAGAATTCTGCCAGAGCTACAACTTCATAATCCGGAACAAACCTTGTTCCTTTTTCAATCCGTAAAACGGTCAAATCGCTAAATTCATATCCAGCGAGCTGGAGCTGTTCCGCAAGGGCTTTCTGAGATAGTTTTCTTTCCGTCCGCAGTTCCATAACCCTTTGACCGATCAGATTTTTGGAGTTGCTTTCTTTGTTCCAATAGATTTTAATATCTTACCACCAACTTTCTAAAGATGAAGTCCTTTATCATTGATTTTACGAAATATTGTTGATAATATACTTCTAAAGATGAAGTGTAGAGAGATTATCTTGTGAAAAGAAAGTTAGGGATTGATAATACTGCCTGTAAAATGCAATATTATTTTTAGCAGAGAAAGGTGGAAACAAACATGAATGAAGTTTTTGAAACATTGGCAGGCGTCTTTGAGGAACTGCGCAGCGAATCAGAGGACAGGGAGTATTCCGTCCAGACAGAGGAAGCAAAAGCAGCCAGCCGGGAACTGAAAAAGAAGCAGAAGGCATTTGAAGCATATCTTTCCAAGCTGTCAAAGGAGGACAGGGAGTTTTTAGAGGACTATATGGATACGGTGGATCATGCCCATTACAAGGAGGAACAGCGGGCGTATTATCAGGGGTTTGTGGACAGCATACAGGTTCTTGATGGACTGGGCATCATAAAAAAGCGTATGCGCATAAAGGAGCTTCTTAAAATATTCAGCAAATAGACAAAGAGGTGGCTGGCAGGACAGAAGGCGAGCCACCTTTTTTGCATGGTTCAGAATTATCCAGAAATATTCATGAGAAAATTCAGATATTGGGAATATTCTATTCTTTGGGAGATTTGTATGTCCGAAGATAGGCTTCCACAATAGCGAGGATTGTTGTAATCTGTTCCTCTGTACATTGTGACAGATAAACCAACAGCCGCTGGTAGTCGAGGTTGTCTGACGGGGCGGCTGGATAAAAAAACGGATCGGCGGAAATATGTAAGGCTCGTATGAGCTGCCCCAGCTTTTCAAGGCTTGGCACATTTCCATGATTTTCAATTTCCTTGATATAGCGTGAGGAAACACCGGATTTTTCAGCCAGTTCTTCATAGGTCAGTTTCTGGTCGGTTCTAGCCTTCTTCAGACGGAATCCCATTTCCTTGTCAATTTTCTTTTTCCTTGCCATATATGCACCTCCATGTATAGTGTATATTGCACATTTTACTTTGAAAATGCACTAATAAATCACTTTATCAGAGGGGCATAATGCACATAGAAGAATAAAAAGACTTTGGATATTGCATATAAAAAAACGCAGTATCCAGAGGTTTTTTGCGTGGCTTTTATCCTTTGGGTACGTTTAGGGGAATTTATGTGTTCTGAACGGTCTGAGGGATATTTTTTTGACTTAGTGAACCTGTCCGGCTATTGGCGTGGGAAGGTTCTTTTATAAGGTGTTTTACTGGCGGTAAAGCAGAATCTACCCTGATAAGTGAACTATACGCTCCCGTAGCGTGTGGAGAAAACAGAATAACAGATATGAATAACGTCCAGCGGGCATTTTGCCTGTCCGGGCGTTTTTTATATACAAAAAATTTTTACTCCCACCCGAACATCAGCCTACCGCCATTTGGCAGATACAACGGAAAGGGAAAAGGCGTATGCCTTTGTCACGTCACAACGGGGGAGGAGGTGAACTCGTATGAAGAAACCTTCTTGCCATGATGAAATGACAATCAGGCATCGCTTTGACCGCCTGTGCCAGATGTCGCTCAAAGGCGAAGCAATTAACTATTACCGGCACATGGATTACCGCAGGGAACATGAAGCCATGTTTTCTGAACTGTCTGAAAAGGAGCTGAACCAGTTGTTTGTTATGGACGAGTACGGAGTGGAGAACAGTCATTTTACAGTGCATGGATATGACATTGAAGTAAAGGACACCCTGATTGCGGAAGCATTGCAGGCACTTTCGGAACGGAAGCGGAATGTGATACTGCTTTCGTATTTTCTGGAAATGAGCGATGCGGATATAGCAAGGGAAATGAACCTTGTTCGCAGCACAGTCCATGAACACCGGACACGCTCACTGGAAATTTTAAGGAAGATTATGGAGGAAAAAGCAGATGACAAAAAGATGTAGGAGCAGAGAAGAAAAGAATTTGCTGCCTTTCCATATCATAAAGGCAGCATCAGAAGGCGATGTATTGGCAATCAACAAAGTCCTGAAGCACTATGAGGGATACATAATTACCCTGTCCACCCGGAAGATGTATGACGAGGGAGGGCGGCTTCATTATTGTGTTGATGAAACACTGCGCCGGAGGCTTGAAACAAAGCTGATTACAAAGATACTGGCGTTTGAAGCGGTATAACGGGTGGTTAGCTGCCCTTTTCCATAGCTGACAGATTTACAGCGGTGTACCTTGAAAATTGAATACTGTATTGCATACAGGACGTGAGGATATGCAGAGCCACTAAGCAGATGCGCCATGACGTACCTGCCCTGTTTTTTAACAGGGTGAAACGTGAGGAAATGTTGGAACAGGACATTGAAGCGAAGGTAAGGAGCGAACGAGATCGGGCAAAATATGTAGCAGTTACATGGGGCGATGAAGCATATCTGTGATAATGATACTTCCGGGTTGCGGGGAACCGCAATCCGGTCAATGAAATGACGGTGCAAGACCGATGTGGGCGGTGTAATGAGCTGCCACCTGTATTGCAGTTTTTATCTGCTAATAAATGGGGAGAAGTGTATTCTGTCTGTTTATTAGCAGATAAAGCTGTGCAAAGAAATAGGAGGATATTTTTAATGCAGAGAATACCGAAAGCGATTAACAAAAAGAGGTTAGTCAGATATAAAGAAGGCGCAGAAATGTACAGCATGGGAATGAATAAATTTCAGACTTTGGCGAAAGATGCGGGAGCTATATTGAAAATTGATAGAATGGTATTGGTGGATTTGGATGTGTTTGACCAGTATTTGGAATCATTTCGTGTGAAATAGTAAATTTGTGTATATGCAGGAAAGAAAGATTTTTCGTATAACCAAAAATAAGTGTTGACTTTTGGTTAAACTGAAAGTATAATGATTATGAAATGGATGGAGGTGTATATTGTGGCTAGGACAGGCAGACCAAAGTCTGACAATCCGAAAAAAAATCTTATCGGATTGAAGCTGACAGAGGAAGAAGCCGCAAAACTAAGAGAATATGCGTCCAAACATGACATGACCATAACGCAGGTGCTACAAAAGGGGATTGATTTGCAGTATGCAATGGAAGAACCGATAAGTAGCTAGTACGAAATCTCTTTCCTTGAGAAAGGAGCAGAGATGGCAAAATCAAGAAAGGATAATAAAGGGAGGGTTTTAAGAAAAGGCGAAACCCAACGCAGTTGCGATGGCAAATATGTTTATACCTATACCGATCCGGAAGGGAAACGCCGGAGCATATACTCTAAGGACATTATGGAGCTGCGTGAGAGGGAAGAAAAGCTGATTAAAGACCAGTTAGACGGATTGGATACCTATGTAGCTGGCAGTGCAACGGTCAATTTTGTATTTGACAGGTATATATCTACAAAGTCGGAACTCAGGGGAACAACCATGAGGAACTACAAATATATGTATGACCGTTTTATCAGGAAAGGGTTTGGGAAGAAGAAAATTGCAGCGATAAAATTTTCTGATGTGCTTCAATTCTACCAGCATTTACTGAAAGATAAGGAAATGCAGATTAACACATTAGAAACAATTCATACGGTGCTTCACCCAACATTCCAGTTGGCAGTGCGGGATGATATTATCCGTAACAATCCGAGTGACGGGGTTATGGCGCAGATAAAAAAACAGCCGGGTAGAAATCATGGCGTAAGACACGCTTTAACTCTGGAACAGCAGAGAGCTTTTATAAACTATATAGAAAACAATCCTACATATTACCGCTGGACATCTTTGTTTAAGTTCTTGTTAGGGACGGGGTGCAGGATTGGGGAAGCAATCGGGATAAGGTGGGAAGATGTAAATTTTGAAAAACGTATAATCAGCATCAACCACAGTTTGGTTTATTACAGCAGGGAATTTAAGGAACACCCGATGTGTACATTTTCTATATCACTCCCAAAGACAGAAGCGGGTATACGATTTATTCCGATGATGGATGCGGTCTATGATGCACTCCGGGCGGAGCTTGCAGACCAGCAGGAAAATGGATTCAATGAAACGGAGATTGATGGGATGAAAGGTTTTATCTTTATGAACCGTTTTGGATACGTCCACAATCCGCAGTCTATCAACCGGGCAATTAAGCGTATATACGAATCGTACAATGCAGAAGAAGTGGTTAATGCTTCCAAGCAACACCGGGAGCCTGTGCTAATACCACATTTCTCATGTCATCATTTGAGGCATACCTTTTGTTCGAGGTTTTGCGAGAATGAAACAAATTTAAAGGTGATCCAGTCCATTATGGGACACGCTAATATTGAAACCACAATGGACATTTATGCAGAAGTCACCGATGCAAAGAAACAGGAAGCGATTGAAAATTTAGCACACAAATTGGATGTATTTTAGGAAAGAGTCCGGCTAGGACTGACAGAGGGTACGACAACTTGTGCGCCATACGACAAGAGTACGACAAATTCAAGAGTTTTAATCAATGAAACAGCGTTAAATTGCTGTGGTCGAAATACCGAAAAGCGGCTAAATAAAGGGAAATAAGCCATTTTAAATTAAACTGACTTAAAATCCCGACCATGAAGTCACTGGATGCGAAGAAGGGCGAGAACAAGACAGAAAAACCAGCTGAAAAAGCGGTTGTGACAGAGGGAAAAACAGCAGAAAAAATTGACTTTTCCAAGGTGAAGATCGAGCCGTTGTTTGAGGAAATGGTTGATTTTGAAACGTTTTCCAAGTCCGATTACCGTGCCGTAAAGATCAAAGCTTGTGAAGCAGTTCCCAAGAGCAAGAAGCTTCTGAAATTCATTCTGGATGACGGGACAGATACGGAACGCGTGATCTTAAGCGGAATCCATGAGTATTATGAACCGGAAGATCTGATCGGAAAAACAGCCATCGCCATTGTAAATCTGCCCCCCAGAAAGATGATGGGCATTGATTCCTGCGGTATGCTGATCTCAGCAGTACACGAGGAAGACGGAAGAGAAGGGCTGAATCTGCTGATGGTGGATGACCGTATCCCGGCAGGTGCAAAATTATATTGATCGCATCAGGAAACGGATTTATATGACGAATAGAAACAGCACAGAGAATGAGAGGATCATTGCTGTGCTGTTTTCTTTTGGTTATTTGAGTTGAATTTTTAAAGTCCATGGGCTACAATTATTAGGTAAAATAGGGAAGTGATCCAAAAGAACCGGGGAAGACAGATGAAAATAGGAGAAAAGTTTAAAGGTTTACGCATAGGCCAGAAGATATTTTTGTCAAATGTGATATTATTTGTGATTCCATGTGTGGTTCTCTCTGTCGTATTGTTTGGTTTCATAAAGAAAGAGGCCGGGGAAGAGCTGGACCATTCTGAACTGATGATTCTGAATCAAATAGATGAAAGCTATGAGAAGATGTTCCGTGAGATTGTTTCGTACTCCTCCTATTTCTATCTAAATGCGGATATAAACAAGATGCTTTCTAAAAAGGAGTATGACAGTGAATATGATGCCATGCAGGCAGAAAAGAAGATAAAAGAGTATTTTGTCAGCAGCCGCACCATTTACAGTAATATGGAGTACGGGATGAGGCTCATGGGGAGTAACGGATATAACTATACTTCCCTGAATGAGGAGCAGACCACCTGCAAATATCCGGAACTGGACAAGCTGGAACAAGAGCCGTGGTTTGACAGCCTGGAGGAGAGCGGTAATAAAATTCAATACATACCCTGGTATCTCAGCAAGGAACTGCAAAAGACAGACGGGGATACATCTGTCCATGGATTCCGTTACATAAAAAATCTGAACAGCGGCAGATATGTGGGCCTCATGGACATAATCATTGAGCAGGAAAAGCTGAAGTCGCTGATGCTGAATGCCACGCATGAAAATCGGGAAAAGGTAGTTATGCTTGATGAAACGGGAAGGATAATCACAGGGACAGACGAGAGTATCAAAGAAAATACCAGGTTGGACAGGAATATCGTGGACCATCTAAGCAGTGGTGAGGAGGGGGTGTTCCAGGAGAAGATCAGCGGCGCCCTGCGACGTATCTACTTTGTGACCAACAAAACAACCGGGTGGAAGATCATCAGATATAGTGAAGCTGCCAAATCCATCTGGGCAAATAACAGGACGTTTCTTATATTTTTTGGGATTTCCATTGCATATCTGGGACTGGCACTGATCATGTCAGCGTTTAATGCGAAATTTATAAGTAAGCCGCTTACAGAGTTAAAAAAGGATATCCATACCATCTATAAGGGAGACCTCAGTGTAAGGACACAGGTAGGCCCCATGGATGAGTTTGGCGAGCTGAATCTGCAGTTTAATAAGATGATCTCCAGGATCCAGGATCTGATCGATAAGCTGGAGCAAAAGGAGGAGGAAAAGCGGACGCTGGAGATGAAGGCGCTGCAGGAACAGATCAAGCCTCATTTTTTGTTTAATACACTTGCGTCCATACGGTTTTTGATCGAGATGGATATGAATGAGAAAGCGCAGAAGTCATTACTTGCACTAGCCGGTTTATTAAAGGGAACATACTCCGATTACCGTAAATTGATTCCTGTGAAGGAAGAGATCGAGTCAGTGGAAAAGTATCTGATCTTGATGGATAACCGCTACCAGGATACGTTTGACTGGCAGATCAGGATGGATGAAGCCATTCAAAATTGCCAGATTCCAAGAATCTCTGTACAGCCGTTAGTGGAAAACTGCATTTTGCACGGGTTTAACGGGAAGGAAGGTGCAGGTCATATTATCATAGAGGGATGCAGAGAGGGAAATACGGCGGTTATCTGTGTTTCAGATGATGGTTCCGGAGAAAATCTAGAGAAGATACGGGAATTGATCGAAAATCCAATGGTGGAGGAGTCCGGCAAGTTCAGCAGTATTGGCGTACAAAATGTACAGAAGCGTCTGGTGCTTTATTTTGGAACTGCCTATGGCCTGTCGGCCTATAAAAATGGGAAGGATGGTATCAGCATAGAGATAAGGATACCGTTCAGCTATGAGGCGAAAGAACGGAGCGGTAATATGGAGGAAAAAGATGCGGATCATTATAGTGGATGATGAAGGGATCACACGGCAGTGGTTGAAAAAGAAAATAGAGGAGGCCGGGGAAGAGTATCAGGTTGTGGGGATGTTCAGTGATGGAAAGCAGGCTTTAGAATACTGCCAACAGGAAAACATTCATGTGATCTTTACCGATATTATGATGCCGGTGATGGATGGCCTGGAACTGTTGGCTGCTGTTAAGGATCTGCCTCTGAATGTTTATAAGATCATTCTCAGCGCTTATGATGAGTTCCATTATGCCAGGGAAGCCATGCGGCTGGGTGCCAACGAATTTATACTGAAACCTGAGATAACAAAGGAAAAGGTAAAAGAAATACTCTGCGAAGCAGAACAATTTGTCAGGAAACAGGAACAGGAAAATCCCAGGCAGTGGCAGGAGGATATCTTTGCCCTGTGGTTTCATGAACTGCTGGAAGGAAAAAATGAGGCGGATGAGGCATTAACGACAGAGTTTTTCCATGTAAATAAGATTCCGTTGAAGAGGGAGGGCCTGGTCCTTGCAGTCATTTCCCATTCAGATGATGCGGAAGATGAACGGATGACGGAGATCATAAGCATTTTTCTCATGGAACAGCAGGTTACGGGATATTGTATTTCGGGAGGCCAGGGAAAGTATATATTGATATACAATCAGGATATCAGGAATACGAGGGAGATTTTTTTGGGAAAGCTGGCTGAAGTTATTGCAAGACATTTGGGATCCGGCTGTTTTGTGGGGGCCAGCATGGTAAAAAAGGGGTATGGTGCGCTGAAGGATCTATACCGTCAGGCTTTTGTGGCATGGAACAATAAATATTTTTTTGACAGTACGGGGGTTCAGCTATATGACCAGATGACGATTACCCAGAATAAGGATAAATGGTATTACAGTGATGAGATAAAAGAGATCACCCGTTTTTTAGATGCAGGGGAGCTGGACAAAGCCATGGAGAGAACCGGGGCCTTTTTTCGGGAGGCTGAAAGCAGAGACTTTATCTCCCAAAATTATCTGAAGGCTTTAGGGATGGAGCTGCTTTCTGTTTATATAAACAAGGTACAGGGGTATGAGTTGTCGGACCGTGAGATAGCATGTGTGGAACAGGTGCGGGTGAATATGGGGGAGACTTACGCAAAATTTACTTTGTTAAGCCGGGATATTCTCCATTTCCAGAAAGAACTGACAGATATTATCCGAAAGAAAACACAGCAGGGGACGTATTCCGCAGCAGTACAAAAGATAATGGACTATGTGGATATGAATTATCCCGAAAGGATCTCTCTGGAAGAAATATCCCGGGAGGTACACTTGAACCGCACCTATGTTTCCGTTGTCTTCAAGAAGGAGACCGGAAAAAAATTAAGCGATCATATCCTGGATGTGAGACTGAAAGCTTCCCTTGGCCTTCTGCAGGATGGAACGGAATCCGTCCAGTGTATTGCAAAACAATGCGGATTTTTTGATACCTCGCATTTTAACCGTGCCTTCAAGGAGAGATATGAGATGACACCCCTGGAATACCGGAAATTGAATCTAAAGAGGATACAATAAATGTAAATATCATCCTGTTTTCCATAAACAGATGAGCAGAACCCGGCGTGATTGGAAGGAACAACAAAACAGAATGCAATTATATCTAAATCTGAGATATAGTTTTTGCATCCTGTTTTTTTTATACTAATGTCATACAAGATAAATGGTAAATACATTCAAAATGAATGGAGGAGAAAGGCATGAAGAGAAAATTAGCGTTAATGTGTGCTGTATTGGTGGGGGTGTCAACCATACTGGGAACCACAGGGTGCGGCAGCTCGGGCAAGGACGGGGATAACAGCAAGGCGGCGTCAGGCAAGGCCGGTGATGAAACAGCTTCCGGCAGTGAGGAGAAAGCAAAGATCGTGTTCTTAAGAACAGGAACAGACAATGAAAAAAAGGTATACTGGCAGGAAATGATCGAAGGATTCGAGAAAGAATATCCGGGCATCGAGGTAGAGTATCAGGAAAGCCCTGCCGGTGATGATTTTGAGACGAAGTTAAACACCGGGTTTGCATCAGGAACAGCGCCGGATGTCATTAACTTCACCATGGCTTCCATGGGGACCAGGATCCCTCTCGGACAGTATGCGCCCTTAGATGAGTATATGGAAGGATGGGACGGAAAAGAGGATTTCCTGGAAAGTACAATGGTATCCGGGCAGATGGGCGGAAAACAGTACGGTATCCCCGTTTTGCCTGACCCGCGTATCATCATCTACAACAAGGAGATGTTCGAGGAGGCAGGACTTGACCCCAACAGCCCGCCGACCACCTGGGATGAGCTTCTGGAAGCACATAAAAAGCTTGTGAAAAAAGACGGCGATACGGTAGTGCAGACCGGTTTCGGACTGCCTACATCAGGAAGCACTATGCAGCACTTCTTTTCCGCATTTATAGAGCAGAACGGAGTGAAGAATCTTGTGGATGAGGAGACCAATGAGATTTTATGCAACGCGCCGGAGGCAGTGGAAGCGGCAGAGTTCATGAAACAGATCAAGGATGAAGGCATAATTTCATGGGACAGCAGTAATGCAGACCAGAATCCGTTCCAGACCGGACTTGCCGCCATTACCATGGGTGCTGATACTGATTTTAAGAAATGGAGCGACAGCGGATTAGAAGGCAAGATCGCTATGGCACCGCCTCTGAAAGAGACAAAACAGGCAGCGTTCTGCGGCGTCAGTTTTATGTTTATGAGCAGCGAAACCGCACATCCGGAAGAGTCCTGGAAATTCATTGAATACATTTCCAGGCCGGAAAATATGTGGAAACGCTATGAAGAATTTGGCGCAACACCAGTGAGAGAATCCCTGCGTGACCGCTTTATCGAGGCCAATCCGGAAGTGAATCCCGTGATTTTTGAAACAGTAGCCTGCGGTACCGGTTCACCCAAGGTTCCCTATGCCAACTCTGTTTATAACATTATCAACCAGGCCATGGAGGAGATCATGTATGATGTGAGCACGCCGCAGAAAGCGTTGGATGATGCGGCTGCAAAGATTCAGGAAGAAATAGATAATCAATAATAAGTAATAAGGAAGTGCCGGAGAATACAGTGACGGAAACTGATTCTATTGTGTTCTTCGGCCCTTTTTGACTTATTTTTAGGAATGGAGGAAGGAAAATGGCAGGCGCGGCAGCGAAAAAGAGGAAGAAAAGCAGGTATGATACCTGTGCCTATATTATGATTTTTCCAGCATACTTTGTATTTACGGTCTTTATATTGATACCCATAGGTTTTGTGCTTTTTTACAGTGTGACGGACTTTAACTTATACAGCTCCCCCAACATTGTGGGACTGAAGAATTATATCAATTTGTTAAAAGATTCGGATTTTTTGATCTCAGTGAAGAATACCTTGGCGTATACGGTTTTGACTTTGTTTTCCCAGTTGGCGCTGGGACTTCTGATGGCAGTGATGCTATATAGAAAGTCAAAGCTGATTCCTGCGTTTCGGACAGCCTTCTATTTGCCGAATGTCATGTCAATGGTTTGTATGTCAATGGTCTGGCTCTGGATCTATGACCCCACCTATGGATTGCTGAATTCTATTTTAAAATTATTCGGGGCCTCCACCAGACAATGGCTCCAGGACCCCAAAATGGCCATGGGCTGTATCATTATCATGAGTATATGGAAGGGCTGCGGGTATTCCATGGTCATCTTCCTGTCGGGACTGACTTCTATACCGGATTCCTTATATGAAGCCGCGTCTCTGGACGGGGCAAACGGGATCAAAAAGTTTCTTCACATTACCTGGCCCTTGTTAAAGCCCACCACATTCTTTCTGCTGGTTACCGGGATCATGAACAGCTTCTCCGTATTTGAGCAGATAAACCTGATGACAAACGGAGGACCGCTGAATAAGACCACCACCATTGTTCATCAGATATACCGGCGCGGCTTCCTTGAATTTAAGATGGGCTATGCCAGTGCTATTTCTGTAGTTTTACTGCTGTTTTCGCTGTTGATCACAATAGGCGTGTTTAAGTTCGGCGGCAGTGGTCAGGATATTGATGTTTCATAAGGAGGAGCGCTATGAGAAAACAGAAATATGGCCATAAGATATGGATCCTATGTATGACATTAGCAACGCTGGTCATGATAACACCCATCATCATGATGGTCACAACATCATTTAAGACAATGGAAGAGATCAAGTCTCCGGTCTTTCACCTGCTTCCGGAAAAGTTTTCTTTTGTGAACTATATAGATGCACTTAACGGCGCGAACTGGGTGATCTACTTCAGAAATTCGGTCTTCATAACCCTGGCGGCGGTATTGTTTTCCATACTGTTTAACTCCATTTCCGGCTTTGCTTTTGCCAGGCTTAAGTTTAAAGGCTCAAAGGTCCTGTTTATGTTCATCCTCATCGGACTGATGATGCCGCCCCAGGTTACCATGCTTCCCACCTTCCTGATCATGGCAAAATTTCCTCTGGCAGGGGGAAATGATCTTTTGGGTGCGGGGGGCACCGGACTGATCAATTCTTTTGCGGGACTGATCATTCCCCTGGTCTCCGGATCTTATGGTATATTCCTGTGTAAGCAGTTCTATGAGAATTTCCCCAAGTCTCTTGACGAGGCAGCGGAAATAGATGGATGTAATAAATGGCGTACCTATTTTACCATCTATCTGCCAAACTCCAAAGCCATCATTGCAACTCTGGGCCTGACCAAAAGTGTGGCTGTATGGAATGACTATATGTGGCCGCTGATCATGACGAACTCAGACGGAATGAAAACAGTGCAGCTGGCGCTTACAATGTTCAAGAGTGACGGGTACATACTCTGGAACCAGTTGATGGCAGCGTCTGTTATCGTAGTGATACCTATGGTGATCATCTTCCTGTGTGCCCAGAAATATTTCGTGCAGGGGATTGTGACTTCGGGATTAAAGTAAAGGAGAAGGATCATGGACAGACCAAATATTATATTTTACTTCACGGACCAGCAGAGGGCCGATACCTTAGGATGTTACGGACAGAGATTGGAGATCAGCCCGAATCTTGATCTTTTGGCATCAGAGGGCGTTATGTTTGAAAATGCTTTTACTGCCCAGCCGGTATGCGGGCCATGCCGGGCTATCTTCCAGACAGGAAAGTATCCCACGGAATTAAACTGTTACAAGAATGGGCAGGCCCTTCCGCGGGATGTGAAAACAGTGGCGGATTATTTCGATGAGGCGGGATATGAGACTGCTTATGTGGGGAAATGGCATCTGGCAAGCCAAGGTGCCGCTGCGGATTATGAGCGGAAGGCCATTCCCAGGGAGCGCAGAGGCGGGTATCAAGGATTTTGGCGGGCTGCTGATGTACTGGAGTTCACGTCCCACGGATATGACGGGTATGTATTTGATGAAAATATGAATAAGTGCGAATTCAAAGGATACCGTGCGGACCGGATCACAGATTTTGCATTGGAGTTTATAGAGGGGCAGGAACATACAAAGCCGTTCTTTTTGACCATATCCCAGATTGAGCCGCATCATCAAAATGACCGCGCATGTTATGAGGGACCGAAAGGGTCGAAGGAGAGATTTAAAGATTTTGAGCTTCCGGGTGATCTGCAGGCATTGGGCGGTGACGCGAAGGAGATGTACCCGGATTATCTGGGATGCTGCAGAAGTCTGGATGATAACCTGGGCAGGATCATGGAGGCGCTGAAAAAGAAGGGCTTATATGAGAATACCATTCTTGTTTTTGCCTCGGATCATGGCAGCCATTTTAAGACCAGGAATAAAGACAGGCATCTCTGCGGCGGTGATGACTATAAGCGTTCCTGCCATACAGCCTGTCTGCGGGTTCCGCTGGTGATCTCAGGTCCGGGTTTCCGGGGCGGCAAAGTGGTAAAGGATATTGTCAGCACGGCGAGCCTTCCAAAGTCTCTTCTGGCTATGGCAGGTGTTTTGGTGGGTGACTGCATGATCGGGGAAAACCTGAAACGGATCGCAGACGGACATACAGACGGCAGGGCGAATCTGGCTTTTGCCCAGATCAGTGAAAGCAGGGTGGGGAGATGTATCCGGACCGAAAGGTATCTCTACAGCGTTTTTGCGCCGGGGAAAAACGGATGTGACCATAAGGGCAGCAGTTATTATGAGGAGGATTTCTTCTATGATCTGCAGGAAGACCCGTTTGAGCTGCATAACCTGGTGAGAGACGACAGGTATCAGGCAGTACGGCGGGAACTGGCAGAGATACTGCGGCAGGAGATGAGCAAGGCAGGAGAAGAACCGCCTGTGATCGCTCCGGTGTCAGATTAAAAATATGGAAAGGGGTGGACAGGATGCCGCCGGTAAGTGTTTTGATGAAACCAGCTTCCAGTATGTGCAATATGAAATGCAGTTATTGTTTTTACTGTGATGAGGCGTGTAAGCGTAAGACGAAATCTTATGGCTTCATGTCAGAAGAGACATTAAAAAATGTGATACGGAAAACCATGCTGCGGGCGGACCAGTCCATTTCCTTTACCTATCAGGGCGGAGAGCCGACACTTAGGGGAATGAATTTTTTTAAAAAGGCGGCAGCACTGGAACAGCAATATAATAAGAAGAATCTGATGATACAGCATTCTTTTCAGACAAACGGATATGCTGTGGATGAAAAGTGGTGCCGTTTTTTTAAAGAGAATGATTACCTGGTGGGACTTTCTGTGGATGGGACAAAGACAATCCATGATGCTTGCCGGAGGGATGCGGCGGGAAAGGGAACCTATGACTGCGTTGTCCGGGCGGCAAAGCTGATGGATGAACACGAAGTGCCGTATAATATACTGACTGTGGTGACTTCTTCTGTGGCCCGTAATATCAAAGAGATTTATTATGATTATAAAGAAAAAGGCTGGAACTATCAGCAGTACATTGCCTGCCTTGACCCTATTGGGGAAGTACGCGGCAAAGCCTCATATTCCCTTACCCCAAAGTTATACGGACAGTTTTTGATTGAGCTGTTTCAACTGTGGTACAGGGATGTGAAAAGGGGAAAACAGCCATATATTCGTCAGTTTGACGCCTGGGTGGGCATGATGGCCGGATATATGCCGGAGTGCTGTGACCAGAGAGGCGTATGCGGAATACAGAATGTAGTGGAAGCTGACGGGAGTGTATATCCCTGTGATTTTTATATGATGGATGAATATTATCTGGGTAATTTTAATCATGACCGGCTTGAGGATATTGACTGCAGGAGGAGAGAAATACAATTCACAGAAAAATCCCTGGAAATGAAGGCAAAATGCCGTGAGTGTAAGTATTACCGGCTGTGCAGAGGCGGATGCAGACGGAATTTTGATTGGGATGGAAATACAGGGACGTATGAAAACTATTTCTGTGAAAGTTATAAAATGTTTTTTGAAGTGTGCGGAGAAAAACTGAAAGAGCTGGCAGGTTATAACACGAATATTTAAGCGGGTATAAGGACAGACAGGGCTGTTGGAAAATGAATATATGTGAAATTCATTTCCCTGCAGCCCTTTTTTCTTTACTTATTATAGTATTGATGACCATAAATCCTGGCTTCATCCCTGATGATCCTCACGGTTTCCGGAAAAGCATCCGTGGCACCGGATTCCCAGAAGACATAACGTCCGCCGGGGGCATAGGTGTCAATGGCAAGACGTACAGACGCCCGGATCTCTTCCTCAGTGGAATCTTCCTGGTTTCCCGGTCCAAAGGCATCCCAGCCGCCTATGGCTGTCATACTGTATTTTACTTTTGCGCGGTTAATGTCATTGAAGACCTGGAAAGGCTGGATCACTTTAAATCCTATCTCTGCATAATCCCCGATAATGGCTTCAATATTACCGTCCACGTGGATTTCCGGATAGGCACCAATCTCCAGAATCGCGTCAACGACTCTTTTTTCTACTGGTTTGATCAGCTCCCGGAATGTTTTGGGAGAGATCAACAGGCCTTTGTGGGTGGCAACATGATCCTGGACCATGATCATATCCGGCTTCAGATATTTACAGGCATATTTAAGAGCTTCAATATAAAAGTCTGCCAGAGCATTCAGCAGCTCAAAGCTGGCTTCAGGTTCCTCCACAAGAGAGGCCAGCGCGTTTTCAAAGCCCATCATGTAATGCATTTGTTCCCAGAGCCAGGCTCCTGTATAATTAATGGCCTGCCCAGGCTTTGTGAGTTTATTCCTGACAATATTAGCATCCTCTTCCCAGTCAATGGCTGACAGGTCAATGTCGGGCATGATCTCTTTCCACTTTGTTATGTCTTTCAGCCGGAATCCCCCTTGTTTGGTATGATTCACCATGGGACCGTCTATGGTACTTGTAAATTCTGTTCCGAACACATCAACCATAAGCCCTGTTTTGGGATCTTTTTTTCTGCCGATGGCAACTGAGGAGACAAAAGAACAGGCATCCATAAAAGAGGGGACCCACTGGGGTGTCCTGCCTTCCAAAACAAGATGCAGGTTTTCTTTTTCTGTTAACTCTTTTTTACTCATATGAATATCCACCTCACATATCAATGATTGTTTTTTCTGTTCAATATCTGTATTCACGTCTGAAGTTGTCAATCTCCTCATTGATCACAGATGTTCCCCACCAGTTCACATTTCCTATGACACTGGCAGGTACGGTAAAGTAACAGCCGTTTCCGGCACAGGAGAGAAGAGTATTGCGGACATCCTCCCGCAGCTGGGCCTCTGTAAGCCAGCCAGCCGCGTCTGCCACCTGATAATCCGGAATGTTCAGACTCATGTGGTAGTTTAGGCGGTTACCGGTGTGTTTTCTGAGTTCCGGAACATTATTGATATGCATTCCCTGCCAGCTGTCAACGCCAATTTCTACAAAATCATCAATGATCGGTTCAATGATGCCGCAGGAATGCTGTTCATAGAAGACCCCCTTACTATGGCACAACTCTACGATTCTTTTTGTATGTGGTTTGATAAGGCGCCGCCAGAGGTCAGGCTGCATCTGCATGGCTTGCTGGGTTCCATAATCATCATGCTGGCGGATAATATCCGGTTTATAATACATGATCACTTTCTCGATCAGTTTATACTTATAATCTCCAATGGCATCGATGAGGTCTTTTGCGTCCTCCGGTTCATCCAACAGGGCGATCATTGCTTCTTCCATACCCATGAGTGAGTGATACCTCTCATAAATGCCGCATTGGATCAATATACTTACCAGCATGTTTTCACGGATCTCATCACTGATAAAGTCCAGACGGGCGGCCTTTTCCCAGTCCATATGCTCAACATCAGGGATTTTGACCTGCTCCCGCCATTTTGTTATGTCTGTGAGCACATAGGGCGCGCGCGGAACGCTGTAAGTCCCAATCAGTTCATCATAGCTGTACTGTACCCCAAACCAGTCAGTCGTTCCATCCAGGATTGGTCTTTCCGCGAATCCCAGAATAGGATGGTGAGTGTACAGGCCTTTGGATAAATCCGGAAAATGGTCCGGTGTTTTATGTGCGTAAAAGCAGCGTATGTTTTCTTTTTCTGTGATATTCATAAATTTATTACCTCCTTTGGCTTAATTATCTGGTATTAAAGAATGATCAGTGAAAAGATAAAGGTCAGTGCATACATTAAAAATTCCGGTACTGCGCAGCGGACTAATATCTGGTTGAACTTGGACTGGCTTTCCCTTGTGACATACTGCATATGGGGACTTGTCCCTAAGTTGATACAACGTGCGCCATATGCAAGCTGCATAGGCAGTATAGCCGCGTAAGGGCTGATCCCCAGAGATGCCGCAATGCCTAAAAGCTGAGGTGCAAGGGTGATGCCCATAACACCGCCGTCACCCAGCATGAGACAGGCCATATACATCAGCAGGCCAAACAGGATCAATAGTATATAACCGTTAAATCCTGCGTTCAGGGCTGTATTGATAAGGAAGGTAAAACCATTAAGTCTGCCTAACATGCTGGCAAAGAATTGTACGCAGATGATCAAAGTGAGCAGGTTGCTGAAAGCAGTCCCCATCCCGGTAAACCAGCTCAATATATCATTGAAGCAGGAGCGGAGCTGTTTTTTTCGCAGCATCTCGATAACAGCTACCAAAATGACAGAGATCACAACAGCGCCCATTACGCTTAGAGAGATTCCGGTGTGGAACAGGGGGCTGAATGCCAATATAAGGATCAGCGGAAGCAGCGGCAGAACAGCATAGAACTTGGGCAGGGGCTCTGTTGTCTGTTCTTCCTCTTTGTCCGGTCTGTGTTCTCCGAATTTATACCCGGAACGTTTGTCAATAAACTGCAGTACAAACCCGGACAACAATGCCACAATGATCAAAACAATAGGAACGACTCTGATGGAAGCATTCAGAAAATAATCCGGAACGGAGAATCCCTCGATCCCTGATGTCATCTGGGCGATCACGAAGTCCGCCGGTCCCCAGTCAAAGCAGGTACCCACAAAAATTGCGGCGATAGCACTCTGCCTGCTCATACCGGCCCGGGTGAGCGCCGGATATAAGGTAGTCAGCACCAATGCCATAATAGCAAATGCGGAAACAATGGCTATACGCATTAACCCGCAAAGCATGATCGCCAAAAATGTACCGATAAAATACGGGTTTTTTGCGTGTGCGATCGGCCTTGCGATTAGCTGTCCCAATACCTGTGAGGAATTGATCTTGTTCATGTACACAGAGTACGCATAAATCGGTATTACGGACATACCTGTGGAACTGAAATTAGAGATAAATGTTTCCTTTAACGCTTCAAATATATCCAGATAGATATTACCGCTGGATGCGTTTGCGACGGATGTTTTCGTTACAACCGTAATGGCGAAAGCCAGGCCCAGTCCCATGAAAAGAAATACAAGCTGTGTGTTGAAATTTTTGTTTATCAGAAAAATACAGATAGCAATTAAGACAATGGTTATAATAAGATTCAGCATTTACATCCCCCTTTCTCTTTTATCTTGGAATTTTGGTGTCCTTGAACCCATAAGGCCAGTACAATATTTGATCTTTACTGCCACCTCCTCTTTTGAAGTCTTTGACTTTCCGGCTTTGATGTTTTCCCGCATAAACATGTTATCTCTTTTCTTTTTCTTAATTCCATTATAACAACTACATTTTTCTCCGTATACGTCATAGTTCTACAAATTAACGCGGTGATTTTGTCATTTTCTATCAATAATTTTAAAGAGAAATAAATTAATAAAAAAAACCGCCATTTAAATAAAATGGCGGAAAATTTATCTTGCAACTCTGTGAAATTAAATATTATTATCCCAAAATGAGGATAAACCGTGCAGCAGCATGGAGGATAGAAGGATCAAACGGCTGGAGGGAGAATCAATATCATTGGAGATGATCTCCCGGATCTTGGAAATGCGGTATTTTACCGTATTACGGTGAAGTCCCATAATAATAGCCGCATCGGTCAGATTTCCGGCACACAGAAGAAAAATAAACAGCGTATACAAATTGTCGGTCGGATACTTTCGGTCCATTTCAGAGAGATGTAGTATGTCGGGGTGTATCCAATACTGTAGATCCGTATCCCGGGTTGTATTCTCGATTTGCTTCAGCATTATCTGTTCTGCAGAGATTATGGAAAAGTTTTCTGTCTGTTCCTGCGCGTAGCCTAAGGCGATGCCTGCCTGTTTATAAAATGGAAGAAAATCCTCCAGACCCCGGAAGGGAAAGCTGCATCCCACATAACAGGACATGAGATAAGGAAATTCCCGGATGTGTTTTAGCAGTTTATCTGAGTGAATTCCTTTGCTGCAGTTAAATATAGCGGTAAGTTCGCCGTGAATGAACAAGCAGCAGCAATTGCCGATCTTCTGCTGTATCTGTTTGCCGATGCGCATCAGGTACGCGTAAGGCTGTGTAACGGATAAATGTTTATACATCATGCGCATGACTAAAAAATAATCTTCATCTGACCAATCCATGATTGAGAGCACATAGGATAATTCTTCTTTGTCGAGGGATTCATTTATAATGCTGTTTTTCAGAAAGGTACCTAATACGGAATCCGAGATATAAAGTCCCTGATATCTTAACAGACATTTTTCAAGATATTTCTGAAGGATTTCCAGTAAAAAAATATCGCAGTCCCGAAATCCGTTCTTGCCCTCAAATGCAAAAACAATGCCCTCTCTCTGTCCTTTTACCAGCAGGTTTGCTTTAAGGGCCCGGGTACCGTCCGCGTTAAGCGCAAGCTGTGGTTCATGGCTTGCCAGAAAGACAAATGCGTTTGCGTCATTTGCAAAAAAAAGATTATCCTCCATGGACATGTATCCGGTTTGTATTAAATTTTGCAGGACCGGATACATACTGAGATCCTGGACATGACTGCTGGCTGTAAGCAGCTTTGTATCCGGACGGACCACGGCGATTGGATAGGGGAGTACCGGTTTACATGCGTCAACCAGACACTGCAGCGGTTCTTTGCAGTCTATGGATTCTTCCAATGTCTTTAACCATTGACTGTAAGACTCAAAACACTCGTGCACTACATTAACAGATTCAAACAAATTTATCCCAGGCAGAAAGATCCGGTCATCTTTACAGCGCAGAAGGGAACCTTCCCGGTCTTCATATGCAGTGTTCCCTGGTTCCACGTATAACGTGTTTTCCTCCATGCTGCCTTTATCCGGCCGGATCCGTATTTTGCTGAATTTTAAAGGAGGATCACTTATCCTTGACTCAGCCTTAATATGCCGTTCTGTTAAATAATCTTTCATGATTAGTAAATTAAGATCCATATATCCGCCACACCCTCCTTATTGTTAAAATAAGTATACGGAATTATTGATAAGGTGTAAATGGAAATACGAAAATTAGCCCGGATTATATCTTGAATGCTGCGTCATTAAGTTTTATGATAATATTATACGAAACATAATAAAAAAGAGTAAGGGGTCAATCAGGGAGGAACTGACATATGATAGAAAAAGTTTTGTACGAGGAATTATGCCCCGCGGAATTTAAGGAACGGCTGCAGACCTGCCCTGTGGCGTATCTGCCGCTGGGGACTTTGGAATGGCATGGGCCTCATCTTCCCCTGGGAGCGGATGGAATCCAATCGCAGGAATTGTTTATGCGGGCGGCGCGGAGAATTGGCGGGATCGTTCTGCCTAAGCTCTTTCTGGGGCCGGACCGGTTTTACAGGGACCCGGAGAGGGAGCTGTATGGGATGGATATCTGTACAGGGGGCGCCATCGTGCCTTATGAAATGCAGCAGCTTCCGGGAAGTGCGTACTGGATGCCGGATGAGGAATACCGCAGTATGATCCTGCGCATTGGCGCCAACTTATCCAGGGCCGGATTCACCATCCTGGCAGCCCACGGCCATGGGCCGTCTATCCGGCAGTTTGCGGCACTCAAAGGGGAGCTGCGGGATACGTGCGGCTTGATCGGGGTGACTGCCTTTGACTTCGTGGAGGATGACAGACTGAGGTTTCAAAATGACCATGCGGCAGCCAATGAAACGTCCGTTACCATGGCAGTAAGGCCGGAACTGGTGCAGCTTGAGCGGATCCGGGACGGCGGGGAGCCGCCTGTGGCTGTGGCAGGAGCCGACCCGGGAAGGTATGCTTCCCGGGAGTATGGAGCGGAAATACTGGAGACAAACGTGGATGCCCTGTGCAGGGGCATTGAACAGCTTCTGAAATAAAAATATCCTGCCGCACAGTCCGCTGAGACGGTCTGTACGGCAGGATATATCGCTATCTCATTGTGATCTTAAACACCACCGGTTTATCGGTTCTGACATTCCGGGTCTCAATCTCCAGCCCGTTTTCCGTATGTTTCCACACCGGAGTCTCCTCAAACCCCAGCACATCCACCGCATCGATGATACCATGAAACTTCGGAAGACAGGAGGCATCCTGTTCAGCCAAGGATCTTATGGTTATGTGCCCGTCATGGGGATAGCTCAGACAGATGGCATACAGATGAGATCCATTTACGGTGAAGCGGAAATCCTCTTTTGTAAAAACCTTATCCTTCCCATCCGTGAACTGCCCTTCCTCCACTATAGTAGGACCTTCCGCCGCGGTGCGCCAGACATGGGAGCCATAGATCGCTTCCCCGTTGGCCTCCAGCCATTCCCCGATCTCAAGAAGGACAGCGGTATCTTCGGCTGATATGGTCCCGTCCGCTTTTGGCCCCACATTCAAAAGGAGGTTTCCGTTTTTGCTGACCACATCTGCCAGGTCACAGATAATATCCTTTGCCTTTTTAAAATCATTGTTTTCTGTATAACACCAGGAATTTTTCGCAATAGCCGTGTCGGTCTGCCAGTAAAACGGCTGGACATTTGCAAATTGTCCCCGTTCGATATCTACAAGGGCGGTGCCGAACATAAAGGCATCATGCTTGTAGGCAATGAGGACTTCCTCATTCCATTCCACTGCCCGGTTGTAGTAATAAGCCGCTATTTTTTGGAGATAAGGTTTGGCGCTGCTGTGCTGGATCCACCAGTCAAAATACAGCTCTTTTATCTGATAGCGGTCAATCAGTTCACAAGTCCGGATCATCCAGTCCTCCAGGAAGTCTTTTGTGGGAACCGGTTCACTGAACAGGTCCTGGTGGTCACCCTCCGGCATGGCGGGCCAGTAAAAGTCCCCTTCTTTTTCCGCATCTGTGATATCGCTCTCAAAATCCTTCCCGTGTCCCATAAAGAACCAATGCTCTATGCGGTGGGTAGAAGCGCCGTTTACAAGTCCTCTTTTCCCCATCTCCTCCGTCAGTTCCCCTAGTACATCGCGTTTCGGCCCCATTTCGTAAGCGTTCCAATGGGAAATGTCGCTGCGGTACATCTGAAAGCCGTCATGATGTTCTGCCACAGGCACAACATATCTGGCTCCTGCTTTCCGAAACAGGTCAGTCCATGCGGCGGCGTCAAAATGTTCGGCTTTGAACAGGGGGATAAAATCTTTGTAGCCAAACTCTTTCTGGCTGCCGTATACTTGCTGGTGATGGCGGAATTCAGGGCTTCCCTGAATATACATATTTCTGGAATACCATTCATTTCCAAAGGCGGGAACACTGTACACACCCCAATGGATAAAAATACCGAATTTGGCATCCCTGAACCATTTGGGAGTCCGGTGCTGTGACAGAGAATCCCAGTTGTCCCGGTAAGGTCCTTTGGCAATCACATCTTCAATCTGCTGTAAATAAGCTTTTTTACTGTACATAGGCAATTCTCCTTTAGATGGCCATATTTTACGGCTGCCGCGTGCACGGCTGTTTGTCTTTATTGTAAAACAGTGATAAACAAATAAGAAGACAGAGCAGCGTCAAGTTCCATAGGGAAATGTCGTTATTTCCAGAATAACTGTCCCGGAAACAGAGAAATAGTTTCCATATCTCCGTTAATTCGGTATAATATAGGAAACGTAACGACTTCGGGAGATATCCCAAAAGGAGAACAACAATGGCGGATGTAAATTATAAACTCAGCCTAGAGGGCATCCAATTCCATATAGTGTCCGTCGGAAGAGGAAACACCGGACATATCAAAATGCATTCCCACAGTATTGCCAGTTATGAGATCCATTATATAGAAGCAGGACAGGGCGTGCTGCGCCTTCGCAGAGATGAATATACGCTGAAACAAGGGACTTTTTATCTGACAGGACCGGGTATTGCCCATGAACAGATCACAATATCCGAGGAACCTATGAGGGAGATCGTAATGTATTATACGGTTCCCCTGGTCTGCGGGGGCGGGGAGAACCGTAAAAGCCATAAAAAGAGGGAGCCATGGCTGGAACAGCTCCTCAGCCAGCGGTTCTGGATCGGTGAGGGGCCGCGGGAGGTTTGGGAGCCGTTTAAGCGGATCATCTGCGAGATACAGGAGAAACTGCCGGGTTACCGGACACTGGTGCCCTTTTTGGCCGGTGAGCTGTTCATTTCTCTGGGAAGGCTGTATCAGACAGGGACCATGGATACCGGTGATACCTATGTTCCCTGTTCGGATGAAGCAAAGTACCTGCAGATAGAGCGGATTTTTCTGGATGACCCGGTGCATATCACGATCCGGGAGCTGGCAAAGGAGCTGGGGCTGAGTGTGCGCCAGGTACAGCGCCTGATGAAGAGCCATTACGGCATGACCTTCCGGCAGATGCAGATGGAAAATAAACTGGAACTTGTATGCCGAATGCTTGAGGAAAAGGAAAATTCCCTGGAGGAGATAGCAGAGCGGACCGGGTTTTCTTCGGCGGATTATCTTGGATACTGTTTCAAACAGAAATACGGTATACCGCCCGGAAAATACCGGAGGAAAGAGGAGGAGAGTGTTTCATGGCAAAAATACTGATCATTGAGGATGATACAAATATAAATAATATGGTCTCAGAATATCTGAGCGGCAATGGATATGCGTGTACACAGGCATTTTCAGGGAGCGAAGGTTCTCTCAGATTCTCCATGGAGGAGTTTGATCTGATCCTTCTGGACCTTATGCTCCCGGGTATGACAGGGGAGGAGCTGATCAGGATGTTTGCGGGAAAAGTCCCGGTCATTGTCCTTTCCGCGAAAAATGAGCTGGACAGCAAGGTGGAGCTTCTCACCGCTGGGGCTAATGACTATATCTGCAAGCCCTTTGATCTAAAAGAACTGCTTGTGCGGGTCCAGGTACAGCTCCGTTCCCTGCCGGCTTCAAAACTGCCGGATGCCCAGACAGAACTGCACTATAAAGACTGGATCCTTGACCCGGAGACCCGGGAAATGACGGCAGCCGGTCAGCCTGTGGAACTGACACTGCATGAATTCCGCATACTTGAACTATTGATGAAGCATCCGAAGAAGGTATTTACGAAACAGCTTATATATGAATACGCCTGGGAGGAAGCGTATTTTGTGGAGGACAAGACCATCAATGTCCATATCAGCAATATCCGCTCCAAGCTGAAACCAAGCGGGACGGATTCCTATATACAGACTGTCTGGGGAATGGGCTTTAAACTTTCTTAACCTTTCCTTTTCGCTTTTTACAATCTATGCCTTTATACTTGAATTTGTAAAGAGGAACTGCTTTAGCAAGAAAAACAGCAGGGAAAAAAGAGAGGAGACAAAATGAATACAGATTATGCGGTGAGAACCCACGGTTTAACAAAATTTTACGGGCAGAAGCCGGCTGTGGACCATATTGATATGTATGTTAAGAAGGGGGAGATCTATGGATTTATCGGCCGAAACGGCGCGGGAAAATCCACAACGCTGAAAATGCTCTGCGGCCTGGCACATCCCACGGAGGGAGAAATCTCATTATTCGGCTCTCCGGTATCTGACCAGACTGCCAGACGCCGTGTGGGAATGCTCATAGAGAATGCGGGCCTTTATCCGAACTGCACAGCCAGGGAGAATATGATACTGAAGGCCCAATGCCTGGGATTGGTGCATATGGACAGCGTGGACCGTTTCCTGAAGCTCATAAATATGGCGGATACGGGAAATAAAAAGGTGAAACAGTTCTCCATGGGCATGAAACAGCGACTGGGGATCGCAATGGCCCTTCTTGGCAATCCGGACCTTTTGATCCTGGATGAGCCGATCAACGGTCTGGACCCGGAGGGCATCCGGGAAATAAGGGAATGCCTGCTGAAACTAAATAAGGAAGAAGGAAAGACCATCCTCATCAGCTCCCATATCCTGGGGGAACTGAGCAAAATAGCCACCCAATACGGGATCATCAAGGACGGGCAGCTCATTCGTCAGATGACCAAAGAGGATCTGGAAGAGCAGTGCCGTGATTACCTTCTTGTTGAGGTAGAACATGCAGAGCGTGCGGCAGCAGTGCTGGCAGAGAACATTCCGGATGCATCCTATGAGGTGTTTGCGCAGGGGAGGATCCATATCTATGATTATCTGGACAGCGGTAAAGTAACTACACTTCTTGTGCAGAACGGGGTCACAGTGTTTTCCTGCGGGCTTCATCAGATAGACCTGGAACAATATTTTCTGGAACTTATGGACGGGGGTGCGAAAAATGCTTAATTTACTTAGAATGGATCTCAGAAGGATGTTCCGCGGGAAGGCGGCTTATGTGTGTCTTGGAATCCTGGTATTTACAACGGTGTTTACCTACACACTTATGTATTTGATCCAGGACCCGGGGATGCGGGAATTTCTTATAAAACATGGGATGACCATCACGGCCACATCGGGAAATATCAAAGAGTCTTTGAATTCCACATCCCTTGTGGAACTGTTTCACCAGACCAATGTCAGCGGCGGATTGCTGCCGGTTATATCAGGGACGTTGGCTGCACTGTTCATCTGTACGGATTTTGACAGTGGATTTATTAAGAATATCCTGTCTGTACATGAGAATAAATGGGATTATATATTGAGCAAAAGTGCCTGCCTTTTCCTTGTGAACCTGTTCTTTATCACAGTGACATTTCTGACTGCACTTGGGCTTAACGCTGTACTGGGTGGGTTCTTTTTCTATAACAAGGCAGTAGATATGCTGTTTTATGTTTTTTGTATCTGGATGGTCTCGAATGGATTCAGTGCGCTTATCCTGATGATCTGCATGATCACCAGGAGTAAGGCGGCCGGAGTGGCCGGGGCCTTTATTCTGTGCAGCGGGCTGATCGTGCTGCTGGTAAGCTCTCTTCTGAACCTTTTCGGTGCGGGGGAGATCATGAACTATACGCTGTATATGAATCTTGCAGAATGTCCGCTGGGATACGATGGGTTATCTGCCCTCCGTCCGGTTATTGTCGGAGCGGTCTTCTGTGTTATCTATGCTGCAGCCGGAAAAGTGATTTTAACAAAAAAGGATGTCTGATTCCTGATAGGAGGGTTTTATGCTTCTGCTGATCGTGGTGCTTATCATATTGCTTACTATAATGCTTCTGACATTGCTGCATTACCGCCGGGAGATCGTGCGGCTTACGAGACAGCTGGACATTATTGAGGACGGAAGCCGGATCGAGCTGTCTGCCTCAGTCCGGTCTAAGGAATTTATGGCACTTTATCAGAAGCTTGAGACTCTCCTTGAGACCTTCCGTGCCAGCCGTTTTCAGTATGAAAGATCTCAGAAACAGTTAAAGAAGACCATATCCAACCTTGCGCATGATATCCGTACGCCCCTTACCAGCGCTGCGGGGTATCTGCAGATGCTGGAGGAGTGCCGGGACATGGATACCCAGAAGCGGTATATCTCCATTGTCCAAAGCCGTCTTGATGAGCTGAAAGAGATGCTGGAAGAATTATTTCTCTACACAAAGCTCACAAATGAGGATTTTGTCTTAGAGTGCAGTCCAACCCCGGTATTTCCGGTGCTGTGTGACGCTATGGTAGGTCTGTATCATGTGTTTGATGAGCAGGGGGCGGAGCCGGAGATCCAATTCGAGGATGAATCGCTCCTTGTTTTGGCTTCACCGGAAAGCCTGGGACGGATATTCCGCAATCTGATCAATAATGCCCTCCTGCATGGCGCAGGGGGACTTTGTGTTGTCCAGAAAGGGGACAGGATCACCTTCTCAAATCCTGTGGAGAACCCTTCCGCCATTGACCCGGACCAGATGTTTGAACGGTTCTACAAGGCGGACAGTTCCAGAAAAAAGGGATCTTCCGGTCTGGGACTGGCTATAGTCAGTGAGCTGATGCGGAGGATGAGTGGTGCTGTAAAAGCTGAGATCCATGGAAATTTTCTGGAAATAGAGCTGATGTTTTCTCTGGCGGAAAAGGAGGTTTGACGCCCGGGGCATGGCTCCGTGTGTAATTTGCAATATTTTGTATAAGAAATAAAATAAATTAAAATTGGTTTGGTGTTATTATCTTAGAGTAGACAATATAGGAACCGGGGCAGCAGACCGCGGCCCCGGTTTGGCAAGGAGGACAACGTGAGATTTGAGATCAATACACCAGATCATGAGAAAAGTCCCTACACAGGAATGACGAAAAGGCATTGGGCAGATGCCGCACAGTTTCTGCTGGATGGGATATTTTCAAATATTACGGATTTTGATACGCCTGTGTACTGTCCGAGGACGGAGTTTACAGTCAGTTATCCCAATGAGGGAAGCCCGGAGTGGAAAAAGTATGCGGCGGGATTTGAAGGGCTGGCCCGGAGCTTTCTGATAGCTGCCCCCCTTCTTCACAACAGGCCGGATGCGGTTACAGCAGGGTATTCCGTTAAGGAATATTACAGGGAACATATCCTTCGCGCAGTGACAAAGGGAACCGGGGATTATATGCTTTCTTACAGGGAACTGGAGGCAATGTCAGGTGAAAAGGAACACTGTTTCCAGCACACCTGTGAGTGCGCGTCCCTGGCCATTGGGCTGTGGCAGTGCAAAGAGGTCATATGGGATACCTATACCCGGCAGGAAAGGGACAGGATAGCAGGGTATCTGCTGGAATTTGGAAATGCCAGGACGGTTCCCCACAACTGGCGCCTGTTCAATATGCTGATCCTGGGTTTCCTTTGGAACCAGGGGTATGAGATAGATGAAAATAAGATGAGGGACCACGCACAGGTCATACTTTCCTACTATGCCGGAGACGGGTGGTACAGAGACGGGCACCGGTTTGACTACTACAGCCCCTGGGCGTTCCATGTGTATTCAGCCATCTGGAATGTGTGGTATGGGTATGAAAAGGAACCGGAAACAGCGGAGCGATTTGAGGCCTATTCAAACAGCTTACTGGAAACATACGAGGGGATGTTTGACAGGGATGCCCATGTGACTATGTGGGGGAGGAGCGGAATCTACCGCAATGCGGCATCCGCCCCGTTTGCCTCCGTCTTTTTCTTGAGGGAACACCGGATCGCGCCGGGTTTGGCAAGGCGGATCAACTCCGGTGCGCTGCTCCAGTTCATTGAAAATGAAAAGGTATTTGAAAATGGCGTGCCTGTTCTGGGGTTTTATGGGCAATTCCCGCCTATGCTCCAGGATTACAGTTGTGCGGAAAGTCCATTTTGGATGGCAAATCCCTTTCTCTGCCTGAATCTTCCGGATGGGCATCCCTTCTGGACGGAGACGGAGAGTAATGGGGACTGGGAAACCCTTTCGGAAGATTCCTATGCTTCCTATATCATGGACGGCCCCGGAATCGCGGCGTTCCATCAGGGGGCTAACGGGGCCGCAGAGTTCTGTACGGCAAAAAATGTCTTTCACCCTGAGGATGATTATATCAAAGCATACATCCGTCTGGCATTCCATAGCCGCTATCCATGGGAGGACTTTGACTACCGGGGAGCGGAGGCCATGCAGTACAGCCTGAGATATGACTGGGAGGAGCAGGTGCAGATTCCCAATATCATGCTGTACGCAGGAGAAAAAGACGGGGTGCTTTACCGCCAGGAGTATTTTGGGTTCCGGTATAATTTCCAGGGGCTGGCTTCCATGAATCTGGCGGATATTCCCCTGGCAAACGGCATCCTGCATGCAGACCGGATGAGGATACATGAAAAGCCTTTTACCCTTACCGTGGGAGCCTATGGATTTCCCGTGGAGGGAAAGACAGTGACCGAGAGAAGAAGGGATGAAAATGCTGAGGCGCTGATCGTGAAAAATCAGGACAGGAGCTTGGCCTTTGTTAGTTATTGGGGTTTTGACAGTATTGAGAGCAAAGAGAGAGTGGGTGTCAATGCTGTTTCAAAAAAGAGTATCCTGCTGTACGGAAAGTGCAGGAGAGAGGAATACTACGAGTACAGACCTTACATGATGATCTATGCTGTCCTGACCGTGGAGGGGAGAGACTTCACGCAGGAAGAGTTGTTTCCCATTGAGCGGATTGGGTTTGCCGATGCAGGGAAATGCGGGGGCACAGGTCCGGTGGAGATCACCTTAAGATCCGGCAGAGTGCTGCAGGTGAATTATGAGGGCATGGAAGGCAGACTGCGTTTATAAAAAGGACCGCTGTACAGCAGCCACAGATAGGGGCTGCTGTACAGCGGTTTATTTTTTTTCCATCACATATTCCGCATATTTCTGGGGTGTCAGTCCCGTGTATTTGCTGAATACCCGGATGAAGGTATTGGAACTGTTGAATCCGGTCATGGCGCTCAGGTCTTTTGTCTTGAGGGTGGGGTCTTTTTCCAGCAGGGCTTTTGCCTGGTTGATGCGGTAATTGTTCAGGTAGTCCTTAAAGTTGTTGGCACTGAGCTGCTTAAAGAGGATCCCGCAGTATTTGGGCGAGATATTAAACTGGTCTGCCAGGTCGTTGAGCATGATATTGTCCCGGTAATTTTGGTGTATATAGTCCAACATACGGGAGAGGACAGCTTTATCCTGGGTTTGGGTGCGGCGGTTCTTTTCCCTGATGATCTCCGAAAGGACTGTTTTGATGCCGGTTATGGTCACGGAGTCTGCCCAGTGGGTGTACCAGTGCTCATAATCAATGGGACGGCCGATAAACTCCTCCGGGGTGGTCTTCATCTCCTGGAAGACACGGTTCACGGTGCCTATGAGGGCATAGACAAAGTTCTGCAGAACCTCCATGGACAGACGCTTATGCACCAGATTCTCACGAATCAGATCATCAAACAGCCCAAGGGCCTGCTCCTGTCCGTCTGTCACTTCCTGGATCAGTCTATTCTCCATAGAGAGAGGGTAGGAGTAGGTGGCAGAATCCAGGTCCGCGATCTGTGCGTGTGTGATGATCTTGTCGTGAGGAAGTGTGGGCAGATATTCCGCTATTTTCAGGGTTTCCTGGTAGCAGCGGTGCAGGTTTTCAAAGCCCTGCTTCACGGAGCTGAGGACGATCTGCTCCTCCCAGTATTTCCCTTCCTCCTCCGCATCCGGGTAAACGGACATTACCTGGGCAGCCAGGGGTTTGGCACGGTCCAGGCTGTCTGACATGAGGATAAGCGCGCACCGGTACATGGAGAGCTTTACGAACACCACATCCTTTCTCTTTACACAGCTTTGGAAAATAAGGTTTTTGTATAATTCAAGCTGGCAGAAGCTGCTGTCATCCGGGGCATGGGAGGCGTCGGGGGAAAAGCAGATAAGCCCCACGCAGAAACGGCTGCTGTCAGGAAAATAGGGTTTCTCCTTAGGCGCCAGATAACCATTGGGATCTGTGAGCAGATTCTGATAATACTGCTGTGCAAGTAAGGCGTTTGTGGTCTTCTTGGTTGCCAGCAGGCTATGGTTCAGGCTCTGCATCTTTGCCAGGTTGTCATTCAGGATCTCAAATTCATCATAGCGCTGTGCCTCCTCCTTGATGTGGGGCTGCAGGACCTGATAAAGGGGCCGGTACAGAAGATTTGCCACATAGTAAAATACAGCGCAGAGAAGCACAAAAATAATAAGGACGCAGAGCAGATACAGGAAGATATTTGCCGCGTTCAGGCTGTACCGGTCATAGAGGTACGAAATATCCCAGTTCATGGACAAAAGGCGGGTATTTGCCACATAGTAACCTGACTTTTTAACCACATCCCTGTTTCGGTCCATTTCTTTCTGCAGAGATTTAAACAGGGAAACATCCGCCTCATCCAGGGAACTGGGGATGAAAAGCCCGTCTGTGTTGGATATCCAGTAATTTTTGGGTGTGGCGGTGCCAACAAGAGAGCTTATGGGGATATCTGCCATGTAAATGCATGTGCGGGGCTGTTTATATCCTTTGATCAAATAATAGAGGGAGTCCAGTGCCCCCTTCTCATCATAGTGGGGAATCACGTAGGGGAACATCTTTTTATCAAAATAGTCCTGTATATCGGTCATGTCTTTCTCAGCCAAGTCCTTTTTCTCCAGGAATTCGGACATGGAGAAAGAACCCTCCGGGGACAGGACGGCGGAGTGTGTACGGTCATCAAAATCAATCTGTCCGTTGTTGAGGATCAGATACACCTGAAATCGGGTGTCCACAGCGCCGGCATATTTCAGCAGTGCTTTCTGTGCCTGGGAGGACAGGAGATAAAAGTCCTGTGTGCCCTCTGAGACAGACCATTCTTTTATGAGGGAGTCGTTCACGATGTCTGTCATGGTGTTGGAAATCTCCTTCAGGGAGGCTGCACTTTTCTCCTCCAGAATGGTCCTGGATAAAGTGATGGAGCTGATGTAACTCTCCTCCCAATGCTGCGACAGGAAAATTCCGGAGACAGATGCAAGGACCAGGGTTACCACGGCGGCTAAGAGCATGAATACAAATTTTAATTTTTGGTGGTATATACCGGAAGGCTGTTTCAGCATTTGCGGGACCTCCTTTTCATGGGGATTGTTGTGGATCATGTATGCCTCAGGCAAAGAAGCTGTGCCTCTCAAGGTATAGATTATAATTGCATTTTGGTGATTATTCAAGTGAAAGCGCCTGATTTTATGAGGGTTCGGATAAAATGGTGATGTTTTGAAAAATGGTGATATGGCAAAAACGGAGGGATGATTGAAAAACAGGGATTGGAAGAAAACTGTGTATTCCAAAAAACAGGCGTAAAAGAGGCCGGAAAATTTGATGATTTACTTTTAAAAGATTATCCGTTAAGGTTGGTCTATCGACTCGAAGCGCTTCGATATGGAAGAAAGGAGAGAGAAGAGGACATTGGCAAAACAACAAATAAAAACACAGAAGAAAAGAAATTTTTCTGATGTCATAAAGAAAATGGTTTCCGGCAAAGAATTATATCTTTTGCTGCTTCCCGGCATTATCTGGTATCTTCTGTTTGCATACCGGCCTATGACGGAGCTGAAGATTGCATTTTATGATTACAATGTATTCCAGGGAATCAAGGGGAGTACCTTTGTGGGACTGCAGAACTTCATTGAATTTTTTAGGGGGAAGGACTTTCCAAGGGTACTGAAAAATACTCTCATGATTTCCTTCTGGCAGTTACTGATCTGCTTTCCGCTGCCCATCGCGCTGGCTGTCTGCGTGACGGAGATGAGAAACAAATTTATAAGCAGGATGACCCAGATGTCCACCCTGCTGACACACTTTATATCTGTGGTGGTAGTCTGTGGTATAGTGATCAACTTCCTGTCGCCCAGTACGGGTGTCATCAATCTGGTGCTGCAGAAAATCGGGGTGGATCCGGTTTACTTTATGACAAAGCCGGAATACTTTAAAGGGATATACACATTGATGACCCTGTGGCAGAATGCGGGATTCGATGCGCTTGTGTACATAGCGGCCATCATGGGGATTGACCCGCAGCTTTATGAGGCGGCCACTGTGGACGGGGCCGGGAAAATGAAGAAAATCACCCATGTGACCATTCCGGCCATTGTACCCACCATAGTGACCATGCTGATCCTGAAGCTGGGAGGCATCATCAAGGTGGGATATGAGGCAATCCTGCTTCTGTACCAGCCGGCAACTTATTCGGCAGCGGATGTTATCTCTACCTATTCTTACCGCCTGGCATTTGAAAACGGAAACTACGGGCTGTCTGTAGCCGCAGGGCTGTTTGAATCTGTGGTGGCATTCGTCATGGTCATTCTTGCAAACCGATTCAGCAAGAAGATTTCCGACAACGCATTATGGTAAGGGGGAAGTAAGATGGCAGGAAATAAAATAAAACAGGGGCAGGTTATCGGGCTGGGAGAGAAGATATTCAACGCTGTGATGGTCATTCTCGGTGTTCTGATCACCTTTATTGCCCTTTATCCCATATATTATGTACTCATTTCTTCTTTCAGCAACCCCTTTTTTGTAGAAAACGGGAATGTGCTGCTGAAGATCAAGGAGTTCACCACAGCCAGCTATGAGGCAGTATTTAAGAGGGACGGGCTGTGGACCTCCTACGGAAATGCGGTCTTTTACACCGTCTTCGGACTGATGGCAAATATGTTCTTTACCACCACCATGGCGTACGCTCTGTCCAGAAAGTATCTGATCGGAAGAAAGATACTGACCTTGTTCACGGTTTTTACCATGTGGTTCAGTGCAGGGATCATTCCTACTTATATGAACTTCAGCAATCTGGGACTGCTGAATACCAGGACAGCCATTATCTTCGGATTTGCCATTGAGACCTATAACCTGATCATCATGAAGAGCTTTTTTGAGCAGGTCCCGGAGGCTTTGGAGGAGGCGGCATTTATTGACGGCGCGGGGCATTTCAGGGTATTCTGGAACATATATCTGCCGCTGTCAAAACCGGCACTTGCCACCGTGGGATTATTTTACGGAATCAGCAGATGGAACGGATACTTCTGGGCTATGCAGCTTTTAAAAGATGACAGCAAGATACCTCTGCAGGTATTCCTAAAAAAACTGATCGTGGAGCGGGTATCCAATCCGTCTGACGCTGCGATCGTGACAAAAGCATCCCTGACGTCACCAACGACTCAGGTATATGCATTGATCATACTGGCGATTGTGCCCATGATCATAGTATTCCCTTTCATTCAAAAATATTTTAAATCAGGCCTCACCGTGGGCGGTGTCAAAGGCTGATCATAAACGGAGGATTATAAGATATGAAAAGAAAACAAATAACAGCATTATTACTGACAGCAGTTCTGGGCGTATCCCTGGCATTTGGGACAACAGGATGCGGAAAAGAGGAGACCGGGAAGGCGGCCGCTTCAAAAGAGGATGGAAGTAAAGAATTCTCAGCCTTCATGTTCCTCTCCGGTACACCTTTTAATTCAGACTGGGAAGTGTGGAAAGAGGTGGAGAAAAAGACAGGCGTGAAGTTAAAGGGCGTGGTTGCCTCCTCCAACTCTGACTATGCCACAGCGTTCCAGAATATGGTGGCCTCCGGGCAGCTGGCAGATATCATCGCGTGTGACCTGACAACAGATATTGAGAAACTGGGCAAAGACGGCGGTGTGATTCCCTTGAACGACCTGATCGAGGAACATGCGCCGAATATCAAAAAAGCGCTGGATAATGACCCGAATCTGAAATACCAGGCAACTGCAGAGGACGGCAATATCTACAATATCCCTCTGGGAAAAGAGCTGAAGTCCTCTCAGTTCTACTGGATCCGTCAGGACTGGCTGGATAAGCTGGGGCTGGAGGTTCCTGCAACAGTGGACGAACTCCATGATGTACTTACCGCATTCAGGAATGAGGATCCCAACGGCAATGGACAGGCAGATGAGATCCCTCTGTTTGACCGTTCCGCTACCGCTGAGACAGAGATGGGGGAGTACCTGGCCTTGTGGGATTCCAATGCCTCCTTCTATCCCCGTGACGGCAAGATCACTTACGAACCTCTGACAGACAATTATAAAACAGCAGTGAAGAACCTGGCCCAGTGGTATAAAGAGGGCCTCATAGATCCGGAGATCTTTACGAGAGGTATGTCAGCAAGGGATACACTGCTCAGCAACAATACAGGGGGCTTCACCCATGACTGGGTCAGCACAGGCAATTATAATGATTCTCTGGGCGCGGATATCCCGGGATTCAATATGGTGGCCATCGCACCTTTAAAGGACCAGAACGGAAATGTGAAGGAACGTGACTACCGCTATGCAGAGTGCGGATGGGGCATCTCCTCCCAGTGCAAGGACCCGGAGGGAGCCATCAAATTCATGGATTTTATGTTCACGGAAGAAGGCTCAGACCTGATGAACTGGGGAATCGAGGGCAAGACCTACACGGTAAACGAGAACGGGGAGAAGGCCTTTACAGAGGAAGTATTTAACTCCGGGCTGGCACCGGTAGAGTATCTGCGTTCCCTGGGTTCCCAGTACCGTGCGGGATATATCCAGGCGGCAGACTATGAGTATGCTACGATGAATGACGCAGGAAAGGCAGCAAATGAACTGTACGATGCACATGATGAGTGGTTCAGCGCACCGAAACTGCCGGAACTGAAGCTGAGCACAGACGGTATGGATGAATATAAGAGCATCATGTCCGGGATCCAGCCCATTGTATATGAGAAGCTTCAGAGCTGGATCTTAGGTTCCAGTAATATAGATGATGAATATGATGCGTTTATTCAGGAACTGAAGGATAGGGATATTGAAAAAGCAATTGAGATCCAGCAGAAAGCATATGACAATTATGTGAAAGTAACAAAATAGAAAACTGCAAAGGCAGTGGATACAAATGAATAGATGAGGATGCTGCCGCAGAATAGTTCATTTTGGTGGGATGCGGTCTCCGGCTGTGCAACCGGAACCGTGCCCTGCAGAGGTGAACGGTTCTGCGGCAGTTTTATGAAGGGATGACCAGAAGGAGGATATATGAGGCAGGAAAAATTACAGAATGCAGCCATGAGGGCAGTGGATATATTGAAAGAGAATCTGAAGGAGTATACATACAAATTTCCCGGTTCAAACAGTGAGAAACTTTTTTATCCGATCACAGAGAATGTAGAATGGACCACAGGTTTCTGCACAGGGACTTACTGGCTCGCCTATGAACTGACAGGGGATGAGAGCTTTAGGAGGTCAGCGGAGATACAGGTCAATAGTTTTTATGACAGGATAAAAATGAAGACAGATGTGGAACACCATGACATGGGATTTTTGTACACCCCTTCCTGTGTGGCAGCCTATCAGCTTACGGGAAATGAGAGGGCAAAGGAGGCAGCGATCCTGGCCGCAGACCAGCTCATCAGCCGTTTTCAGGAGAAAGGGGAGTTTATCCAGGCTTGGGGAGAACTGGGTGCTGAGGATAACTACCGTCTGATCATAGATTGTCTGCTCAATCTGCCTTTATTGTACTGGGCTTCGGAGGTGACGGGGAAAGAGACGTACAGAGATATTGCCATCCGGCATACAAGGACCAGCATCAGGAATCTTGTGAGACCGGATTATTCTACTTACCACACCTTTTTCTTTTGTCCTGAGACCGGGGAGCCTGTGCGCGGTGTCACCGCACAGGGATACAGGGACGATTCCGCCTGGGCCAGGGGACAGGCATGGGGAATATATGGTACAGCGCTGGCTTACCGGTATACCGGGGAAGAGGTGTGCAGGGAATTATTTAGGAAGGTGACAGATTTCTATCTTGAACATCTGCCCGATGATATGGTTCCCTATTGGGACCTGAGCTTTTGGCAGGGCAGCAGTGAGCCGAGAGATTCCTCCGCCGCCGCCGCTGCAGCCTGCGGGATAATGGAAATGTGTGAAAATGGGGGACTGAAGGGGGAAGAAAAGTCCTTCTATGGAAATAAGGCAGAGGAGATGCTGGAGAGCCTGATCGGCAATTACGCAGTCCTGTCGGTCAAGGATGCAAACGGGCTGATCCTCCACGGTGTTTACGCAAAGAGCAGCCCCTTCAACAGCGTGGCGGACCGGGGTGTTGATGAATGCAATCTGTGGGGGGACTATTTTTATCTGGAGGCATTGACCAGGAAGATAAAACAGTGGAAGACATACTGGTAGGATGAAGATAAGGTTTTGACAGGGAAGTGAAAATCATCCGGTGTCAAGAGGGCAAGAATGATCAAAATTGTGGGATTGCTTTGTGCTATAATTGTTTTTACCGGGAGGTGAAGCGGTTGACACATAAGAAGGAAATCCAGGATGCGTTAAACTATATCGAAAAGAATTTGTGCGAAGAACTTTCTCTGGACGAGATTGCAGCTGCAGCGGGTTTTTCTAAGTTTTATTTTCACAGGGTCTTTCAAAGCGAAACAGGAATGCCTGTTTATGATTACATCAGAAAGCGCAGATTGGCAGGTGCAGCGGTCCTTCTGCGAACTACGGGGATTTCTATCCTTGATATTGCAGTGGCTTTCTGTTTTGAATCCCAGGAAGCTTTCACGAGAGCCTTTAAGCGTGTCTATCATCTTCCGCCGGGCAGATATCGGTCAGCAATTAAGGATTTAGTCATGGAAGGAGGTAATATGGGGAATAGCACAGAAATCAAAAATTGGATCGTAACAGGCACGGCCCTGGATAAATACCGGATGGGCATGGATGACAAGGTTTACAATACGGGAACCAGATCGGCCACAATAAAGTCCACTGCCCGGGAATGGGAAGCGAGCGAATTTGGCACGATCATGCAGCAGTTCAGCGCATCTGAGTTTTTAGGAAAAAGAGTGCGTTTTTCCGGGTTTGTAAAAACACAGGATGTTACAGGGTGGTGCGGATTATGGATGCGGATCGACACAGCTTTCAGTGAGACACTGAAACTGGATAATATGCAGGACCGTCCGATCACCGGAACAACCCGATGGAACCACTATTCCTGTGTGCTGGATGTGCCTGAGAACGCGGCGATCCTTAACATTGGAATATTATTGTACGGTGAGGGGCAGGTGTGGCTGGATAACGCCAGTTTTGAGGAAGTGGACCACAATACACCAACTACCGATTTTAATGTGGATGCAGTATTTCCGGATCATCCCAAGAACTTATCCTTTGAAGAGTAGCGGAGCGTTTAAGCGGTTGATATATTTTCTTTTCTGCGGTTCAGGGATAGGATTTAGGAAAATATAATGATATACTATATTTCATAAAATCCTATATAGAAAGCGCAGCAAACAATGAATAGAATATTACTCATAGAAGATGACAAAGATTTAAATACAGGGCTTACATACGACCTGGAATCAGAAAACTACAAAGTGTTTTCCGCCCTGACACTTGGGGATGGAATGTCCATACTCAGTGAAAACGAAGTGGATCTGATCCTGCTGGACGGAAATCTGCCGGATGGTGATGGGTTTGACTTTTGCAGGTCAGTAAAGTCAGAGAGCGACATCCCCGTCATTTTCCTTACAGCCAGAGACATGGAGCGGGATGAAATGCAGGGATTTGACTGTGGTGCGGACGACTATATCACAAAGCCCTTTAAAATGCCCATATTACACAGAAGGATCAAGGCCGCCCTGCGGAAGGCCTCAGCAGACGGGGGAGAGCGCATCCAATATGATGACGGGCATTTAAAGATTGACTTTGATACCATGACGGCATCCCTGGGCGGGGAGCCCTTGGCTATGACGCCCACAGAGTTTAAAATCCTGCGTCTTCTCATTGCCAATGCAGAGAGGGTAATGACAAAGACCCTTCTTTTGGAAAAAGTATGGGACAGTACCGGGAACTTTGTGGATGAACATGCCGTGGCTGTGAATATCAACAGACTCCGCAAGAAGATTGAATCTGGAGAACACCCATATATTAAGACCCTGTACGGTATGGGATATCAGTGGATGGGGAAGAAAACAGAATGGAAAAATTAATCTTGCTCTTTTCCCTCGTCTGCCTTTTCCTTTCCATTATTATAGTGATCAAAGTGAGAAAAAGGCTTGTTGAATACACACGCCAGATGAGCGATTGTCTGGATGCCATGATTGCAGGCCGAACGGATCTTGTGTTTCAGGAGGAGAAGGACACCCTGACAGGCAAGCTGCAGTCGAAACTGCACCGCCTGTATGAGATACTGAACCGGCAGTCCCAGGAAAATAAAATACAGCGCCAGCAGCTTGAAACCATAGTCGCAGATATTTCCCATCAGGTGAAAACACCCATTGCAAATGTGAGGATGTATCACAGCCTATTACAGAAAAAGAACCTGGATGAGGAGAAAAAGGAACAGTTTTTGGATGCTGCCCAGAGGCAGACAGATAAGCTGGAATTTCTCATGAAGAGTATGATCAAGATGTCCAGGCTGGAGACGGGTATTGTGGAAGTCCAGCCAAAAGAAAATCCCATCCGTGTGCTGCTGGAACAGGCAGTCTGTGACATTGCCCTGAAGGCGGAGGCTAAGCAGATTGAAATAGAGATGGAATGTGACGAAAATCTGAGGGCAGTATTTGATAAGAAGTGGACCCTGGAAGCAGTCTTTAATATTTTGGACAATGCGGTAAAGTACACCGGACAAGGGGGAAAAATACAGATTCAGGCCCAGATAACCGATTTTTTTGTCCGCATTAGCATAAGGGACAATGGAAAAGGAATCAGGGAAGAGCGGCTGACTGAGATATTTAAGCGTTTTTACCGGGAGCCGGAAGTGGCAGACCAGGACGGTGTGGGAATCGGTCTGTACCTGGCACGGGAGATTGTCATGAAGGAAAGAGGATTTATAGAGGTGCGGTCAAAAACAGGGAAAGGCACTACATTTTATGTCAACCTGCCCACGGCACAGTAGAGAGATTATCTCAAACTTGTTACTTTTTTGAGAAGAGTTTGAGATAATCTTTTTGTATGCTATATACATCAAAGGAAAGGCAGGAAAAAAGAATGGAATATATTTTAGAGACAAAGAATCTGAAGAAATACTACGGACAGGAACCGAATATCACGAAAGCGCTGGACGGCATTGATGTGAAAGTGGAACGGGGAGAATTCGTATCCATCATAGGAACAAGCGGAAGCGGAAAATCTACACTGCTGAATATGCTGGGCGGACTGGACATTCCAAGTTCAGGAAGTGTAAAGATCAGAGGCAAGGAAATCGGTAAAATGAACGATGAACAGCTCACCGTATTCCGCAGAAGAAATATTGGGTTTGTGTTTCAGAATTATAATCTGGTACCTATCCTGAATGTATATCAGAATATCGTGCTTCCCATAGAGCTGGACGGCAGTACGATTGACAAGACTTATGTGGAGGAGATCATACATCTGCTCCACCTGGAGGAAAAGCTGGATAATCTTCCAAACAACCTCTCCGGGGGCCAGCAGCAGAGGGTTGCCATCGCAAGGGCACTGGCAAGCAAGCCGGCCATCATCCTGGCAGATGAACCGACGGGAAATCTGGATTCCAAAACATCCCTGGAGGTTATGCAGCTTTTGAAGATGACCAGCACCGAGTTTGGCCAGACACTAGTCATGATCACCCACAACCCGGAACTGGCACAGATCGCGGACCGTATGATCCATATAGAAGATGGAAAAATCGTAGAGAGAAAAGAAAACATTTAGGAGGATAGGGCTATGATGCTGAATAATAATAACAAAAAATTTATCAAAACCCTGTCCAATAACTGCCTGAAAGCCAACAGAAACAGGAATATCATAGCTGTTCTGGCTATTATCCTCACGGCAGTATTGTTTACGGCACTTGCTACAGTGGCACAGGGAACGCAGATATCCGTGAAAGAGCAGATGCTGCGCCAGGCAGGGACACGGTTTATGGTGTCAATCAAAAATCTCTCCAGGGAGGAAGCGGAAACTCTGGTGCAGGATCCGGCTTTTTCGGCAGCAGGTATGGAGAGATATGCTGCAAACGCTGTGAATAAGGAATTAAATAGTTTAATGGTATCCGTTGGATGGCTTGACCGGACAAATGTTGAAAACAGTTTTATGGATTTGGAAAAGGGCCATTATCCCAAGAAAGATAATGAAATAGCCTGCGATTCTGTGGTCCTGGAACTTCTGGGGCTTCCCAATGAAACCGGCACCTCTTTCACATTGGAGTATGAGACGCGGGACGGAAAAAAAGAAGCAGAGATGACCGTGTGCGGAATCTGGAAAGGTATGAAACATGAACAGCGCGCAGTCATGATGGTTACGGAAGCGTTTGTGGAAAAAACAGGAAAGGAGCTTGGCCCGGAATATGCGGAGCTGGAGAAAAACGCATATACAGTCAGGGGTACCTTTCCGTCGGATAAAAATATAAAAGAAAATCTGGACAAATTAGTAGAGAAAATGGGTTACGATCCTGCGGCCGAGCGCGGGGAAGAGGGATTTATAATACACAATACCAACCCAGTCTATGAGACTAAGTCAATGGACTCCGGGCAGACGATCATCACAATAGTTTTAGGGGTCATGCTTATTCTGCTGGCAGGATATCTTATCATCTATAATATTTTTAAGATCTCAATTGAAAAAGATATCCGTTTATACGGGCAGCTTAAGACCATCGGTACCTCACCGAAACAAATCCGGTATATGGTAAACCGTCAGGGAATGATGCTTTCTATCATAGGTATCCCTGTTGGACTCATTCTGGGATGGCTGCTTGGGAATGGCCTTCTACCCCTGGTTATGGCAAGTACGTCTTACCGTGATACGATCCTTATCAAACCCAATCTGTGGGTATGGTTATTTGCGGCGGCATTTACACTCCTCACGGTGAGGATCAGCAGCAGCAGACCCGGAAAGATAGCAGGAAAAATATCTCCTGTGGAGGCTTTGAAATATCATGGTGCCAAAAGCGGAAAGAAAAAGCAGAAAAAAGGCATGGACTCCAAAAACCGTATTCTGCAGATGGCGGGAGCTAATCTTGGGAGAAACAAAGGTAAAACCATACTGGTTATTTTGTCTATATGTCTTAGTGTCATCCTGCTGAACAGTGTCTTAAATTTTACAGAGAGTATGGATAAAGAGGCGTATGTGCAGCATGAGACAGCAGCGGATTTTGATGTGAGGAGCGGCGATTTTCTGAAATCCGTAACAGAGGACTATCTGAAGGTAGTTCCGCAAAAAACAGCACAGGAGCTTAAGGAACTGGACGGAATAAAGGATTTTACCCAGGTCTATGTACGGATGATCCCGGAACAGCAGATCACAGAGGATAGGGGGGATTGCGGGAAATTAATAAAAATAAACGGAAAGACCACACCGGATGATATCACGGAATTTGACAGAAACAGAATGTTATATGGATTCGATGAAAATGCTTTTCAAAGAGCAAAGCTTGTAGAAGGTACCATTGACTATGAAAAGCTTTGTACTGGGAATTATGTTGTGGCAAACGGATCTTTGAGTGACAGGGGTGAATATGAGTATGAAATCCAGGAACTTCACGCAGGGGATGTCATAGAGGTGGAGATAGAGGGGGAAGTGAAAGAATATACGGTGATGGCTGTCATCGGTACCCTCAGCTCCCTGAGTATGTCCTACAGCGCAGGCGGGTATGAGGCAGTTACCTTTGCAGAACCCGTTTTCCGGGAGATGTTCCCTGAGAACCGGGACCCGATCCACTGTCTGTTTGATGTGGAGGACGGTTACTTTGACAGCATCAGTTCATATTTGCAGGATTTTACACAGGAAAGCGGGCTGGCTCTGCAGTCAAGGCTCACTGCTGAGGAGGAGTTCGCCAAGATGCAGGGAACATACAATGCGGTGGGGATCATCGTAGCATTGATCCTGGGGATCATCGGTGTCCTGAACCTGATCAATGTGATTTTTACGGGAGCCATCGCAAGACAGCGGGAATTCGCATCCATGAGAAGCATTGGAATGACAAGGAGACAGCTCAGGAAGTTATTTGTGTATGAAGGCATCATATATGCAGTCCTAGCAGGAATCGCAGGAGTAGCCGTCAGTGCCGCCGTATCGCTGACACTGGTGAAAAGTTTTACAAGTGGGTTCTGGTTTGCGAAATATCAGTTTATCATCCTTCCTGCCATTGTTACCGCTCTGATCTGTCTTCTGCTGTCAGTGATCATCTCTGCAGTTGTGGATAAGGTTTGGAACAAGGGAAGTGTTGTGGAACAGCTGAGGGAAGTTGAGTAATAACATATCTGCTTCATGCAGGCAAAAAAACAGCAGGCGGCTTTTACGGCTTTCCTGCTGTTTATTGATCCCTGTGTATTTTTATTTGGTTATCTGTCATGGCGGTCATATTATTTTTTAGTCGGAACGTAGTATCCGCCGTTCATCATGATGATACCCGGTGCAATAATGTCTACATTTTCGATCAAATAATTTTTGAAACGCTCCCATAAAGTAGCTTTCTTCTCATTTTTTATTTCCGCTGTCTGCATATCTCCTGCGGTTCCTGCATATAATGTGTATTTGTTCATAATGGTTTCCCCTTTCAATTATTGCTTTTCTTTATTACGTGTCTTATGTTATCATGAGTTTACGGTGGATTTTAGATATTTTTTTAGCTATTTATTAGGGCGATTTTGACACGGATGCTATTGGATATGCCTATAGTGCCGATAGGAGCGGTAACATGTTGACATGAAGGAGGTGCCTTTTTGCAGAAAATGATATATGAACCGCTGTTCGAGCTGGAGAAGACAGGGATCAATATAGCTTACCACACGAAAAAGGGGAGATACAGCCCGCCCCATTGGCATTCCGCCATTGAACTGATTTATGTGCTGAACGGTACAGCCACAATTTCTATAGAAGGAAAAGACTGCAATCTGGTAGCAGGGGAGTTTATTGTAGTGGATTCCAACCGGGTCCATGAGGCACAGTGTGCAAGGGTTTCCATGATGGTGGTGATCCATTATTCCAGAGCGGGTATGAAGAATTATATGACTAAGATTGATGAATACCGCTTCTATTGCTCCAGGCAGTCTCTGAAAAAGGAAAAACTGGACAAATACCTGGAAATCTGCGGTCTTTTAAAACGTTTGCCTCCTCTGTATGTGACCCGCCCCGCCGGATATCGTCTGCAGAGCCAGGCTGTGGCTATGGAAGTGCTGTTTGAGCTTGTCAATCACTTTTCCGCTGCGGCGGATTCCACGGGATTGGTGAATGATGACACGGTTTTGGAACGTCTGGCAGAGATAACAGCTTACATTGAGGAACATCACAGGGAAAAGATAACACTGGAGGATATCGCATCCAACTTTTATCTGAGCAGGGAGTATTTCAGCCGTTTTTTCAGGCAGAATATGGGAGTGACATTTTCACGTTATGTAAACCAAGTGAGGATGATGCATATTTACCATGATCTGTGTAGCACAGGGGAAGGTGTCATGGAATTGGCGGAGAAGCATGGGTTCGCCAATTATAAGCTTTTTAACAGAATGTTTCAGGAGATATATGGGTGTAAGCCCAGTGATGTGAGGAAGAGATAAAAGCCCGGATCTGCTTTGTGTATGAGAGCATAGAGACGGAAAAAGCCCCCTTTAAGTCAGATAAAGTGCCTGGCTTAAAGGGGGTGTGTTAATCTTAAGAAGCTTATGGATCAATGCATTCAATAAATTCGGAAAAATTCTTTTATAGTGATCAGCACCAAAGCACTGCAGAGAATACCTGACAGAATATTCCGGTATCTCATCTTGGAAATAAAACGTTCGGTCAGATGAGTGACTCCGCATACTGTAAAGTACATCATGGGCACAAGGCCCGGCAGGATATACCGCCCCTGGGGCTGGTAATCCACACAGTAGGAGTGGTAAAAGTTCAGTACAACGGGAATAATGGCGGCAAACAGCATACCCCAGTTAAAAACAGCTTTCTGCCGTATTTCCCCATTTTGACGAAGCTGAAACATTTTTTTGATCTGCATCAGACACCCGATCAGCCCGGCTATGAACAGAATGTAATAGAGGACAATGATCCAGGATTCCACCCAAAACTGGAACTGGCCAAACACACCTACAAAACTGCGGAGGACGTCGAACATCCAGTGACCGGTGAGCATGGACAGGATTGTGTATCCCTGTGCCCTTCCGGAGGATAGGGCTGTGGAAGGTCTGAACTGCTCCTGGGCATACCGGTCAGCAAAGTCATTACTGGTGGCAAGACCCAGCCAGTCTCCGTCATAAATCATATAATTCCGGACAAACCACCAGCCGCAGACCAGAAGTCCTATGACTGCCACCAGGATACCGCGTTTCAGCCAGTATTTCCAGTCAATCTGTTTCCTGTTGTCTGTCAGGCAGCTCAGAGTAAAGACAAAGATGCTGCAGAGCAGAAAACCATAGGCATTCAGATAGGACATGGCACACAGACCGAGCCAGATGCCAAGGCCGATACAACTGGGCACATCCCAATTCCGCTCCATGCCTATGAGCCAGTAATATATAATAGCCGCGCCGCAGCAGATGGCCATGGCATCATTATTTACATAGATGCCCATGAACAAAGCTTCAGGCAGGACGGCAACCAGACATACGAAGAACCATTTGCTGTATCCGTCAAATAACTTTTTGCCGGAGCGAAAGACAAAGAAAACGGCTCCCGTTGTAAAACAGGCAGAGACAAGTCTTGCGGCAAACAGGAGATGCTGAGGATCTGTGGAGAAGATACTCATTACATTCATGAACAGGGCTGATATCATGTAAGATAATATAGGAAGAAATGCATAGGAGGTACCCCATATGGGATTTCTTATAGATGGGTCACCGCCGTGAGGAAGCTTGCCGTGTTCATAGATATACATGGGGATATCATAACGCATTTTTTCATCGGGGCCGGCGTCCAGAGGCAGCAGGTGTGCCCAGTGCACACAGAAGAAGAAGATTCCTGCCAGGAACGCAAGCTCAAAGATAAAATAAATGCGGGAACGGTCAGAAAGTATATTTTTTATTTGTAACTGCATGGGAAATCCTTTCTATCGTATATTGTCAACAGTCAGTCCTATAGTAACGCATCTTTCCAGAAATGGCAACGATTTATCGTCGACAATTTCTGAAGATTGGTAAAGAATAGTTGTTCTGAAACGGCAGGCGCTGTATGCGCAGAAGGCTGTATCGGTGTATCATAAGGGTGCTATTAATATATGAAGAAACAGAAATGCTTTTAAACATAAAAAGCCATATTTTGTGTAATGGTACTTTGCGATTTTTGAAAGTCATGGTATAGTGTAACAAGAAGTTCGCACTTTGGAAACTAATCAACAGCGGCGGTGCCGCGGACAGGAGGAGTATAATGAGAAAAAAGGCATTGGTGATTTTAATGGCAGCAGCAGTATTTGCACTTGCTGGCTGTGGAGACAAGACTGACAAGGATACCGGTAAGGATGATAAGAAGCAGGAGACTTCTGCGGAAGCGGAGACACCGGGTGAGGCTGAACCGGAGGTTGACAATGTAGGCCCTGCGGCGGAAGCTGAACAGATCTCTGAGAGCGATGGAAGGAAGCTCATGGAGACTGCGGTCGCTTTTACAGAGGATCTGATCGCTGCAAACCACGATAATCTGGTAAATGATTATGAGTATGAAGATGAGATGAAGGCCGTTGTGGAAAGTAAAGAGCTGGAACAGTCTATCACGGCAGCCGTGGAGGCGTCCGGTGAATTTAAAGGTACGAAAACCGCATGGCTGGGGGATCAGGCAGGAGATTATTCCAGTGTACAGGTACCCTGTGAATTTTCCGGTCAGTCCTGGAATATGATGATTTCTTTTACCTCTGACGGCAAGATCGGCGGCGTACATACTGATGTATATAAAGAGACACCGTAGAATTACTATTTACAGCCGTTATCCGGCGTGATGGTTTTATGCCCTTGCGCATGAACTTCCTGAGGCAGCCGGCGCCACATGGGGCAGAACATTCTGTATCTGTGCTCACCGGCTTGCCTGAACGCAGGATTTGCAGTATGATATCATAAGAGAAATATTTTACGGAGGATAAGATTATGTTATGCATTAAAAATGGTCTGATTTACACAATGGCAGAAAAAGAGCCTTTTAAGGGGGATGTTCTGATCGAGGACGGAAAGATCCGTAGGATTGGTGCGGATTTGGAAATCCCGGAGGGAACAGAGGTGATCGACGCCGAAGGAATGGAGGTCTATCCGGGGTTTGTGGAGGCACACTGCCACACAGGTCTGGACGGTTACGGGATCGGTTATGAGGGCAGGGATTACTGTGAGCTTAACGATCTGGTCACACCTCAGCTTCGTGCCATCGACGGAATCAACCCCTTTGATCCATGCTTCAAACATGCAAGAGAAGCAGGGGTAACTTGCATCGGAACCGGCCCGGGCAGTGCGGATGTACTGGGGGGAACCTTTGCGGCAGTGAAGACTGTGGGCAGCAGGATCGACAAAATGGTGGTGAAATACCCTGTTGCAATGAAGTGCGCATTTGGAGAAAATCCTAAAAATTGTTATCAGGATAAGGGGGATACCTCCAGGATGACAACTGCGGCTCTTCTCAGAAATGAGCTGTTTAAGGCAAAGGCCTATATGGAGAAAAAGGAGGCCGCAGGGGATGACGTTCAGAAGCAGCCGGAGTTTAACCTGAAACTGGAATCTTTGATCCCGGTTCTGAAGAAAGAGATACCGCTGAAGGCTCATGCACATCAGGCTAATGATATATTTACAGCCCTGCGTATTGCAAAAGAGTTCGGACTTGACATCACACTGGAACATGTGACAGAGGGACATCTGATTGCGGATGAGCTGGCGGGAGAGCATGTGCCCATGGCAGTAGGCCCAACACTGACCCATGCGACTAAATTTGAGCTGCAGAATAAGAGCTGGACAACACCGGGTGTTCTTGCTTCTATGGGATGCCAGGTTTCTATTATTACAGATGCGCCTGTGATCCCTCAGGAATTTCTGCCTCTGTGTGCAGGACTTGCGGTGAAAGCGGGGATGGATGAATTCGACGCTTTGAAGGCTATTACTATAAATCCTGCAAAACATTTAGGCATCGAGGACAGAGTCGGGTCACTGGAAGCGGGCAAGGATGCGGATATTGTAGTGATGACAGGAAGCCCCCTCAAGGTAGAGTCTCTGGTGAAGTATGTGTTTGTAGACGGGGTGATAGTACATCAGAATTAGGAGTGTGAGAAAAGCAGGCTCCTGATATCAGGAGCCGAAGAGTTCATTTAAAAGAGAGGCTATGAAAGTACGGGGTAGAAGAACTGGGACGGCGAGCTGTTGTTCCAGTTCTTTTTTTACGGAAATGCTGTAGCCCATGCAGTCTGGAAGGATAAGCGCAAGATTTTCATTTTGCAGGGACTGGGCTTTTTCACGGAGCAGGCTGCTTACCAGGTATGGGGAGAGAGCACGGACCCTGATTTGTATATTGCTCTCCGAAAACCAGCTCTGGGCCTGGGAGATTTGTGAGCTATCCGGGACCAGGAGGCCTATGGGACGGTCATCCGCCAGTTTTTGCAGAAGGCTGTGTATAAGGGGCTGGGGGATGATCAGCATCTTGGAGTGGCGGAGTTTGGGGAATTTTCCGGTGCACAGAAGGACAGTGGCCTGACAGCCGTCGTCTTCTGCGCGGGTGATGCAGGACTGGACCAGGGGGAGGATGTACTCCTCGCCGATGATGACCTGGGAGGCGTCCCGCATTCGGGTGACCAGGACGGAGCTGTCCGGGCCGGGGGCGAAGTTCCGGTTGATGTAATCAGCGTCAAACGGGTCCAGGGCACCGTATTCCTGCAAAATTATGTTGGGAGCCAATAAAGGACAGATGTCCCCGGTTATGTCGGTCCGGGGACTCTGTCCTATAGTGACGGCTCCTATTTTTGTCTGTGTCCGGATAGCCGGATCATTGTTCTTATCAGATTTTTTCATAGTGAGCACCTTGTCTTTTGCTTATCTGCCGAAGGTCTGGAAGACTTTCATTTCACCGTAGAGTTCCAGCAGATGAGCGTATTCCTGTTCGCTGTAGAAGGAAATCTTGCCTTCTCCGTAGCCTTTGGCTACCTCAACTGCAAACCTTGCTGCGGATTCAACATCCAGAGGATGGCTGGCACCTGTTGCACAGCCGGCTACCGGCTGCTCTGTTGTTATGGCTACACCAACTACCGGGGCATCTGTAGCTGTTGCAGGCTGCAGGATGCTGTTCAGGTGGTGCAGATCATTGCCGTAAGGTGTGATGTCCTGCTGGGAAACCGGGAATACGTGCGGCAGTTTTCCGGTTACACGTGTCATCACGTCTAAAAGGTCATCGCTGACTTCCAGAATGTAGCCGCTCTTGATGGTGGGGGAGATGGCAAAGCCGTTGGTGTTGATGACTTTGTTGCCCTTTGTGGTGTCGATGGAGATAATGGCATCCATGCGCGGGTCTACTTCTTTTTCGTTATTGGTCTGCATGTCGATCGGTGAATCCATGAACGGAACAGGATAGTGTTCCTGAGTAGGAGCATCCGGGCAGATGTGGGTGGCAACCAGAATGTCGCCTTTGAGCACATCGCCGTTTTTGTTCATCTCTGCCAGTTTGAGGCCTGCGGAGAGTGCTGCAAGAGCACCGTCACCGTCGGATACAAAGCCTGTCAGTTCAGGACGCGCTCCCAGGCCTCCCAGGCGTCCGATGATGCCCAGAGTCGGGGTGCTGCCGCCGCTTGATTTGCCGTCGCTGCCTTTGATCAGTACGGTGATGCAGTCTGTGCTGCCTTTTTCACTTGTGACGGTTTCCACTGTTACCTCGTGTGCGCCGCGCTCTTTTAATAATTCTGTGATCTGTTTTCCGTTTGCTGCCGGTGTATCCAGCAAGTCAAATAATTCCAGAACCTGTCTTAATATCATTACAAATTCCTCCCATAAATGTGCGTTTTTATCCAGTCTATAACATCGACCGCTGAAAATCAATAGGTTTTTTGCATATTATGTCGAAAAAGGAGTTGCAATTTAAAGCACTAAAAGGTATAATACCTATAAAATTTGTCCCAGGCTGCATTTTGTTGAGGAAAATTAGATATAGTTGGGACAGATAATAAGCTTTATCTTGGTAAAGCGTTACAACGAAGCAGTAAAAGGAGGAAAATTATGAAAAGAAAGAGTTTAGCATTAGCTCTTGCTGCTGTACTCTGCGTATCCTCCCTGACAGCGTGTGGAAGCTCAGGAAACGACAGCAAAAAAGACACGGCTGACAAGGGAACCGAAGCAGGAACAGAATCCGGCAGCGAAACAAAACAGGTGGAAAAAGAAAAGATTGATGTGCCTGATGAACCTACAAAGGGTGGTACCCTGACCGTATCCTTATCCTCATCACCGAGGAATCTGGACCCGGCAAAATACACAGGCTCTTATGAGGGCCAGGTGATCAACAACGTTTGTGACAGAGTTGTTGAGTACAACAAGGATTTATCAGAGATCGTACCTTCACTGGCAGAGAGCTGGACAGTCAGCGACGACGGACTTACATATGTGTTCAAGATCCGCCAGGGTGTTAAGTTCCAGAAGGGTGAGTACCAGGACGGACGTGAGATGACAGCAGAGGATATTGCTTATTCCTTAAACCGTTCCGCAAAAGACTCTTCCCTGAACCGTCTGGATATGCTTGAGAACGCGGAAGTGACAGGTGACTGGGAAGTGACATGTACACTTGCAGAGCCGAACGCAGCATTCCTGACAGCTCTGACTGACGCAGGTAACTCTGTTGTTCCGAAAGAGGAAGTTGAAGGATGGGGCGATGACTTTGGTGCACATCTTGTAGGTACCGGCCCGTTTGCAATGGAATCCTTTGAGCTTGACCAGCAGTCTGTACTGGTGAAAAACCCGGATTACTGGGTAGCTGAGCCGAATCTGGACAAACTGGTATTCAAAGTGATCACAGATTCCAACCAGGCAGCCAATGCTCTGAAAACAGGTGAGATCGATATTGCTTCCAGCATCACAGGTGAAGCTGTACAGTCTGTACGTGACGACTCCAAGCTGCAGTTAATGGAGATGCCGGGTCTGCACGTAGCTTATATTTACTTCAACCAGGTAAACGGACCGACAGCTGACAAGAAAGTCAGAGAAGCATTGATCAAAGCCATCAATGTAGAGGAGATGACAGCCAGCATTTATCAGTATGGTGAAGCTGTTCCGGCTAAATTATCTCTGCCGCCGGGATCCTGGGGATACGATGCATCCTGTGAAGAACTGGTACCGGATTATGATCCGGAAGGCGCTAAGAAGCTCCTCGCAGAAGCAGGATATCCGGATGGATTTGAATGCGACCTTTATATTTCAAATACAGCATTACGTGAAAAAATGGCAACTCTGGTACAGGCTTACTTAAAGACAAACCTGAATGTTACAGTAAATATCAACAAGAGCGAGTGGGGTACCTTCAGTGAATCCGCATCTTCAGGAAACGCTGATATGTACGGTATGTCCTGGACTTGGTATCCAGACCCATACTTCTTCCTGAACAAACTGTTCTCCAGCAAAGAGATTGGTGCTCTTGGAAACGGACAGGGATTCTCTAACCCAGAAGTTGACCAGCTGCTTGACGACGCATTGAAAGCGACCGACCAGAATGAACGTGCAGATATGTATAAAAAAGCACTGAGAATCGTGACAGAAGAACTGCCGGGTATTTTCTACTCAAACGAAAATGTTATCCATGGACTGAATCCGGAAGTACAGGATTTTGTACAGAAGGCAGACAACCAGATGTTCTTTGTGACACCTTGGACAAATGTCTGGAAAGTGCAGTAATCAATTAAGTTAAGAGTAAATGAGGTTGCAGGGGGTATTGCTGTTCGCGATGCCCCCTGCTTGTCAGATTAAAATGAAAAGGGCGGTAGAAATTCGTGTTAAAAACCATTTTGAAGAGAATTTTACAAAGTATTCCAACCCTCTTGATCGTAGTTACGGTAACTTTTGTTCTGACCAGAATGATTCCTGGCAATCCGGCTCGAAGCATACTCGGACCCCAGGCGTCCCCGGATGCCATTGCGGAGCTGGAAGAGGAAATGGGACTGAATAAGAGTAAGGCAGAACAGTATGTGGATTACATGTTCAATGCCCTGAAAGGGGATTTTGGAAAATCCTATGTGTACAATAAACCGGTGACAAGCCTGATCGCGGAGAGAATTCCAAACACACTTGTCATCACTCTCACAAGTCTCGTGATCGCACTGATCATCGGACTTGGCATAGGTGTGTTTTCTGCGCTCCACCAGTATTCTGTTCTGGATTATGTATTTATGATCCTGGCCCTGGTGGGTGTGTCCATGCCGATCTTCTGGTTAGGTATGATGCTGGTTATGACCTTCAGTGTTAATCTGGGATGGCTGCCGGCTCTGGGTATGGGGGATCTGAGCAATGGCCTGGGTGATTTCATCAGCCATATGATCCTGCCCTGTTTCTGTCTGGCAACTATACCTACAGCTACATTTGCCAGGATCACACGTTCCAGCATGCTGGAAGTTGTCAACAATGACTCTATCAAATCCCTCCGCGCAAGAGGTATCAAAGAGAGCGTAGTCATCTGGAAGCATGCGCTTAAAAACGCGCTTCCGCCAATCGTTACTGTGCTGGGCCTTCAGCTTGCCCAGGCATTTACCGGTGCTATCCTGACTGAGAGTATCTTCTCCTGGCCGGGAATGGGAACTATGATCGTAAGTGCCATTGACAACCGTGACTATCAGCTGATCCAGGGAACCGTTCTGTTTATTGCAGTGGTGTTCGTTGTGGTCAACCTGCTGGTGGACGTGGTCTACATGCTGATCAACCCGAGAGTAAGCTACGAAAGCGGAAAAGGAGGAAACTAAATGGGCGCACAGAATACAGAAGCCTTAGGCGCAAAAGCTCATGAGGAAATGCTGAAAAAAGAGCGTCGGGCCAATAATGTCTGGAATAAACTGAAAAGAAACAAGACGGCTATGATCGGCCTTGTCATTGTGCTGTTTATGGTGGTCATTGCCATTTTCGCTCCCGTCATCACAAGTGTGGATCCGGATGAGATCCATCCGCTGGATACCTTCCTGACACCCGGGCAGGATGGTCATATTTTCGGAACGGATGAGTTTGGGCGTGACCTGTTTGCCAGAATTCTTTACGGTTCCCGTGTCTCCATCATTGTGGCTGTGGGCGGTACCATCGTTGCAGGTATTATCGGAATCCTGCTGGGACTGATTGCGGGTTACATGGGCGGATTCGTGGACGCTGTCATCATGCGTATTATGGACGGCCTTCTGGCTTTCCCGTTCGTACTTCTGTCTATTATCCTGATGACCGTTCTGGGTCCGGGTGTGGTGAATGTTATCATAGCTATCGGCGTGGGAAATGTACCCAGCTTCGCCAGGGTTGTGCGAGGTGAGGTACATATTGTAAAGAACGAGGAATACTGTAATGCGGGAAGAGTTATCGGTGTATCCAATATAAGAATGCTGTTTTCACACATTCTGCCCAACATTCTCTCCCCGGTTATTGTTTACGCTACACTGGGTGTTGCCGGTGCCATCATTTCTGAAGCTGCTCTGAGCTTTTTGGGACTTGGTATCTCTACACCTACCTCATCCTGGGGAAGTATCCTGCGCCAGGGTAAAGACTGTCTGAACACGGCTCCTCATGTAGCTATGATCTCCGGTCTGTTTATCCTTGTCACAGTTCTCGGATTTAACCTTCTCGGCGATGGTATCCGTGATGTCCTTGACCCGAAGATGAAGAAATAAGCAGGAGGTGCCAGATGAGCGATTTTAAAGAGAGAGTACAAAAGAGGGTAGAGGAGATACTGCCTGAATTGATCGGACTTTCCAACACAGTTTGGGAGCATCCGGAATATAATTTTGAGGAGTTTCATGCCTGCAGATCCATGTCTGAACTTTTAAAGAAATTCGGCTTTGAGGTGACGACAGGTGTAGGTGGGATCGAGACTTCTGTGAAGGCTGTGTATGACACAGGAAAAGAAGGTCCAAATATTGGTATCTTCGGCGAGTTCGACGCTGTTCCGGGGATGGGACATTCCTGCGGACATAACCTGATGTGTGCCATGGCTGTGGGAGCCGGAGAAGCGGTTCATTCCGTCATTGATGATATCGGCGGAAAAGTCACGGTATTCGGTACCCCTGCAGAGGAAGGCGGAGGCGGGAAGATCATTATGCTCAATAACGGTGCCTTTCAGGGACTGGATATTGCCATGATCCTTCATTCGGCCAGTGATACAGTGGTAAATGATATTTCCTACTCCAGAACAGACCTGATCGTGGATTACTACGGGAAGACATCCCATGCGGCCACATGGCCGGAAGAAGGCATCAGCGCCTTAAATCCCATTCTTGATCTGTTTCAGATCGTGAACTCCATGCGGCTGGAGCTGGCTGACAAAGGGAAGATCCTGGGGATTATCTCAAAAGGCGGAGAGGAACCCATCTATATCCCGGATCACTGCCAGGCCAGGTTTACTATCCGTTCCTTCAGCATGAAGTATAAGCTGGAGCTTTTGGAGCGCTTTAAAAAGATATGCCAGCATGTGGCAGAGATCACAAACACAAGACTGGAGATATCTGACGATGGGCTTGCCTATGAGGATATCCGCAACAACCAGTCTCTGGAAAGTGCCCTGGAGAAGAATTTTACAGCACTGGGTGAGATCGTAAAACCAAGGGAAAAGGCCCTGGGTATTGGCTGTACGGACATGGGAAATGTGACCCATGAGATACCGGGACTTCAGTCATACGTTCTGGTGGTGCCGGAGACCAGAGGCCATACAAAAGAGTTTGAAGATGCCTGCTACAGTGAGGCGGGACACAAGACTATCGCTGTGGGCTCCAAAGCTATGGCAATGACTGCAGTGGATGTGCTGACTAACCCGGAACTGCTGGAAGCGATCAGGAAAGACTTTAAGGAAATGAAGGAAAAATACGAATAGATGAGGAGTTATTATGAGTGATACCTTACTGACAGTAAAAGATTTAAAGACCTATTTTTTCCTTGCAAGCGGAGTGTCAAAAGCAGTGGATGGTGTCAGTTTTGAGTTGAAAAAAGGTGAGACCATGGGAATCGTGGGGGAATCCGGCTCAGGAAAGAGTGTAAGCTCCTCATCCATCATACGTCTGCTTCCACCGCGTACGGGAAAAATCGTGGGCGGTGAGATCAACTTTGACGGCAAGGATGTGCTGAAGCTTACCAAGAAAGAGCTTTTGGACTTCCGCGGCAAGGATATAGCGGTTATTTTCCAGGACCCAATGACAAGTCTGGACCCTGTATTTAAGATTGGAAACCAGATGGTAGAGATGATCTGTGCCCACCAGGACGTGGACAAGAAAACAGCGTGGAATATGGCAGTGGAAGCCCTGAATAAAGTGGGGATCCCCCAGCCGGAAAAACGTATGGAGGCTTATCCTTACGAGCTGTCCGGCGGTATGTGCCAGCGTGTCATCATAGCCATGGCTGTGTGCTGCAAGCCTAAGCTGGTCATTGCCGATGAGCCTACCACAGCCCTTGACGTTACCGTTCAGGCACAGGTTCTGGCTCTTTTGAAAGAGCTGCAGGATGAGTACAATACCTCCATTCTGCTGATCACCCATAACCTGGGTGTTGTGTGGGAGATGTGTGATACAGTTATGGTGCTGTACGCGGGAAATACCGTCGAATATGCGACTACCAAAGACCTGTATTCCAAACCGCTGCATCCATATACATGGGGACTTCTGGATTCTATGCCAAAGCTCTCTGATGAAAATAAAGGGATGCTGAACACCATTCCCGGTACACCGCCTGACCTGCGTCTGACAGGCAAATGCTGCAACTTCTACAACCGCTGCCCGTACGTGACGGAAAAATGCCGTGCTGAGGTTCCGCCTCTTGTTGAAGTGGAGCCGGGACATTTTGTGGCATGTCACAGGCAGGATCTGGAGAACAAATTAGTCAGAGGGGAAGTGAACGAAGAAAATGAAGGATGAGAAGAAGGTTCTTATGAAGGTCAGAAACCTGACCAAGGAATTTAAGATCAAAGCCAGCAAATTCGGTGAGCAGCCCCAGATCCTCCACGCAGTCAATGACGTTTCCGTGGATATCTATGAAGGCGAGACACTGGGTATTATCGGAGAATCAGGATGCGGTAAATCCACATTTGGAAAGACTCTCATCCAGCTTCACAAAGCCACTTCCGGAAGTGTGGAGTACAATGGCAGAGACATTTTCTCCTTACAGGGAAAAGAGCTGAAGGATTTAAAAAGGGATATCCAGATGGTATTCCAGGACCCTTATTCCTCTCTGGACCCCAGAAAAACAGCGGCAAAGATCATCGCAGAGCCGCTGGTAGTGCATAAGCTGGAGCCTGATAAGAAAAAAAGGGATGACAAGGTGCTGGGCCTCATGCGTGAGGTTGGACTTGATGTACAGCATGTAAACCGTTTCCCTCATGAGTTTTCAGGAGGGCAGAGACAGAGGATCAATGTTGCCCGCGCGCTTGCGCTGAATCCTAAGCTGATCATCTGTGACGAGCCGGTTTCCGCACTGGACGTATCCATTCAGGCTCAGGTTCTGAACCTGTTTAACCGGCTGCAGAAGGAGTATAACCTGACATATGTGTTTATCTCCCATGACCTGGGTGTTATCAAGCATGTAAGTGACAGGATCGCCATTATGTATCTGGGACGTATCGTGGAGCTGTGTGATGCTGATAAGCTGTATGACAACCCGCTGCATCCGTATACAAAGGCATTGTTGTCTGCGATCCCCACGGAGTCTCCTTTTGTAAAGAAAGAGAGAATTGTGATGAAGGGGGATATCCCCAGTCCAATTGGTGACCAGACAGGATGTCCGCTGGCAGGAAGGTGCCCCCAGTGTATGGAGCGCTGCCGTAAGGAAATGCCTAAGCTTATGAAACAGGAGGAAGGCCACCAGGTAGCTTGTTTCCTGTATGATGGAAAATAAAAGGTAACCATTGCCGCCGGGTGCAGCAAAATGCATATCCGGCGGCTGTGTATTTATTCTATTTAAGAAAGTGTGAGCGAAAATGAGTAATGTGACAAGAGCAGAAATTCTGAAGCTGGCTGAGAGCCAGACAGAGGACTTTATTAAACTGGTTTCTGACCTGATCAGGATTCCCAGTGAAAACCCTACCGGAACCCAGAGAGAGGTAGTGGATTTTGTTAAGAATTATCTGAAGGAAGCAGGCATTGCCAGCGAGGAAGTTGCAGCACATCCTGACTTCCCGTGTGTACTGGCAAAAATCGGAAAAGATGACGGATTCAGCGTGATCTTAAACGGTCATGTGGACGTGGTTCCCGCCGGTGACAGGGAACAGTGGGATTTTGATCCGTTTTCCGGTGAAGTGACAGACAAGCTGATCCTGGGAAGAGGAACTTCCGACATGAAAGCCGGCGTGGCTGGCCTTTTGTTTGCCATGAAGATACTCACAGAGTCAAAAGCGGAACTCAACGGCAATATCCGCCTCCACATAGTTTCTGATGAGGAGAGCGGCGGGGAATACGGTTCCAGATGGCTGTGTGACAATGGGTATGCCAAAGATGCCAATGCCTGCCTTATTGCGGAACCAACATCCAACAATACCATTGAGATTGGTCAGAAAGGCGGCCTGACCCTGATCATGAAGGCCAACGGCAAATCCGCACATGGAAGTCTGGGCGGATTTAAAGGGGAAAATGCCATTATCAAGCTCTCAAAAGTGCTGGATAAACTGCAGGATCTCACAAAGATCGAAGGCCACTTTAAGGACAGTCAGGCTCACGCATTGGAGAATTCCAAGCTGATCGCACAGCAGGAGATCGGCGAGCCGGGGATCGGTGAAGTTATCAGCCATGTATCAGCCAATGTAGGTGTGATCCAGGGCGGAACACGTCCGAATATGGTTCCGGATTACTGTGAGGCTATTGTGGATGTACGTCTGCCGATCGGTGTGGACCATGAAGAGATCGAAGAGATGGTGCGCAGGATCATCCGTGAAAGCGGAGAGACGGGCATTGAGTACGAAGCGCAGTGGAAGAGCGAAGGAAACTACACAGACGAGGATGCAGCTATTGTACAGACTGTGAAGAAAAATGCAGAGGCACTGTGGGGCATTGATGTGATCCCGGCTTATCAGTGGGCATCCAGCGATGCAAGAGAGTACCGTGCACAGGGCATTCCTACTATTCAGTACGGTCCTTCCAATACGGAGGGTATTCACTCTTATAATGAGAATGTGGATATTGAGGATGCGGTGAATGCGGGCAGGATTTATATTCTGTCACTGTGTGATCTGATGGGAATTGAGTAAGTTGATACGGAGGATATGAAAAATCGGAAGAAGGCTTTAGTAGCCTTTCTTCCGATTTTTCGTGCAATATTACAGATTGCTAACGCGATGTATGAATGATATAATATGAAAATGGACAGCCGTGTTGCAGGGTGGGTTGACCTCTATTCTTTAGAATGGGGGTGATGTCTATGAAAAATGATTTCCATTTTCAGGATATAATGACCTTTGGCTGTTCCTTCTGGCATATCAAAACTTTGGCCAGTGGACGGGTGGTCTTTCTACTCATTATAACGGTCAACTAACCTTGTGGGCGGCTGTCCTTTTATAGTTTTAATATACCACCTATTTACGCGTTTGCAAATAACCACTTTGCAAAAACTTCTCACCCGGGGAAATGATCAAACATCTTCCTGAACTGCGACGGCGTACAGTTATTGATCTGCTTAAACGTCCTGTTAAAGGACGGCAGGCTGGAAAAGCCGGACTGCAGCGCCACATCCATAATGGAAAGCTCCGGATTTTCCAGCAGCTCCGTTGCCCGTGATACCCGCAGGGATGTAATATATTCCGGCAGGGACATCTGATAATACTCTTTAAAAATCCTGGAGAAATGGTATTTGCTGAACCCTGCAAAGGCGGCAAGATCCTCCAGACTGATCTGTTCTGTATAATGTTCATTTATATATTCTGTAATTCCATCAAATTTTCTGTCATAAGCCTTTTGCTGAGGCGTTTTCTGGGCAGAGAGTGAATTCTCTATCTGATAATTATGTTCCCCGATCACTATGAAAAAGTGCAGCAGTGCTTCATACAGGCGCATCTCTTTGAAGCTGATATCGCTGTAGAATAATCCCTTCATTTTTACGAGGATATCCAGTGGGTTATCCGTAAACGGCGCGGGGTCTGTCACATCAATGACAGGCTGACAGCATAGGAGCTGTCTGTGCGCGATAAAATCATGAAGCTGCGGCAGCAGCATATTAGAAAACTGCAGGACCAGGCAGGGCACCGTACTTTTTTTGGTCAGAGAGTGCAGGCTGCGGGGCGGTACCAGAACAATCTGGTTTTTCGTTAGGGTATACGTCTCGTTGCCCAGCGTCATAGTCATGTCGTTGGACAGGGGAGCCACTATTTCCATGTAACTGTGCCAGTGTGTAGGGAAATGGGAATAGTAGTGCCCATATGACACATTAATGGACATATCGTGTTCAAAGTACATAGGTTCAGATAAATCTGCTTTGATCATAACAAATTACTCCTTATAGTTTAAATTGTAAAAAAGCATAATAAAATATTGCAAATGAAAAATGAATCGACAAAATTTTACAAATACAGACAATAAATTCCTTTGATAAATATTATAAGTTAAATATTGCGATAAATAAATGTGCAGAATGCACAAAAATACTGTTGGAAAAATGTGAACATGTGACTATTGCATATTAATAATTTGCATATACTCAAAATATAAAGCAATAATTATTATATATATAGCAATAAGTTAATGGAAAATACTTTATTCCAATGCTATAGTAAACATATCAAAACCGAAGCGCGTGAAGGTTGAAATGAATACAAGCAAAGGAAGGATTAGATTATGGGAGTAATTGACGGCAAGACGATATGCCAGGTAGCCCTGGTGGTGAAAGACCTGGAAAAGACAACAGAGGAGTACGCAAAGCTTTTCGGTGTTCCGAAGCCGGAGATATTCCGGGTTCCGGATGAGTCCGTGGCGCACACACAATTTAAGGGAGAACCCAGCAGGACAAGAGCAAAGCTTGCAGTGTTTGATCTGGGACAGGTAGTGCTGGAGCTTACAGAGCCTGATGAGGAGCCTAGTTCATGGAAAGATTTCCTGGAGAAGAACGGTGACGGTATCCATCATATTGCGTTTATGACAGATGACAGAGATGCGGCAGTAAAATACTTTGAGGAAAATGACATGCCGGTCCGCCATTACGGGGAATATGAGGGCGGAAATTACACGGTTTTTGACAGCAAAGAAAAACTGGGAACATTTGTACAGGTGAAATACGAACCGAAAAAGTAACGATGGTGTGAAACAGGAAAGGAGAAACGTATGAAGAATAAATTAGCAGCAGCATTATTAACATTATGTATGGCAGCAGGTACACTGGCTGGATGTGGGGATTCAGCAAGTACATCCGCGGACGGGGGAACACAGCAGCCGGAAGAAAAGACAGAGCTGAGCGACGAGGCAAAGAAGGCACAAGAGTCTGTGAAGACGAATGCGGATGAGCTGAAAGCATTGGGGTTGGAAGTGGAAGATACAGATTTGACTGGGGAATTTACATATTGGTCTGCGTTTACGGGGGATTCCCAGGTGTGGGACCAGAGCCGTGTAGATGCATTTAACGAATTGTATAAAGACAAGGGCATTAAGTGCAACGTACAGTTTGTACCTGACGGGGCAGGCATCAACAACGGAAAGCTTCTGTCAGCCATTGCAGGCGGTCAGGCACCTGATCTGGTTATCTGTGACAACGCGGTTTCGGCCTATTCTTATGCAGCAAACGGAAGCTTTGAAATGCTGGAGCCGTATCTTGAGCAGGTAGACCTGGATGTAGATAACTTTTTCAACGGATGTAAGGATGTTATATATTATAAGGATGAGCCATATCTGATCCCTCAGGACACCAATGTAATGCTGCTGTATTACAATCCTGATATCGCTAAAGAAGCCGGGCTGGATCCCGAAAATCCTCCCAAAACATTAGACGAGCTGGACCAGTGGGCAGAAGCCATGACGATCCAGAAGGAAGACGGGACATATGAAAGATTTGGCCTTATTCCATGGCTTGACTTAAAGGATGATGCTTTTACACTTCCGTTTTTCTTTGGTGCAGACGTATATGATTCTGAGACGAATAAACTGAACCTGACTTCACCGGAAGTGGTTTCCTGTATGGAATGGCTGCAGTCCTACGGACAGAAATATGACCCGGAGAGGATCCAGTCCTTTACCTCAGGACTTGGCGGAATGTTTTCACCGGATCATGCGTTTATGACAGGAAAAGTGGGCATGACGATCACCGGAAACTGGTTCTCCAATGCTCTGCGTGTTTATGCACCTGATGTAAATTATAAAGCCTGTGCTGTACCGGTGCCGGACGGCGGACGGGCAAACAGCACGACATTCCAGACAAATGTGTTTGCAATACCGAAGGGTTCACAGAATCCTGAACTGGCTGCACTGTTCATTAAATTCTGTATGTCAGGTGCGGTTAATGAGGATAACTTTGCTCAGTGGAGAAGTATCCCTACAAGTGACGCAGAGTTTGACAATGTAAGCCTGACAAAAGAGGGCGACGAGATGTATTTGATGGAGAGAGAGCTTGCGAACTCACCGGAAAACGGAATACCTGCGCTGTGTTCCTGCTCAGCTGAATTGTCTAAGGCATTTGTAACCTTCCGTGAAGGTGTGATCTATGGAAACATCACGGACATTCAGGGAGAACTTCAGAAACTTCAGGATAAATATCAGGCAGAACTTGATAAAGCAGAGTAAGGTTATCTGCGGTTTATGGAATACTCTGTGCGGCACTTATGTGCCGCACAGAAGGTTTCATCAGAATGAAAGGAGATTCAAAATGGCAAAACCGGATGGGATGAAGAACCACAGAAAAGGCCCCGGTCTGGAAGTTATACTTTTATATGCATTTTTGATTGTTTTAGCTATTCTGTTCGTTCTGCCGATATTTTATCTGTTTATGGGATCTTTTAAGGCAGAAAGTGAACTGTTCAGAACGCCGTTTAAATGGCTGCCTGATAAATTCAGGCTGGATAACTTTGTGAACATGTTTTCATCAATTCCCTTTTTTATGTACCTGAAAAATACAATGATCATTGTGATCTGCAATATTGTCGGCTCTCTTTTATCCTGTTCACTGGTGGCATACGGATTTTCCAGGCTGCGCTGGCCGGGACGTGATAAGGTTTTCATTTTAGTGCTCGTTACGATGATCCTTCCATATCAGGTAACACTGGTGCCCTTGTTCCTTATGTTTACCAAGATGAAATGGATCGGAACATTCCTTCCCCTGACAGTTACCTGCTTTTTCGGGAATCCGTTTTTTATTTTCCTGCTGCGCCAGTTTTTCACGGGAATTCCCCAGGATATTTCAGAAGCAGCCCGTATTGACGGGGCCGGGGAGTTTACTATTTTTTCAAAGCTGGTTATCCCAATGGCTAAACCTGCATTGACCACTGTGGCTATTTTTGCATTTATCCGTTCTTGGAATGATTTCTTAGGACCGCTTGTATTTTTGGGTAAAGATGAACTGTACACACTGTCATTGGCGGCTTCTATGCTGAAATCCAATCTGGATCCGAACTGGAGTATGCTGTTGGCACTGGGAGCGGTTATGATCCTGCCGGTATTGATCCTGTTCTTTGTTATGCAGAAGTATTTTATCCAGGGTATTGCAATGTCAGGAATTAAGGGATAGGAGGGGAAAATATGAAGAAAATGAATATGAGAAAAAAAGAGGCCATTCATGGGCTGCTGTTCGTTTCCCCGTGGATAATCGGATTTCTGGTATTTACCTTATTTCCGATTTGTTCCTCCCTGTATTATTCCCTATGTGATTACCAGGTGATCAAAGATCCTGTCTTTATCGGATTTGATAATTACAAAATGCTGTTTCAGGATAAAACGTTTCTGAAGGCAATGAGTAATACAGTTTATATGATTATTTTTGGAGTTCCCATAACTACATTTATTGCAGTGGCTGTCTCCATTATAATGAATAACAAGAAGTTAAAATACACTGGACCGTTCCGGGTGGCATTTTTTATTCCTACGCTGGTGCCAACAGTTGTGGCATGTCTTCTCTGGATATGGGTTATGCAGCCGGAGACCGGTATAATCAACCGTCTGCTCAGCTATATCGGAATTCAAGGCCCCGGATGGCTTTCCAGTATGTTCTGGTCCAAGCCTGCGCTGATCATTATGATGGTGTGGACCTGCGGCAATGCCATTATCATTTATCTGGCAGGCCTGCAGGATATACCCGACAGTCTTTATGAGTCGGCAGCTCTGGATGGTGCGGGATTTTTCAGACAGACTATATCCGTAACCATTCCGCTTCTGCGCTCTACCATACTTTATAATGTGGTGACACTGATCATTGCAGTGTTCCAGTGGTTCGCAGAGCCGTACATTATGACCAACGGAGGCCCGGACAATCAGACTATGTTCTATTCCCTGTATTTGTATCAGAACGCATTCTCTTACTTTAAAATGGGATATGCATCCGCTATGGCTTGGATCCTGCTTCTGATCGCTCTGGCCATCATTCTGGTACTGTTTAAGGTCTTCCGTTTTGGGGAGTCAGATTATTAGGAGGCAATATGATTGGATTAGTGACCGGCGCCAACCGGGGGTTGGGCTATGAGATGATAAAAGAAGGACTGCGAAGGGGCCACACGATGCTGGCTGGCTGCAGAAACGCCGCAGATGAAAGGTATACAGGCGATTTGCTGGAACTGAAAGCAGAATACGGAGATGATCTGAAGATTCTGGAGATGGATGTAACAGATGAACAGATGGTAAAACATGCGGCAGAACAGGTACAGCAGGAATTGGGACAAATTGATTTTCTTGTGAACAATGCCGGGGTACTGTTTGAAAAAATGGTAATGCCCGGGGACGCCATTGGTGATCTGGATGTGGAAAAGTTCAGAAAAACACTGGATGTAAACGTGACAGGGACAGCCATTGTGCTGAAATATTTCATTGATCTGTTGTATGCTTCCAAGGATGCCTGTATTATGAATATAACTTCTGAGGCAGGACATTTAAGTCCCCAGGGCTACAACTATCTGGCATACTCTGTGTCAAAACACGCCGCTAATATGTACACCCAGAAGATACGAAATTATCTGGCAGAGGAGAAGGCAGAAAAACACATGCGGATCTACATGATCCATCCTGGCCGTATGGACACCATTATGGGAAAAGAAAATGCCCAGATCCCTCCTTCTGAATCCGCGGCAGGACTGTTCGATATTCTGGACAGGAAGAAACAGATAGCTGACATGGATGTGCCCTTTATCAACTACAGGGGCGAACCTATGCCATACTGAGATGGGGATGTGGCTGCAGACAGAATATTCTGCAAAGCGTCTGTGATGCTGCAGAGAGATTCTGGTGCTGTTGAACAGCCGGAACCGGGAAATGGAATACTGTGAGGGATCGAATATGAGAAATGTAAATGTGGGGATACTCGGATGCGGAGTCATCAGCAATACCTATATCCGGGATATCAAACGCTTTTATCCCACCCTGCATCTGGCAGCCTGCGCAGATGTGAATGTGGAACTGGCAAAGAGCCATGCTGAGAAATATCAGATATCTGCAGGCTGTTCTGTGGAGGAGATGCTTGCCATGGAAGATGTGGAGCTGGTGGTAAACCTGACTCCGCCTCAGCTTCACACAGAACTGAATAAGAAAATATTAATGGCGGGAAAACATGTATTCTGCGAAAAACCCTTTGCGCCCACACCGGCCGAAGGGCGGGAAGTGATGGAGCTGGCGGATAGCAAAGGACTTTTTGTGGGCTGCGCTCCCGATACGTTCCTTGGCTCCTCCCTGCAGACCTGCAGAAAGATCCTGGATGACGGATGGATCGGAAAACCTCTCTATGTGACTGCCAATATGATGTCAAACGGTGTGGAAACATGGCATCCGGCACCTGCGAATTTCTACAGGCTGGGCGCAGGTCCGCTGTATGATATGGGTCCATATTATTTTACCGCCCTGGCAGCACTGCTTGGGCCTGTAAAACGGGTCAGTGCTTTTTCAGGCACCGGATTTCCTGCGCGGAACATATATACAGGGCCGCAGAAAGGGCAGGCGATACAGGTTGAGACACCTACCCATTATTCGGGAATTGCAGAGCTTGCGTCAGGAGTCATTGTGAGTATGAATATCAGTTTCGATATCTGGCATTCTAATCTGCCTATGTTTGAAATATATGGGACAGAGGGGACACTGGAGGTGCCGGATCCCAACATGTCCGGAGGCCGGCCCAAGGTCTACAGAAAGGAACGGACGCTGGATGTGCTGTATGACGACAGCGAGGAGACAAAAGCAAAGCAGAACGTCAGCGTGGAGCTGCCTGAACTGTATCCCCATATTGGGGAATACACCAGGGGGATTGGCGTGCTGGATCTGGCCTGTGCAGTGATCGAGGGAAGAAAGCCCAGAGTAAATGCTGAGATGGCCTGCCACGTGATCGAAGCGATCACAGGCATGATGGAGTCAGCGCGCGAAAGAAAAGTATATGAAATGGAAACTACCTGCGAAAAGCCGGAGCCTGTAAGGACCGGCATACCAGCGGGCAGAATATAAATAATAAAATATAAAGTGAGGTAAGAATTATGAGTGGAGTAGTTGGTACAGATTTAGTTTGTCAGGTTGGATTTATCGTAAAGGACATCAATGCCACAAAAAAGAAATGGGCAGAATTTTTGGGGGTTGAGGAACCGGAAGCAGCTCTCTGTGGTGAGTATGAGATCACCCAGACGGAATTTAAAGGTGAGCCTGCACCGGAGGCTAACAGCTACCTTGCATTTTTTGATGTGGGACCGGGTCTGCAGCTTGAATTGATCCAGCCTAATGAAGCACCTTCCACATGGAGAAATTATCTGAATGAGCACGGAGAAGGAATTCATCATGTAGCGTTCAATATTAAGGGAATGAAAATGCCTGAGGCTGTAAAACGCTGTGAAGATTTCGGCATGGTTCTGGAGCAGAAGGGTGAGTACGGAGATGGCAGCGGAAGATATACATACATGAATGGTTATAAAGATCTGAAGTGTATCATTGAGCTGCTGGAAAGTGATAGATGATCAGGAGGAGACGCGGATGAGACTGGGATTATCCAGCCCTCTGGAGCATAAAAGCCCCTGGGAATGGGCTGAAAAAATGCATCGGATGGGCTGCGGCTCTGTGAATTTCCCTGTGGATCACACCTGTGACCAGACACTTTTGGAACAATACGTGGAGGCGGCCGGCAAATATGATCTGATGATCGCGGAAGTGGGAGCCTGGTGCAATCCCATTTCCCCGGATGACAAAGTCAGGGAAGCAGCGTTTACAAGATGTGTAGAGCAGCTAAAGCTGGCCGATCAGATCAGTGCGAGATGCTGTGTGAATGTCTCAGGTTCCAGAGGGGAACGCTGGGACGGCCCTTATAAAGAAAATCTGACTGAGGATACCTGGAAACTGATGGTGAGAAGCATTCAGGAGATCATAGATACAGCAAATCCGGTAAATACATATTATACCATTGAGCCAATGCCATGGATGTACCCTATGGGTCCGGATGAATATTTAAAGCTGATCCATGACGTGGACAGGGAGCGGTTTGCTGTGCATATGGATGTGTTTAACTGGATCACTACTCCGGAGAGATATTTTTATCATGAAGATTTTATGGAGGAGTGCTTCCGTAAGCTGGGACCTCATATCAGAAGCTGTCATCTGAAGGATGTGATCCTGGAACAGGAATTCACCCTGCAGTTCAGGGAGACTGCCTGCGGCAGAGGATGTCTGAATCTGGAAAAGTATGCGCAATTGGCACGTGAGACAGATCCGGATATGCCGCTGATCATTGAGCATTTGGATGGGGATAATGCCTATCTGGAAAGCCTTGCCTATGTGAAACAGCGTTTTGGAGAGGCGGGTATTGAGGTATAAGATATACAGCCGGAGCGGATGGGAAATCAGAATCCCGCTGCCCCGGCTTTTTGTTATATTTTGCCCTTATAGTTGTAAACAAAGAGATTTTAGATTAGAATAAAGTCAAGGATTCAGCGGGTCTGCGCATTTACTGCGCGAGCCGTAAGAAAATATAAAGCTGCATAAAGAGGAGGATATTTTTATGGGATTTTCAGAAAATTTTTTGTGGGGAACAGCCACCGCTTCTTACCAGATAGAGGGTGGTGCTTTTGAAGGCGGAAGGGGTTACACGGTATGGGACGACTTTTGCAGGACTCCTGGTAAAGTCTTTTCCATGCATAACGGGGATGTGGCCTGTGATCATTACCACCGCTATAAAGAGGATGTGAAAATGATGGCGGATATGGGGATTCAGGCTTATCGTTTCTCTATTGCCTGGTCCAGAATACTGCCGGAGGGAAAAGGGGAAGTCAGCCAGAGCGGGATAGACTTCTATAATGCGCTGATAGATGAACTTTTAAAATATAATATTAAACCTTGTCTGACACTGTTTCACTGGGATCTTCCTTTTGCTCTGCACCGTCTGGGAGGCTGGCAGAATCCGGAGATCGTGGACTGGTTTGCAGAGTACGCTGCTGTGGCGGCAAAGGCCTTTGGGGACAGAGTCAAATTCTTTATGACATTTAATGAACCTCAGTGTTTTGTGGGACTGGGACACGTGACCGGAGAACATGCACCGGGTAATCTTATGTCGCGCCGCAGTGTGCTGGAAATGGCTCATCACGTAATGATGGCCCATGGAAAAGCTGTACAGGCCATAAGAAGTCTGGTACCGGATGCACAGATTGGATACGCCCCCACTTCCAATCCGGTGATCCCTGCAACAGACAGCCCGGAAGATATTGAAGCTGCCAGAAAAGCATATTTTGCTGTGGAGGATAAGCCGGATTATATGTGGTCTGTGAGCTGGTGGAGTGATCCTGTGATGTTTGGAAGATATCCGGAGGATGGGTTAAAGCTGTTTGAAAAGGATTTGCCGGATTTTAAGCCGGAAGATTTGAAACTGATGCATCAGCCCCTGGATTTCTATGGACAGAATATTTACAACGGATATAAGGTGAAGAGTGACCATAAGGGAGGATGGGAGACTGTTCAGCGTCCTGTGGGATACCCCAGGACGGGCAACGGGTGGCCTGTGGTACCGGAATCTCTTTACTGGGGGCCGCGGTTCCTTTATGAGCGGTATCAGAAGCCTATTGTTATCACGGAGAATGGGTGCTGCTGCGCAGATGTAGTGTCCCTGGACGGTAAGGTCCATGATCCGAACAGAATCGATTTTTATCACAGATATCTGCGGGAACTTGGCCGGGCAATTGAGGACGGAGTAAAAGTAGATGCCTATTTTGCCTGGTCAGTGGTGGACAACTTTGAATGGGCCAAGGGGTACTCAGACAGGTTTGGCATGGTATATGTGGATTTTGAGACGCAGGAGCGTATCTTAAAGGATTCCGCATATTGGTATTCAGAAGTAATCAAAAATAATGGCGCAAACCTGGCAGATATTCATTAGGCAAACTTGCGCATACCTTATTCTTCGTTTTCTGTATTTTGTGATAAGCCAGTTGTGATTTTGGAATAGTGTGTTATAGTGAAACCAACATAAGAATACAGCAGGTCTGCACATAAACTGCGCTGACTGCAAAAAATGCAGGCAGGGTTTGCACACGTAGTCTGTACTGTAATAAGGAGGGACACTATGAAAAAGAAAATGATCATAACTGTACTGAGTCTTGCCGTTATGCTTGCGTTTTCAGGCTGTTCTGGCAAAGGGAGCGGGAAGGAAAACAACAATACGGAAAAAAATGCGGGAGCAGCAGGTGAAAACACTGACATCGCAGATAAAAAAGACAGTGACGGGGACAATGGGGATAGCACTGCGGATGCACAGGATGAAGCGGATGCACAGGGTAAATCGGATGTACATCAGGATAAAGCAGATGCATCCACAGGAAATCAGGAACTTTTGGCAATATCTGAGGCCTTTGTAAAAGATTTAGTGGAAGGCAGCGGAGACAATATCAAGACAGACTATGAGTACACAGAACAGATGAAGTCCGCAGTGGAGAGTGGTCAGATTCTGACAGCTTTTCAGGATACCCTGAAAGCGGTGGGGGAAGTGAAAGAAATCCGGTCGGCATGGGAAGCAGATCCACAGTCCGGGTACAATATGGTTCAGGTGCCCTGTGATTTTTCTATACAGCCCCTGAATATGGTAGTCGCTTTTCAGGATGGCAGGATAGGAGGCGTTCATACGGATGTCTATCAGGAACAAAAAGAGACGGTATCCTTACCGGAAAATGTCACCGAGACGGATATGAACCTGAGTATAGCAGGCGGCCGCACACTGCCGGGAACATTTGCCGCTCCTAAAAATCTGAAAGAGTATCCCGCTGTTGTATTTGTACATGGTTCAGGCAGCAGTGACAGAAATGAGACAGCAGGACAGATCAAACCATTTCAGGATTTGGCATGGGGGCTTGCTGAGAGGGGAATTGCATCTTACCGTTACGATAAGATTTCTTATGTGTACGGAAAAGAATTGGCGGAAGATAAAGAGTTTACAGTCTATGATGAAACCGTTAATGATGCCGCTGCGGCGGTTAAGATGCTGCGTGAACAGGAAGGCGTTTCAAAAGTTTATGTGGTTGGACACAGCCAGGGTGCACTGATGATGGGTGCAATTGCCAGGGAAGGTCAGCCGGACGGCTGCATTATGATGGCAGGTCCGGCCAGGGGATTTGCGGATACGATTCAGAGGCAGTATGAATTCCTTCAGAGTCTGGATCCTGATCCTTCAGAGCAGGATAAGGCAGTTTATGAGCAGGGCTTAGCGGCAGCGGAGCAGATGAAAAATATTGATTCTCTGCCCGATGACGCAAGAATTATGGGACAGACAAAAACATATATGAAAAGCATTCTGGACTATGATGCAGTAGCGGAGGCGGCAGACATAACAGTGCCGGTCCTTGTCCTGCAGGGTGAGGAAGATTATCAGGTGACAATGGATGATTTCCGGATTTGGGAGGAAAACTACGAGGGGAAGGATAACTGGCAGTTTGTGTCTTTCCCGGGCCTGTCTCATATGTTCACGGAAGGAAAATATGAGGAAGGTCCTGCCAGCTATCAGGGAGCAAAGCATATTCCTGATAAGGTGACGGAGACAATTGCGGGATTTATCAATGAATAGCTGTGAATAAAATATTGCATCTGTTATGCAGACAATCATCAGGTTAGGGATGATTGTCTGTTTTTTATATCATTAGAAAAGAGTTCTATCTCTCGGTAAATGGAAAGTTGTTCATTTTACTTGACAGGCTAGTATATACTAGCTACAATAAAGTAAAGGGCTAGTGAATGCTAGCTGAACGACAGATGACCTGAACGGAGAAAGGGATAGGGAAGAGTATGGAGAAATCACAGTTGGAGCAGTATCTTAGCGACGGGGTTGAAAATATTATGAAAGGAATGAGTAAGACGTTTCTCACAAATCCTAAATCTGCAGTGTTTTTTATGAAATATGCCCAGGCGGCCGGGGCTGCAGCGGAGAAACGCAGAGCTGCAAAACAGAACGGGGAACACATTCCTCCTTTTTTGATCGCCAGTATTACCAGCCAGTGCAATCTTCGCTGCAAGGGCTGTTATGCATGGGCAAACCATACCTGCGGCGGCGGAACAAAGCAGGACGGTCTGCGCGCGGAACAGTGGGATGATATTTTTTGTCAGGCGGAGGATATGGGAGTGAATTTTATTCTGCTTGCAGGAGGAGAGCCTCTGATGAGGCCTGATGTGCTTAAAATGGCGGGGAGGCGAAAAAACATCTTGTTCCCTGTTTTTACTAATGGTACTATGATTAGTAAAGAGATTCTGTCAGGCAGCAGGAATGTTGAACCGGACTCTGGGGAACCTCAGACAGGCTCAGAGGATGTGGATACATATCTGCAGATGTTTATGGACAACAGGAATCTCCTGCCGGTCCTCAGCATTGAGGGTGACAGGCAGATGACAGATACCAGAAGAGGTGCCGGAATTTATGATTGTCTGATACAGACTATGGAGGAGCTGAAGGCACGGAATATCTTGTATGGGGTGTCCATAACCGTGACAAAGGAGAACATGGAGGAGGTTACTGCGGATGTATTTCTTCAAAAGCTTTCTCTGCTTGGCTGCAAAGCGGTCATCTATGTGGAATATGTGCCTGTAGACAGGGATACGGTGAATTTGGCCCCGGACGATAAGGACAGGACATTTATGGCCGCCAGACTTGATATTTTACGAGAAACGCAGAGGAATATGCTGCTGATCTCCTTTCCAGGGGATGAGAGAGCGTCCGGAGGCTGCCTTGCAGCAGGGCGGGGTTTTTTCCATATCAATGCCAAAGGGGGAGCAGAGCCTTGTCCGTTTTCTCCTTATTCGGACACCAGCCTGCAGGATATAAGCCTTAGGGAGGCCATGAACTCACCGCTGTTTAGCAGACTGAGAGAAAATGGAAATCTTGCAGAGACACATAAAGGGGGCTGCGTATTGTTTGAACAGGAGCAGACCGTAAAAGAATACCTGAAAGGGATATGATAAAGTTATGTCAACGAAAGAGCGGATCGTGGAGGAGGCCCTGACTCTTTTTTCGAGCAGAGGGTATCAGGGAACCAGTGTGAAAAATATTGCGGATGCGGTGGGAATCAGGGACAGTTCCCTGTATAAGCACTTTAAAAGCAAAAAAGAAATATTTGAGACTATTGTGGAGGAGATGGCTAAGAGGATGGAGGCCATGAGCCATACCTTTGGCCTTCCGGATGACACCTCTGTGGAGGCGGCAGCATTTGCTTACGGAGGGATAACCGAGGATGAACTGGTGGAGCTGAGCAAAAATGTCTTTCTGTTCTACCTCCGTGATTCCTTTGCGGGAAGGTTTCGCAGAATGTTGACCATAGAACAGTACCGGGACAGAGAAATTGCAGCAGTATACAGGAAGATTTATATGGAGGACAGTATCCGTTATCAGACGGTTTTGTTTGAGGAGATGATACGTCAGGGTGTATTTGCAGAAGCGGATGCCAGGGCTATGGCAATTAATTTTTACGCTCCTATATTTTTCCTTCTGAATAAATACGACAGTCAGGACTGCGATGTGGAGGAAGGGCTTGGGGAACTGGAACGTCAGGTAAGAGAATTTGCCCGCATATACCATAAATAATGAAAGGGCAGAGAAAGAACACCATTTGCCTGAATTGCCGGGATATCAGAAGAAGCGGGGGAGTGATAGAGATTGAGGAATGACAGATTTATTAAAGAGGCCAGGATTGACTGGGATAAAATAGATGAGGACAGCTATTTGAGGGGAATACCTGTTATCAGCAGTACAGACAGTGTTTTATTTGACAATAATATCGTGTTTTTTGTCGGGGAGAATGGAACCGGGAAATCCACACTTTTGGAGGCGGTCGCAGTAGCCTACGGTTTCAACCCCGAAGGTGGGACAAAGAATTACAATTTTTCTACTTTTGAAAGCCATTCGGAGCTTTACCGGGCAGTTTCGCTTGTAAAGGGGACGAAACGTCCAAGGAGCAGTTATTTTCTTCGGGCAGAGAGCTTTTATAACGTGGCCACCAAGGCAGAGGATTACAGGGAGCCTGGGGAAGATCCCAATGTCTATTATGCCCGTTATGGAGGAAAATCCCTGCATGAACAGTCCCATGGAGAGAGTTTACTGGCTTTGATACAGGGGACATTTGGAGAGGAAGGCATGTTTATACTGGATGAACCGGAAGCAGCCCTGTCTCCTCAGAGACAGCTTACCCTTCTTTTGTATATTCACAGAATGGCCCAGAAAGGTTCCCAGTTTATTATCGCAAGCCACTCCCCCATTTTGCTGGGGATTCCACAGGCAAAAATTCTGTCCTTTGATGACGGCATAATACATGAATGCAGATATGAGGAAACAGAGAGTTATCAGGTGACGGAAATGTTTATTAACAGCCGGGAGTATTTGCTTCACAGGCTGCTGACAGAGGGTGAGTAAAGGCATATGCATAACAACATGGGTGATACAAAGAAGAAGAATACAAAGAAAAATAATACAAAAAATAAAAGTAGTAAAAGAAACAGAAGGACACAATTGCTTCAGTGTTTGGCAGGAATGGCGGTGGGAGGTGCCGGTGGGTACTTTGGCATGAAGTATGTGGAGAAGATGCACGGGGGATCTCTGAAACCAGCGGAAATTCTCGTAGGATTGATCTGGCTGGTGATCTGTCTTTATGCAGCGGCTTTTTTACACGTTATTGTACACGAGGCAGGACATCTTGTCTGCGGACTTCTGAGCGGATATAAATTTTCTTCTTTCCGTGTGGGAAGGATCATTGCGGCAAAGAAAAAGGATGGAATAAGATGGGGACGTTATTCCCTGATGGGAACCGGCGGACAGTGTCTGCTGGCTCCGCCGGAGTTAGTGGATGGGAAGATGCCATATATCCTGTATAATCTGGGAGGGAGCCTTTTTAATCTGCTCCTTGCCTTGGCTGCCCTGCTTCTTTGTCTGGGAGTGGAAGGGCATGGTTATCTACAGATTTTGTTTATGGCACTTTTTATTGTAGGCATCTTTCTTTCGTTGATGAATGCAGTTCCTCTGCCGGTGGGAGGCGTGAACAATGATGGATACAATGCTTTATATCTGGGAAAAGATAAAGAAGCTGTGAGTTGTTTCTGGCTGCAGCTCAAGATAAATGAACAGCTTACCCTGGGAAAGCGCCTCAGGGATATGCCCGGGGAGTGGTTTGCGCCTGTACCGGAGGAGAAGTGGAGTAATGCCATGTGTGCTTCTACGGAAGTCCTTGCAGTCAGCCGTGCCATTGATGAAAAAGAATTTGGCACAGCCCTTAAAATGGGGGAAAAGCTATTGGAGAAAGCAGCCGGACTTATAGGAATTCAAAGATATGCGCTGAAGGGGGAAATGATTTTCTGCAGACTTATGCTGGATGGGCCGGGAGAAGAACTTCGCAGAGAATACAGGGAGAAAGGATTTCAGGAGTTTCTGAAGCGTTCAGTCTACATGTTGTCTGTTCTACGTCTTCAGTACGCCTGCAAACGAATACTCGACCCGGATGAGGAGGCGGCACAAAAATGTCTGGAGCTTTTTGATAAGGTGAGCAGACGCTATCCTTTTGATGGGGATAAGGAGAGCGAGAGAGAATTGATTTCTAATATAGACAATGTTGACAGCAGTCTATTGACTGGTCTGGATGAATAGGAAAGGGGTAATATGCTGTTTTTAGAGGAGACTTTGAAAGAAATTGCCAGCCTGGCGATTCTATTGTTTGAATATATCGGTGTAGTGGTTATTATCTTTGCCGGTATCCGCGGGATTATTCACTATATAAAACGGGATCCCAATACAAAATTGCTACTTGCAAAAGGCCTTGCCATGGGATTGGAGTTTAAACTGGGGAGCGAGATTCTGCGTACTGTTGTTGTCAGGGATCTGTCGGAAATTTATATTGTAGCCGGCATTATTGTACTGCGGGCCATTTTGACGATCCTGATTCATTGGGAAATTAAAAATGATGAGGGTGAGCCGTAACAATAACGTGGAATAGAACATTGACGTGAAAAGAAGCACCGGGAAACGAAAAAACTGCCGTGATGATTTTCTGTATTATAAAGCAGATAACCATCACGGCAGTTTTTAGTTAATAAAACGGTTTTAAGAAAGGATAATTTATACAATGTATTTTATTGATTTCTGTAATATGACGGACTATGTCCCAGAGTCCTTTTAAAGACTTTGAAAAAGTGTGATTCGTATTCGTATCCGAGCAGGTACGCAATTTCCTTGTAGGGCATATCCGTCTGCGTAATAAATTCAACCGCTTTTTCCATTTTTAGTTTTTCAATATACTGATGGGGGGATAATCCCAGTTTTTTCATAAAACAGCGATACAATTGAGAGGCGCTGATATTGCATTCCTCGGCTAAATCCTGTACCTGCAGCGGGATACGGAAATTGTGTTCTATAAAGCGGGTGGCAATGGTAATGTAATTCTGCGTGACAGGACTCTTGTCAGCATCCATATAGTTGATAATGCAGGCAGCCACCTGATAAAAATGACCTAAAAGAGTTTCCTGTGCCCTCTGAGGATATCGTACTTCCTTGAACATGGTTTCCATGTGAGACAGCAGGCAATCGTCTTTGTCATAGTGAAATGTCAGGCTGTCTTCGTGAAGGTTCATGCGTTTGAGAAAATACTCGGCTTTCCTGCCCGAAAATCCGATCCAGTATACACTCCAGGGATCCTCTTTGTCAGCTTGATAGATAACGGTGGTCCGGGGCGGAACGAGAAATCCGTCTTTGTCGTGGAGATGGTATGTGCGTCCATTGACCTGATATATCCCTGAGCCGGACACGATATAGTGAAAAATGTAATACTCTCTCCAGTCATATCCATAAGTATAGCCGGCAGAATTCCTGGAAAATCCCACATTTTTTATGACAATATCCAAGTCCTGCGCCATATCTTTCTCTTCCAGAAAAAAATCATTGGTAAACATGATAATCCTCCATTAGCCTGTCTGTATATATGCGATGATCTATCTGTCCTGTTCCTCTGTACCAGTATATTCCTGTTAAACTAAGAATGCAAGAAATGTATAATGAAATAATAGATTTGTTGATGATAATAATAAATAAAAACAATTATAATATTAGCTATAAACAGCGGATATTAAAAAAGAAAAATGTACATGTACAATCAAAACAAGAAAAAATATTAATAATAAAAAAAGGAGAATGTAAAAATGTATAAGAAAAAAATGGTAAAAATGCTGGCCTTGGGGACAAGCCTTATACTTGGTACTGCGATATTGGCAGGATGCGGAAGCGGTAAAGGGAAAGAAGCAGGAGAAGAACAGAACAGTAAAGTTACGCTTACCTTTTCTATATGGGATAAGCTTCAGCAGGAGGGGATGCAGAATATGGTGGATGCTTTTGAAAAGGAGAATCCGAATATTCATGTTAAGGTAGAATATACTCCCTGGGAGCAATATTGGACAAAACTTCAGGCGTCAGGGACAAGTGACAGTCTTCCGGATGTCTTCTGGATGCACCCGGAACAAGTATATACATATGCAGAAGGGGGCAAGCTGCTTGATATGAGCAGTAAAATTGAGGAAAGTTCTGTGACAGACCTGAGCAAATTCCCTCAGAATATTAACGATGATTTTAATGTGGACGGCAGACAGTATGCGATTCCGAAAGATTATTCCACCTTTGGATTATGGTATAACAAGGATCTTTTTGATGCTCGTGGTATGGCATATCCGGATGATACCTGGGATTGGAATAAACTGAAAGAGGCCGCTGCACAGCTGACTGACAAGGAAAACGGCGTTTATGGAATGTTGGTCCAGTATAATACAAATGATGCTGCATATCATTATATCTGGCAGAATGAAGGGGATATCATCAATGAGGAGGAGACAAAATCGCTGTATGATGACAAAAATACAATAGAAGCCATTGAGTATATGGTGGATTTTATCGAGAAGGGATACTCTCCGACCATGACAGATTACGCAAATACCACTGCAGACCAGTATTTTGAATCCGGAAAGGCAGCAATGCATATCGGTGGGTCATGGATGGCAAGTGAATATCTGGGGATAGACGGACTGAACTGTGACGTGGCGCCTTTAGCCAAGGGGAAGATCAGGGCAGACCTCTGCGGAGGTATGGGATACAGTATTGCTGCTAATACAAAGAATCCTGAGGAAGCCTGGAAATTCGTGGAGTTTTTGTCTGGTGAGAAGGCGAACACTATACAGTCAGAATCAGGTGCGGCAATATCTGCCTATAAAGGAACACAGAAACCATGGCTGGAGCGCTTTCCTGACATCCATGCCCAGGTGTTCGTAGATGCATCCGAATATGGATTTTCCAGCCAGTATTGTGCCACCAGAAGCGAGTGGGTAAATATAGAAGAGGATTACATGACACAGATTTTTTCCGGTACACTTCCCGTGGAGGAAGGATGCAAAACTCTTGCCGGGAAAGTAGATGAGATTTTACAGTAACAGTAAAACTTATAAGACTATAAGAGGAAGAAAATATGGCCGGTGGGACTTCCTGCCGGTCAGGGGAGGCAAAATATGAAAAGAAAACAGATAAAGAGATATATGTGGGCATATGGATTTATTGCTCCCAGTCTCATTCTGATTTGTGTGTTGAATTTATGGCCGATTCTACAGACGTTCTATTTCAGTTTGAATGAGGTCAGGGGATTTCAAAGCCCGGTATTTGTGGGGCTGTCCAATTATATGACCTTGTTTGGGGATGAGGAATTCTGGAAGTCACTTGTGAATACCTGCATTTATACTGTTGTTACAGTGCCTGTAGGGGTGATTCTGTCCTTGATCACTGCTGTATTCCTAAATGCTTCCATTAAGGGAAAGTCCTTTTTCAGGGTACTGTATTTCCTTCCGGTGATCTCAGCGCCTGCTGCTGTGGCTATGGTCTGGCGGTGGCTGTATAATTCGGATTTTGGACTCATTAACTATATACTGTCCGTATTACACATTCAGGGACCAAACTGGATCGCGGATTCCCGGGTTGTTCTGGGATCGGTGATGATAGTGGGGATCTGGTCCTTGGTGGGATATAATATGGTTATTCTTCTTGCAGGTCTCCAGGATATTCCTGGGTCTTACTATGAAGCGGCTCAGATTGACGGCGCAGATTCTTTGAAACAGTTTCTACATATTACGGTGCCTCTGGTGTCGCCCACACTATTTTTTGTGGTACTGACCACAATGATCAGCTCTCTTCAGGTATTCGACCATATCTACATGATGCTTGACAGTACCAATCCAGCATTGAAATCCGGGGAGTCTATTGTATATCTGTTTTATAAATATACCTTTGCAAATAATAATAAAGGCTACGGTTCAGCCATTGCCACTGTTCTTCTGTTCCTTGTTATGCTGCTGACAGTGATTCAGATGAAGGTGCAGAAAAAATGGGTTCATTATCAGTGACGGGAGGAGAAGAATGGAGACAACAGTAATTACGGAAATCTGCAGGGATATCTGGGCTGTCAATGAGCTGGATAAAATAACAATGTATCTGATTAATGGGACAGAATCCGCACTTTTGATAGATACAGGCCTGGGAATCACTGATTTAAAGAAAGTAATTCGGGAGAAATGCGGGGATAAACCGGTGACGGTTGTTAATACACATGCGCATTTGGACCACAACTCGGGAAATAATCAATTCCAGACAGTATACGTGGGCAGGTTTGATGAACCTTTTTCCCATACTTCAGTGGGAGAGCGGGAGCGCAGGGTAATAGAGGAGATGTATTTTGATGGTGCTGCAGAAGGTGACATAGACAGAAAAAAGTGGATGCCCGGTACAGCACCCAAAGTCAGGACACTGAGGGATGGGGATAAACTGGATATAGGCGGTTATATCTTTAGAGTTCTTGAGATACCAAGCCACAGCATTGGTTCTATTGCGTTACTGGAAGAAGAAAAATCATGGCTGTTTACCGGTGACGTATTGTTGACATGGGAAGTGTGGGGACATTTGGGCATAGGAATGTTAAGCCCGTCAGTGACCTTGTGTGAATATAGGGAAAGCCTCAGAAAGCTGAAAAGGTATGTGGATAAAACAACGATCATCTTTCCGTCTCACGGCAGGAGAGAGAGTCCCGAAGGGTGCAGCCAGTTCCGGCTCTGCCCTGAAATCATCAATATTTATCTGGAGGGGATCACAAAAATTATTGAGGGTGAATGGCGGGGTGAGCGTTATGAGTCTAGATTTCACGACGGACTGGTTAAAACGTTCAAACTGGGTGGAATTGTATATGATGAAGACAGAATCGGTTAGCAGCACATGGCTTGAAAGCTGCTTTAGGAAGGAGTGAAAATCGTGAAGAAAAAATCAGTTGGAAGTCATCTGGCTATATATCTGCTGCTGACAATAGGGGCTATTGCTATGGTATTTCCCTTTGTGTGGAGTGTACTGACTTCTTTTAAATCGCTTTCTGAATCATTAAAGGTACCTCCCGCCATTTTTCCTGAAGGCTGGAATGTTATGAATTACAGGGATGTGTGGAGCGCGCTGCCTTTTGGAAGTTTTTTTGCCAATACGGCGCTCATGATCGTGTTTAGAATCTTATTTTCAACAATTTTAAGTGCCCTAGCTGCTTATGCATTTGCGCGGATGGAATTTCCGTTTAAGAATCTGCTGTTTGTTCTTGTACTTATGCCTATGATGGTGCCGTCTCAGATCTTTATACTGCCTCAGTACCTAATCGTGTCGGACTTGGGCTGGCAGAATACAATAAAGGCCCTGGTAATTCCGGGAATGGCCAGTACCTTCGGTATTTTTCTGTTGAGGCAGTTTTTCATGGGAATTCCCAGGGAGCTGGAAGAGGCGGCTGTGCTGGACGGATGTAATCCGGGACAGATTTTTTTGAAGGTCATGCTGCCGCTGGCAAAATCAGGGATAGCTTCACTGGCTATTTTTACGGCACTTTTTGCTTATAAAGATCTGCTGTGGCCTTTGGTAGTCAATACATCGGTGGAAAAGATGCCGCTTTCCTCTGGGCTGGCCATGCTTCAGGGGCAATATACAACGAATTACCCACAGCTTATGGCAGGATCTGTGATTGCAATTATCCCCATGGTGATTCTGTTTCTTCTTTTTCAGAAGCAGTTCGTAGAGGGAATTGCAACTACAGGGACTAAGGGGTAAAAAGTATAAACAAAAACACTTAAAAAAATTGACAAAGACCTATTTCTGTGCTAAACTGGACAAGCGACAGTGGAAGTAGGTCTTTTTTTTGTGCCTAATTTTCAGGAGTAAAAGAGATCTTGTCGCAGGAAACCGAAACGTTGCATGCGGCAGAGACGTGAATCTGCCGGAGATAAAAGACACATGGAGGTGGAGAAGTCGTGCGCGTAAAAATAACATTGGCATGTACTGAATGTAAACAGCGTAATTACAACATGACAAAGGAAAAAAAGAACCATCCGGAACGTATGGAGACAAAAAAATACTGTAAGTTCTGCAAGGCTCACACTATGCACAAAGAAACCAAATAATTGGGCTCGAGAGGTGAAGCTATGGATGCAGAAAAGAAAGTAAAAGCTCCTAAGAAGAACTGGACCAAAGGACTTCAGGCTGAATTCAAGAAGATCATCTGGCCTGACAGGCCGACGCTGGTAAAGCAGACCGTTGCGGTTGTAGTGATCACTGCCATTCTGGGAGTGCTCATTGCCGTGATTGACAGCGGAGCCCTGCAGATTCTGAATCTATTAATCAAATAAGGACAAGGTGAATTTATGTCAGAGACAAATTGGTATGTTGTGCATACCTATTCAGGGTATGAGAACAAGGTAAAAGCCAACATTGACAAGACAATTGAAAACAGACACCTGGAAGATCAGATTTTGGAAGTCCGTGTTCCCATGGAGGACGTTGAGGAAATGAAAAACGGCCAGAAAAAACTGGTGCAGAAGAAGATGTTTCCGGGCTATGTCCTTATTAACATGGTGATGAATGATGACACCTGGTATGTCGTAAGAAATACACGTGGTGTTACAGGATTCGTTGGTCCGGGGTCAAAACCGGTTCCCTTGACAGAGGAAGAGATGGACCGTCTGGGCATCCGGAACGTAACCGTCCAGGTTGACTTTGAAGAGGGTGACAGTGTTGTTGTTACAGGTGGTGTTTGGAAAGATACTGTGGGCGTTGTCCAGAGCATCAATGAAGCAAAGCAGATCGTAACAATAAATGTTGAGCTGTTTGGCCGCGAAACGCCAGTAGAAATCAGTTTCGCAGAAGTTAAGAAAATGTAACGAAGATGAAAGGGCCATACGTCACATGGCTCGTGGGAGGGAAATCCCCGACATTACCACATAATTAGGAGGTGCCGAAAATGGCAAAGAAAGTAACAGGCTATATTAAATTACAGATTCCTGCTGGAAAGGCAACACCAGCACCACCGGTTGGACCTGCTCTGGGTCAGCACGGTGTAAACATTGTACAGTTTACAAAGGAATTCAATGCGAGAACAGCAGATAAGGGTGATCTGATCATCCCGGTTGTTATCACAGTATATGCGGACAGAAGTTTCAGCTTTATAACCAAAACTCCGCCGGCAGCAGTTCTGTTGAAGAAAGCCTGCAACCTGAAATCCGGTTCAGGTGTTCCGAACAAAACTAAAGTCGCTACAATTTCCAAGGCTAAGATCCAGGAAATCGCAGAGATGAAAATGCCGGACTTAAATGCAGGTTCCTTAGAAGCAGCAATGAGCATGATTGCAGGTACTGCAAGAAGTATGGGAATCACTGTAGAGGAATAAGGCCAGGCCTTGCCTTTTGAACTATTGAAACGAACGTGGGAGGGACATTCCCGCAATTACCACTAGGAGGTTATTTAATATGAAACGCGGAAAGAAATATGTAGAGGCTGCAAAAGCAGTTGATCGCGCAAACTTATATGATACAGAAGAAGCTATCGCTTTAGTTAAGAAAACAGCAGTAGCTAAATTTGACGAAACAATCGAAGCTCATATCAGAACAGGTTGTGACGGACGTCATGCAGACCAGCAGATTCGTGGTGCAGTTGTACTGCCTCACGGAACCGGTAAAACTGTTCGTGTATTAGTATTTGCAAAGAATGCCAAAGCTGACGAGGCTCAGGCTGCAGGTGCAGACTATGTTGGAGCTGAGGAACTGATTCCGAAGATCCAGAACGAAGGCTGGTTAGATTTTGATGTTGTTGTTGCTACACCGGATATGATGGGTGTTGTTGGACGTCTGGGTCGTGTACTCGGACCGAAAGGCTTAATGCCAAACCCGAAAGCCGGAACCGTAACAATGGACGTTACAAAAGCTATTCAGGATATCAAAGCTGGTAAGATTGAATATCGTCTTGATAAAACAAACATCATTCACGTGCCAATCGGAAAAGCTTCTTTCACAGAGGAGCAGTTAGCGGACAACTTCCAGACGCTCATGGGAGCTATCACAAAGGCTAAGCCAAGCACACTGAAAGGTCAGTACCTGAAGAGTGTAACACTCGCTTCCACAATGGGACCGAGCGTTAAGCTTAACCCGGTTAAGTTAGCTCAGTAATAGATGAAACACAGGCGGCCTGCCGTATTGAACACTCAATACGGCAGGCCGCTTTTTATATGGGCAGTATAATGGAGACTTGAAAGATATGTCCTTCTTTTGTGAATTCCACAGTTCCATGGTACTGCTGGACCACTTTTTTCACAGATTCCGTACCGATTCCCGGACCGTCATGTTTGGTCGAATGAAAGCTTCCATTTTTTTCTTTTAACGGATTGGAAAACGTATTCTCAAACCGGACTAAAAAACCGGATTCTCTGTATGTACCCCATATTTTTATAAAGGGATGATCTGTCTGACACTCCCTGCAGGCCTCATAGGCATTTTCCAGTAGATTTCCGAAGAGGATAGAGATATCGGTGTCCTCCATGGAAAGCTCTGCGGGCATTTCCAGAGTGACCTGGAAGGATATATGATGAGCGCTGCATTGGCTCTTATAATACTGTAGCAGAGCATCGGCAATGGGGTGGCGGCAGTAGGTTTCCCTGTGGTATGATGTCTGGCTGACCTCACAGCTTGACAGATAGCGCATAGCCTGCTCGGCCTCCCCGTTTTCCAGAAACTGATACAGGGTACGGAGATGATGGCGCATATCGTGCCTCTGACGCGCAGATTCGGCTATCTTCTCTGTCAGCTTATCGTAGTGGACTTTCTGAACCGCAACCTGCGTGGACAGTCTCTTTTTTTCTTCCTCATAAAAATGATTCAGCCTGTACGCTTCGGTCAGTTGTGACCAAAGGAAGAAGGCGCCGGCTGTCACCGCAATTAGGCTGCAGTATTCCGGAAAGAATCCTCCATATTTTGGCTCGTACAGGGGGAAAATCCTGTCGGACCAGAGGCATACACATACAATGCTTGTGAGGACCGGCACAAAGGAGGAATATCCTTCCTTACAGACGGCGGCATACACAAGATTAAGTGTAAGATATAGTGAGACAAGAATTTTCACAGCCGTGACAGAGCATGAAAAGATATAATGTACCATTGGTGAGGCATTTCCGAAAGTACCGTATATAAATGCCGCAGCGCTGAAAAGCAGTAAAAAAATAGAAAATACCCGGTACCCCTTTGCGCGGCAGTTTAAAAAGACGTTCTGCAGATAAACGTACAGGAAATAAATGGCGTATGTGGTAAATAACTCCAATCCGTACCAAATGGTTTTTTCTGTACTGAAAAAAGTATAAAATACCGGATAGCATATGTAGACAGTTACCAACAGAGACATCAATGAAAAAAGCCCTGCCCTCTTATCCCGCAGCTTCAAAAAGAAATAGGCGGAAAATACACACAGCAGTAACACAAGAATAATCACCGCACTGTGCAGGAACAGCCTGACATGCTGATATTCCCACACATTTTCCTCCAAACCGAATATGGGCGGATAAGTCATACCGCTGTAAAAGTGGCTGTGATTGGCAGTTTGGATCAGTATTTCTGTGGGGCCTTTGGCAGGGAAGGAGATAGTCTTTATTCCGGTTTCTCTTTGTCCATTGTCAGGATCGCCCATGACTGCAAGCAGCGTGTCGTTGACATACAGTCGGTAGGAGGAGAAAATTTCAGGCAGATACAGAGAATACACCCTGCTTTTTTCGGGCAGTTCAATACACAGTCTGTAGGCTGCTTCCCCATAGGGGGACTTTTCTTTATTTCCCATGGAAAAATCGTTGTATTTTCCTATGGTAATGAATTCCATAGGTATGTCGGGGAGTCCCTGTTTAAAGTCGTCAGGGGTGAGGCTGGCCTCGGGATAGAACTGCCACTGATTGGTAAGATAAAACAAGTCATCCTTTAGGGAATTCTCGTCAAGGCAGAGAACTCCGCTGATGGGCTGAAGGCAGTTGTCAGTGTACTTATTGTCTTTCTTATAGAAAAAGAATAAGATCAAAGAGAAACAAACGGTACTGATGAAAAAAGCTATTACGGTTCGCAGCAAATTTTTATGCAGTCTCATGTTTTACTTCTTCACCCGCTTTCTTTTAGACAGCAAAATATATACGGTAGGGAGCGCCGCAGCGGATATGAGCAGTAAGGCAGCGGGGACCACTTTTCTTTTGACGGGATTTCTTTGTGCGGACTCATCCTCGTATTTCAGTTCATAAAAACCAGATGCCTGTATTTCAAATGACGCATAACCATTTATTTCTGTTATCTCGATATCTGTCTTTTTGCCGTCCAGATATAATGTGTCAGGCAGTGTGTGTCCGCTTATTGGCACAGTCACCTTCATACCGGAATCAGGAAAGACTTCTATATTATTTACCAGTATACGCAGCCGGAAAGAAAGTTTATCTGATCTTGTGATCTGAACAGCCAGGAGGTCCGAGTCTTTGAGGTCCAATTTTTTCAGAAATGAAGAGGGTATCTTTATCGTGATATTTTCACCGGTAAAGGGAATGTAATCACCGTATGTTTTATATAGATAAGATAATCTTGTACCTGATATTTCTGTAAGACCTTTTTTGACTTTTTCTTCCGGAACCAAAGAGGCGGTGCTGCTTGCCGGGGTGCTTTCTGCGTTTTCAGAGGATTCCCCGGAAGTACCTGACTGAGTACCTGGGACACTGTTTTTGTTTTGAGTGTCACTGTCCTTTGCTGCGTCATCAGTGGCAGGTTCTTCCGGTTTTGCTTGGATATCCCCACCAGGAGTGCCGGATTGTGTGCTGCCGGGAGGTGAATTATCCCCCGGCTGCTGTGTGGAGGATCCTTGGGAAGGCGCCTCTTGGCCGGGCTGCTGTGTGGGGGATTCTTCGGAAGGTGCCTCTTGACCGGGCTGCTGTGCAGGCGGCTTTTCTAAAGGTGCATTTCCGTTTTCATGTGAAGGGGGCGCCGGCTGGTTGATTTCCGGGGATTCGGGAGTCTCTGTGGAGTCCCCGCCGTCACGGTTGCCTTCTATGGAAGAGTATTCTGTATTCGTGCCGTCATCCAGGACGCATATAATATTGCTGTAAGCGCCCTGTGTCTTAAAGTAAAAATAATAATATTTGTTCAAATGCAGTTTGCTGCGGCTGATAGAAATGCTTCCGGGCGATATTTTTATGAAGCTGGTATCATCACAGTGCGTAAACTGACTGTAGGGGATTGCGTCTTCTTCAAGGGGAACCTCACTTTCAAAGTAGTAAATGTCCAGGTCAGACCAAGGGGAAGGGACTCTGGATAGTTCCGCTGTAAAGGAATTGGAAAAAACGGCAGTTATGTAGAAGTTCCAGCTCTCTCTGTCAGAGACATATAAAGTTTTTTCGTAGTGGGCCAGCTCATCTGCCAAAAAGTATTGATCTGCAAAGTTCTCGTTGATCCTTATAGTGAGCGGAACTTTATAGGTTCCCTCACGGCTGATGTCCACAGAGGAGAAGTCCCAGTCCAGATCAAGTATGGCTGAATGCATCAGATCAGAAGTAACTCCTATCCAATGGCTGTAGAATGAGGAGTTGAGATTTTCCATATAATCTTCGTCGTCTTTGTAAACGATCTCCGGGCCGATCAGTGCATTTAGTGGAGTTACTGCGTTCAAATTCACGATTTCTCTCTTCTCATCTTTGGGAAAAATATTGAGAAAGACGTGTACAGTGGGGAGCTGCAGTCCTTCTGCCAGCCGAAATCCGTCGGGCACAATAACTTTTCCGATTAGTTCATACCTGCCGGGTATATTATTGTCAATGGAAAAGTGTATGTTATCATATTCAGATTCTGTCTGCGGCTGTCCCTCAATATACCAGTCCATCCGCAGGAGAAATACTTTATCCGCAGAGAGTATAAATTTATTTTCCGTGCAGGCGGTTACGGTCAGATTGGACAGGTCTTCTATGATATCGGAGATATATTCGTCTTCTCCTGAAAAAGCTGAAAATTCCATATAGCTTTCATAATTTTCATTGGGGTCAAAAGAACCAAGGATAATATCCGTTGATTCGGCCTGTACCGGTACAACCAGGACAGCAGTCAAAAGCAGAATGAATGTAAAAATAGCTGGAATTTTCTCTCTCATATTTTTCTCCTAAATTCTTTCAAAGGCAACCCGGAGATAGGCTGATTTGGTATCTCGAATTTTGTTTCTGCTCACAGGTATCTGTTCTCCGTTCAGCAGAGTGAGCGTATCTTTATCCATACTTTTTATTTTTGAAAGGTTGACCAGTATGCCTCTGTTACAGCAAAAGAACCTGTAGTCCTTCAGCAGCGGCTGAGTAAGCTCAGAGAAGGAGGTTCTTGAGGAGACGGTTACCTGGATATCCTGCATGTGGATGATCGTGTTTCTGCATGAAGTTATGATATAATAAATCTTGGAATAGGGAATATCCAGATCCTGCCTGTCAGACTTTACGTGGAGATAGCGCCGGGACAGTATGATCTGTTCCAGACATGGATCCAGTATCTTTTTAACTGCGTCTTTCTTCAATGGTTTCACAATATAACGCCAGGCCCGTACATCGTAACCCTCCGCCATATAGTCAGGGCTGGTTGTGAGAAAGATAATAAAACAGTTGGGGTCTTTTTTCGCTATGTATCTGGCCGCTGTCATTCCGTCCATTTCTTTTAAATAAATGTCCATGAAACAAATGTCAAATTCATCTTTTTCAAAACCCTCCAAGAATTCTTCGGCACTTTTGTACTCGCATAATTCCGTTTTAAAGTCAAGTGTATGTAAATAAGGAATTAGGGCATCCTTTACCTCTTCTCTGTCCTTTTCCTCGTCATCTATTATTGCAATTTTCAAATTAAACACCTCCAGACATAAATCTCCACTATTATTATACCATGTAAACCCTTGGTGTGTATTTACCATTCCGACAACAAAGTACGAATTCGTGCTCTGTTTAATGGGGTTTACTGCGTTGCAGCCATTCAGCGGGTCTGTGCGTCTGTTGTGCTGACTGCATATATGATTTTTTAATATACAAGCAAAATATAAGCACAAAAAGCAATTCTGCTTATATTTTTGTTCATAACTGTAAGCTGATGATGTTACACTGCATTATGTATATAGTTTGCGGATATTCGGTACAATAACAGATAACAGAAGTGAATGCAAGGTTTAAGACGTGACAGAAAGGCTGGTAAATTATGGAAGACAGAGATGCAGTGGGAAAGCTCATGACGGAAGAGGTTCGTCTTATGAAAGGATATGAGAACTATCTGGTGGGAGAGGAGAGAAGCAGGAATACGATCGCAAAATATATACATGACCTGAAATCATATTTTGTTTTTCTTCAAGGTGAAACTGTTACAAAAGAAAGCATTCTGTGCTGGAAGGAAAAGCTGGCACAGAGTTATCTTCCTGCCAGTGTTAATTCCATGCTGGCAGCGGTCAATGGTTTTTTGGAATGGGCAGGGTATCCACAGTACAGAGTGAAGCCGCTGAAAATTCAGAGAGAGATATTTACAAAGCCGGAAAAAGAATTGTCAAAAGAGGAATATGTCAGACTGGTAAAGGCTGCCGAAGAAAAACAGAACCGCCGTCTGGCTCTCATTCTGCAGACCATATGCTCAACAGGAATCCGGGTGTCTGAGCTTCGGTTTATCACATTGGACGCTATAAAGTCCGGACGCGCTGTAGTGGACTGTAAAGGAAAAAAACGTACCATATTCTTTCCGGAAACCCTGAGCCGGGTTTTGCGGGCATACTGCCGGGAGCAGGGGATCAAAGGGGGGATCATATTCTGTACAAAAAATGGGAAACCGCTGGATCGTTCTAATATATGGAGGGACATGAAAACACTGTGCAGCAGCGCAGGGGTTGACCCGGAAAAAGTTTTCCCCCATAATCTGAGACATTTGTTTGCAAGAACCTATTACCGCATGGAAAAGGATCTATCCAGACTTGCAGACCTGCTGGGGCATTCCAACGTGACAACTACCCGTATTTATACTATGGAGAGCGGTGTGGAGCATGCCAGACAGGTGGATAAGATGGGTCTTGTTGTGCTGAGAATATAAAAATACCACATAATGATGGTTATGTGGTCAAATGTACGGATGTTTTATACTTGAATACATAGCAATTTTATCACGCTTCCGTTTAAAATACAACATTTTATACCTGGGAAGATGACAAAAGGCACGGAAAGTAAACCGGGGTCATTCACATCATTGCACCGGTTTATTTCCTGTACCTTTTTTTAGAAAATTTTTCAATATGAAGCTTAAAGAAGTCTGATTTTTAGATTCGTTACCACATAACCATCATTATGTGGTTTTGCGGAATCAGGATAAAGGAGGTGCGGAGCGTGAAAGATAGTTTACTGGACAGACTGGCAAGGGATAACGGTACGGCAATGCTGTCAGATCTGCATGGCTATATCAGCCGGAAAAAAATCTATGAAACCGTGTGTGAAATATCGTCTGAAGAATACCCTCTGGAAGAATGGGAAGAGGCATCAAGCTATATTCTGAGGGAGAAAACTCCGCACTTCAGAACTGCCCAGGCAGCCCGCCAGTATCTCTGCATTCGTTTAAAACGGTTCTGACAGCGAGAATTCAGTACAGAGGAGCAGCCAGTTTTGGCGGAACGGCCGCATGAGCTGCCAGTAGTCCACTCTGGGAAAGCCGAATTCTTTTACAAGGCGGAATTTTGCCAGGATACTGCGCACATCCTCGAACCATACAATATGCTGCGTGCCCTGGTTTATATATTCAAAAAAAGGTGCCTGCGATGTCTCATCGTACTGTATGACGGCATTGTTGGCAGCAGCGATGGCCACAGCCTCCTGGTTACCTATACTTCTGGCGGCTGTTTCGCCCCGGACAAAAGGAAGAGGCCAGTCATATCCGTAGTTTGGTATGCCCATGGATATCTTTTCCGGGGGGATTTCTGTAACTGCATATTCAAGAACACGTCTCACAGATGGAATGGGGGCAACGGCCATGGGCGGCCCATAGGTGTAACCCCATTCATATGTCATCAGCAGCACAGAGTTGGCTGCTTCCCCCAGAAGTCTGTAATCCACTCCTTCATATAAAAGCCCCGGCTGATCCGCGGAGATTTTGGGCGCCAGTGCCACGGAGACGGTAATACCGATGGCGTTCATTCTCTGCGTCAGCCTGCGTACAAATTCCACATAGGCAAGGCGGTCTTCAGCCCTGATATATTCAAAATCCACATCTACTTCAGAATAACCTTTATTCTGCACTGTTCTCTGTATATTTTCCATGAGATTTTCCTGAACCTCCATGTTCTGGGCAGCAATGGTCACCAGATTACTGTTAAAGGTTCCGGCCTCTGTAAAAGGCGTTAGCACAAAAACACCTTTTGTGCCGTAAACCCTTGCTGCAGCCAGAAGAGGTTCATCATCAATAGGGATCAATTCCCCATACTCGGTAAAGCCATAGGAGAAAATGGACAGATATCCCAGATAGGGGAGGGTTTCTCCGAGAAGTCTCCTGTTAATAAAAGGATAAGCATAACCGTCCGCAGTCAAAGGCCTATCCCTCTGGTTTTGATAACCGATAACCAGATATTGTCCCTGCCGGAGAAAGGGCTGGTCTGTGAGAAAAGGATTATTCCGTAAGATCTGCAGCGGGGAGACTCCGTACCGGTCTGCAATGGAAGGTATGGTATCACCGTAGATGGTTTCGTGGATAACATCCGGCTGGAGGACAAGTAAGGCCTGGCCTACGACCAGGTGGTCCTGCTCGCTTAATTGGTTATCAAAAGAGAGGCGGCTTGGCGATACGGCATATTCTGCGGCGATGGAGTTTAAGGTTTCACCTTGGGCAACAACATGTATACTCATAAAAACAGCCTTTTCTTTTAGTCTATGTACAGAATCAAAAAAGTTTAACTTACCTTTTCTGACAGGGTAACTGACAGGCTGCTGAAGACACAGGAAACTTGCAGGCAGGTCCAGTGTAAGCAACAGTTTGGGTATATAAATGAGAGCTAAAATAAAGTTTTAGTAAAAAGGTTGAAAATGTTAAAAATGTGGTTGGATTTGAAAAAAATCAGTGCATCTATTGTGATACTATATAAAAAATGGAATAAATTTTCCAGTTAATAGTGCAAATGACAGGAAATAGAAATGGAGGGGGAATGGGGATTACAAGAAGTGAATAAGAAATAGACAAATATGAAGGAGGAAAAGGTCAAAATGATGAAAAAATGGAAAGCAGGAGTTTCCATGCTAATGGCAGCAGCTATGATCGTGGGAAATATCTCTGCAGCTGTGCCGGTTAAAGCAGAACCCGCAGCAGATCTGCTTGTAAACGGAGGATTTGAAGAAGAAAATTTAAACGGATGGATAAAGAACGATTGGTGTATGAGCGGAGGGGCATCCATGGAGAGGGTCGATGGCAGCACTATCCAACCGGCCGAGGGAAACTATTGTCTGAAAGAGGAACCGGCTCAATTCGGCTCCCAGGTCACCCAGGATATTGGGCTGACGGCGGGAAAAGATTATTGGCTCACCGCACAGATTTATCAGACAGTATCCGGTTCCTATTCCATTGGTTTTCATGAGAATGAAGGTAAAAACGGTGATCCGCAGTTTTACATTGAACCTCAGAGTGAGGTGGAACAATGGGTTAAAGTCGCTGTACGCTTTACCATGTGGGAGAATGCCCAAAAGCCAAATCTCTATACCTGGTTAAATGCCCAGTCGGGAACCGCGTATGCGGATGATATAAAGCTGTATGAGGCCCCGGATCTGTCCTCTCTGGAGGAACAGATCGCCAATGCCAGGGAAAAGCTGGGACAGACGGATGTCTACACCGAGGATTCCCTGGCTGCGCTCCGGGAAAAGACCGATGAAGCGGAAACATACACAGATGCGCATTCCTATGGAGCGGCCCAGAAGACACAGGAAGATGTCAATGCCATGGCAGGAGAATTGGAGACGGCTGTCAGCAGTCTTGAAAAACAGCAGGGCACCCAGGAGCAGACAAATCTTCTGACAAACGGAGATTTCTCAGACGGCTTAAACGGCTGGGGAAAATGGCCGGAGAGTGCTGTGATCACCATAGATGAAGAGGAGGGTGTAACCCACAGCTCCTTTAATGCGGCCTCCGCGGCAAACGGGATCAACCGGAATGTGGATGGTCTGGAGCCGGAGGCGTGGTATGAACTCAGCGGAGAGGTTTATGCGGATAACAAGGGAGCCATCTCCATTGCCCAGAAAAAACCACAGACAGACAAGACAGATAAGTCCTTTGTTGTTAATGAAAAGATCAATGAGTGGGAAATGATATCTCTCAAATTCCAGATGCCTGCGGGCCAGACATCAAAGAATATAAGTATCTGGCTGGATAAGGGAACAGCGAAGGCCAGAAATATCAGGCTTGTAAAAACAGACGGCCCAGGCAGTCCGGATAAACCGGGAGATGACTCTCTGATCACCAGCAGCGAAACCTTTTATATTGATGCCCAGAACGGCAATGATGAGAATGAGGGAACTTCCCCGGATACAGCGTGGAAGACATTTGCCAATACCAAAAGGCTGCGCCTTCAGGCAGGAGGAAAGCTTCTGCTTAAAGCCGGCTGCACATGGAACGGAGAGCAGCTCAGTATTTGGGAGGCAGCAGGAACCCCGGAAAATCCTGTTCTTTTAGGCCGGTACGGAGAGGGAGATGATCCCATTATCAACGGAGCAGGGAATCCGTGGCAGACCGATAAAAATGCCCCGAAGCAGGATGTGGCAGCGGTTCATGTTTACAATTCCAAATATATCACGGTCCAGGATCTGGAAGTCACCAATACGGAAAAAGATGAAGCGGACCTGGTCAGTGACAATGCCAAAAAGAAACAGAGCCGATATCTGCTCACAGGTATCCTTGTTGAGAATCATGACGCAGGAGACCTGCCGGGTGTTGTAGTGAGAAACAACTATGTACATGACGTGAACGGCTACATGCAGGGCGGAGCACAGAAAGGTTCAGGAGGCCTGATCGCTCTTGTCACCGGAGATGCGGTTGAATCAAAATATACGGATCTGACCATTGTGGGCAATAAAGTGGAGAATGTCTGCCACGAAGCAATTTACATGGAAAGTTCCTGGGCGTCCAGAGTGTTGGTTGGCGGCAGCGGAGCACAGGATGCAGGAAAAGGAAAATGGGTAGGATGGCCCAATGTATACGTTGCAGAGAATTATGTCTATGATGTAGCTGGTGACGGTATTGTCCTTATTAACGCAGACGGCGGTATTGCGGAGAAGAACCTTGTGGTAAAAAGCTCCAGCGAGGACTGGGACTACAGCAGAAACCCTGCCCATGCGGCAATCTGGATGTGGGACTGCAATAATGTGACTATGCAGTATAATGAGGCAGCCCATACGGAGAGCTATCAGGATGGTATGGCTTTTGACTTTGACTACGGCAACCAGAACGTAATGTACCAGTACAATTACAGCCATGACAACAAAGGCGGATTCTGGATGGCATGTCCGGGACCATATTATACAGTAAATGCAGTTGCCAGATACAATATCAGTGTTAATGACGGCCTGTTTGACGGCGCGCGCATTATGCGTATCGGCGAGCGGGGAAGCATTGGGCACCAGGTTTACAACAATACTATCTACTGGGATCATGATTATAAAGTCAACGCTGTAGAGCAGGCAACCTGGGGAACCGCTCCTTCCAGCGGTACAGACATTTACAATAACATTATCTATGGAAACAGCGATACCTTTGTGAATAATGAAGGTGTAACATACAGCAACAACTGTATATACGGTACCATTGCCGATGTCTATCCAAAGGATGAGGACGCGGGTGTTATCATCGCTGATCCTCAGTTTGAAAATCCTGAAAATTATACAGACGGCAGTTTCTCCGATGGAACTGTGACTCTGGGAAGTGCGGAAGGATTTAAGCTGAAATCCACATCACCCTGCATTGACGCAGGTATTGACTATATGGACCCACCCCAGGAGTCCTTAAAAGCAGTGGAAAGCGAATTAGTTAAGACACAGATCACCATAGAAAATAAGGACTATGCCGGAAACCCTGCACCTTACTCAGAAGGAACGGGAGCAGCACTGGTAGATATGGGGGCATTTGAGTATCAGGGTGAGAGTACAGCCCAGAGACCTGAGGTGGACAAGTCCTATCTGGAAGCGCTGATAACTATGGCAGAGGAATATGATGAAGGTGCATTTGACGCTGCCACATTTGCGGAAATGAAGAAAGTGCTGTCAGCAGCCAAAACAGCCATGAACCGCCCTCTCGTCACACAGGAGATGATCGACAGTTATGTTGGAAGTCTGGAGAAGGCAGTGCAGGCATTGGTGAAAAAGGAGGATATCAAGGAAAATACGGCTGAGACCGCAGACAATGTTCTGGAATCTTATAACTCGGAAAATAAAAACGCGGATTTTGAGGCCGGAAGCCCAGGAGACTGGGGAAACTGGCAGAGTATAGTATCGGTGGTAAAAGGTGATGCACACAGCGGTGAATACAGCCTGAAAGTAGACCAAAAAAGTGTGGGAAATACTGCCTATTCGGAGCTGGGAGGAATACCTGTAACACCAAATACAGATTATATCCTTGAAGCATGGATCAAGTGCAGTGCATCAGATACTGGAAAAGTTGCTGTAGAGGCCAAACACCATAACAACGTCACCGGCAAAGGCGACATTAAGCTTGGAAACGCCCATCCTGAGTCCGAGACAAGGGGGGGAGAGTGGAGAAAAGCACGTTTGGCATTTACAACACAGGGTTACGATAAGATAAGTATCAGCATTAACAGTGACCTGGCATCTGTTCAGTTGGATGATGTAAGTCTGTATGAGAGATATACCATAACAAAAGAAAATCTGGATACATCAGCAGTGGATAAGGCCCTGAAGCTGGTGCCGGAGGAAGAAGAAACGGCCTATACAGAAGAATCCTGGAAAAGCTATCAGGACGCGGTGCTGGCAGCTAAACTGGAAAAAGTAAATGTAGAAGCTACACAGCAGTCCTTAGACAAAGCAGCCAATGCTCTTGAGGCGGCATTCCGTGCTCTGGTAAAGAAAGCAGATGTTCCTGTCTTGGACAAAAAGGCTCTGCAGGAATTATATGATGCCCATAAGGATGATAAGCAGGGGAACTTTACAGATGAATCCTGGAAAGCGTTCAGGGATGCGCTGGCATATGCCAAGGAGGTTCTGGACAACGGAACCGATCAGGCGAAAGTAAATGAGGCAAAGACAATGCTCGAGGAGGCGCTTAGCGGTCTTAAGGAAAACCCGGAGGAAAAGACAGACAAGAGTGCCCTGGAAAAACTGTATAATGCCCATAAAGATGACAAACAGGGCAATTATACAGATGAGAGCTGGAAGGCATTTACAAAGGCCAGAGAGAATGCGAAAAAGGTATTAAACGATGACGCCGCATCCCAGGAAGACATCAATAAAGCTGTATCCGCTCTTAACAGCGCCCTGTCAAATATGAAGGAGAAGACAGATGAGGAAGATAAGGCGGATAAGAGTGAACTTCAAAAGCTTTATGACAAGCATAAAAATGATAAGCAGGGCAGCTATACAGATGCCAGTTGGAAGCAGTTCCAAAGTGCTATGGAAGCAGCCAAAGTTGTACTGGATAATGAGGATGCGTCACAGGCAGATGTAGACAAGGCTGTGGATTCTCTGGAAAAAGCAGTGAAGAATCTGAAGAAAAAGACAACCGGCACTTCTACACCTAAGAAGAATACCGGTTCATCCGGCACGAAGACAGCCAAAGGTGCCAAGACAGGAGATGAAACACCTCTTGCACTGCTCATGGGTCTTCTGGTATTATCAGGAGGAACAGCAGCAGCTATTGGAAAGAAACGTAAATACGGGAAATAAAAAGAAGTATGGGAGCTGTCTTGGCAGCTCCCATTTTCAGGAGTGACGGATGCGGAAAAAATATATTGTAAATATTGTTTTTGGAATTGTGCTCCTGCTTTTGGCAGGGTTGATTTTTTATCTCAGGTTACGAAAACCGGAGGAACTGCGCACAGTGATGGAGATCAATGGACAGGAGGTTGCAAAGGAAGAGTATCAGCTTGTAATAAAGCGGTACCAGGCTCAGGTAAAGAGTCAATATTCCACGGAAGAGGCCAATCAAAAGGATTTCTGGACAACAGAGAAAGATGGCGGGGCGCCTCTTGCGGTTATTATGAGCCTGGCAGAAGAGGATTTAATACAAAAGAAGACGGCTGCGTCCATGGCAAAGGAAAAGGGAATAGATGCGGACATGGACTATACCTCCATAAAAGCCTCCCTGGAGAAGGAAAATACCTCCCGCTCAGGAAAAGAAGATTCAGGTAATGTGACGTATGGCCTTTCTTCCTATACAGAAGGTGATTATTATCAGTATGTATACACTGAACTGGAAGCGCAGTTGATGGAAGTGCTGAAAAAAGAGCAGGATATTACCCGGGAGGAGTTAGAGGCTGCCTATCAGGAAAGCAGGGATGCTTACAGTTATGAGACGGGTGTGACCATGCTTATAGCTGAGACAAAATCTGAGAATGCTGCACTTCTTCAGGACGCTGTGAAATCGATGGAAGAAGGGAAGAGCAGGGAGGAACTCACAGAGGTTTTCCCGGATATAAGTTTTTACGAACTGGAAATGAACACTTTGGACACACAGGAGGGAAAGAGTGGTGTCTACAGTATACGGTGGATACTGGCCTCTGCCATGCGGGAGGGCGAAATAAGCCAGCTCTTCACTGCAGGGCAAAACAGCCTGGTCATGAAGTGCCTTAAAAGGGAGGATGATGGAGTTCTGCCTTTTGACCAGATAGAAGGTACCTTAAAGAGCCAAATGCAGACAAAAAAGGCATCAAGTGTTATAGAAAATGAGGTAAAGAAAGCAGAGGTAAAAGAAAAAAGAGGCAGGCTGGAGGCAGCGGCAAAGGAAATTCTTTTACAGCAGCAGGACGAGTAAGAGTCCCGGAATGGCTTCTTAAAGAGGCTGTTCCGGGGCTTTTCTCTTCTGCCCAGTAACAAATATTTAAGATGGATTTTACTTGCTCTTGAAGACGGATCTTCCCGGTTCGCTGTATACTTGTGCTGTAATAAAAAATCATAATTGATCCCAAGGAGGAAACATGATGAGAAAAAGAATTACAGCAGCCATTTTAACAGCAGCTATGTGCATGGCCATGCCTTTGACTGCCTTTGCGGCAGAAGATACTGTGTCCCAGGACCAGGAGATCAGCGCGGTGCTGACAGCAGATCCTTCCTACACTGTGACGATCCCGGCCTCTGTATCCATGGGGAATGAAGGCACCACAGTGGATGTAACAGCAGAAAACGTAGAAAACATTCCGGAAGGCAGGAAAATTTCCGTGACTATTGCGGGTACAAGTGCTTACAGGAATCAGATGGTGCTGGAGGGCGATACATCACCGAATACATCTATCCGCTATCAGATCATCTCCGAAGCAGGGGAGACCATTGAGACCACAGGTGATAAAGATCAGGCAAACGGAAGAGAAGTTGTGGCATTTACCGGAAACGAGACAAAGCAATATACGATCAAGCCTGTGATCGCAGGAAGATTTGAATACGGCGTGGCTTATACGGGAAGTATCACTTTCGGAATCCAGCTTGCTGACAACTAACATGCAGCACCTGTTATATGTGGCAGGAAAGGAGCTGACATGATGGGAAAAGGAAAACGGATGATGGTTCTGGCACTTTCTGTTCTGCTGGTGTGCACTCCCGTCTGCGTATACGCGTCCTCCAGCAGCCTTCATCTATATACGGAGAAGGATAAGACGGCTGACACTGTAAAAAAGAGCGCGGCGAAAAACAGCACGGCGAAAAACAGGACAGGCATAACCTCGGGCACTGCAGCCAAGACAGGAGATGACAGCCGGACAGCAGGTCTGCTGGCTGTGTGTCTGACGGCGGGATGCGTTATATACCTTGCGGCCCGGCAAAAGAAAAGTGGGCAGGATCTGCAGAAAAATGAGTAGATAAAAAGGATGAGAAATATGCAGAGTAGAAATATAAAGAAAGCAGCTTTTATTGTGCTGGGGATCGTTCTGGCTGTGAGCCTTGTGGTGTCCGTGGTTCTGTTTGGTAGAAAGACAGCCCAGGGTAAGGATGCCGGACGGGGACTGGTGGTTTCCTCAGACGTGTCCGACTGGGACAAGAATCTGGAGGACAAGTCAGGCGATACGCCGGGGATCAAAATACCCGGATATGGAGAGCTGACAATAGACCGGAATGCGGAAAAGTTTCAGATGAGCCTGGTAAATCCTGAAGGCAATCCCTGCTACTTTAAGTACACCCTGGAGATTCCGGAGACATCAGAGGTTTTGTACAATTCTGATTTAATAGAACCAGGCAAGGCCATAACAGAGTTTGCGGTGGAAAACCTGCCGGAGCAGGGCGATTATGACCTTTATATAAATATAAGTACATATTCCTTAGATGAGGATCTGGAATCCATGAACGGCGCCCAGGTGAAGACTATTCTGCATGTTGTATAAGATGTGAAAAAGAGGAGGATAATGTCATGATAAAAGGCAGAAAGATAATGACGGCAATTTTGACAGCGGCGGTGTGTGCTGCGTTTCCAATGGCAGCCCAGGCTGACAGTTCATCAGTGACAAATCTTACATTATTTGAATCCGCCGAACCGGCATACACTGTCACAGTACCGGAAAACGTTGAGGTAGCCGCACAGGGAAATACGGATGTGGCAGTTAAGGCCGAAGCTGTCAAAAATCTGCCCCAGGACAAAAAAATATCCGTAACACTGGCAAAGGGCAGCGGTGTGTTTGGAAGACTTTACCTGACCGCAGAGAATCCTGAGAACCCGGAGGGAAAACAGCTTACCCTTACCCTGTATGTAACAGGTACAGATGGAGAGCCTAAAATGGGAGCACTGGAAAATCAGATCAAGGGTATGGAGCTGGCTGCGTTCACGGAAGACGGAAGCCAGAACTATCAGCTCTCTGTTGCCCCAAGCCTGACACCGGTAAAGGGAGCGCAGTACAGCGGTTATCTTGTGTACGGCATTGAAATGACAGATAAATAAAATTTATTAAAAAAGTGCTTGACATTACTTGTCCTGCATGGTATTTTAATACAGGAATAGCTGCCGAAGACAGCAGGTGCCGTGAGGCATAAGGACAAAACGCCTGCCGAGGAAAGATTCATTCTTGCAATTATTAGGATTGATGAAGCCTCTCTGTCTATGCAGAGAGGTTTTTTTCGTACTAATCGTTGAAGTACCTTTCGATATATGAGCAGCGCAGCCTAAAAAAATAAGGAGGTGCACTAATTCATGGCAAAAGTAGAACTCAAAAAACCGGTCGTAGAAGAGATTGCCAGCAGTATTAAAGATGCCGCATCTGTAGTGTTAGTAAGCTACAAAGGTATCACTGTTGAGCAGGATACAAAAATGCGTAAGGAATTAAGAGAAGCTGGTGTTACTTACAAAGTTTACAAAAACACAATGATGAACTTTGCTTTCAAAGGAACTCCTTGTGAAGAATTATGCCAGCATTTAGAGGGAACAAACGCTTTAGCAGTATGTATGGAAGACGCAACTGCTCCGGCAAGAATCCTTGCAAAATATGCAAAGGAAGTTCCGACTCTGGAATTGGTAGCAGGTGTTGTTGAAGACGCTTACTACGACAAGGCAGGAATCGAGGCACTTTCCAAAGTTCCTTCAAGAGAAGAACTGCTTGGAAAACTGCTTGGAAGTATCCAGTCTCCTATCACAAACTTCGCTCGTGTGCTTAACCAGATTGCTGAACAGCAGGGCGGTGCAGCAGCAGAGTAAGTCAATACGCTGACAAAGTCAGACGTACTATCAAATGAAAAATAAAACAAAAAATTGGAGGTAAATAAAAATGGCAAAATTAACAACAGCTGAGTTTATTGAAGCTATCAAAGAGTTATCTGTATTAGAATTAAATGAATTAGTAAAAGCTTGCGAAGAAGAATTCGGTGTATCCGCAGCAGCAGGCGTTGTAGTTGCAGCAGCAGGTGATGGTGCAGCAGCAGCAGAGGAGAAAGATGAGTTTGATGTAGAACTGACAGAAGTTGGTCCTAACAAAGTTAAAGTTATCAAAGTTGTTCGTGAAGTTACCGGCTTAGGCTTAAAAGAAGCTAAAGAAGTTGTAGACGGTGCTCCGAAAGTCCTGAAAGAGGCTGCTTCCAAAGCTGAGGCTGAGGAGATCAAGACTAAACTTGAAGGCGAAGGCGCTAAAGTTACACTTAAATAATTTCGCTTATAAGAATCCCCGGGAATGCCTGTGTATCAGGTGTTTTCGGGGATTTTTTACTGCCTGTGAAAGCATCTCTCTTTGATTGGTATTTGCCCGCCCATTCTACATTTCCGCAAACCATTTGTCATGGATCAATTCCCAGAACTTTCCGGAGTATTTATAATGTTTTGAAGTGTTAAGTCTGCTGAACTATAATTAGACAAATTAATATATTTTAAGTATGGATAATATATATGCGGACAGGTTGAATACAATCTCCGGGGCAGGAAAAGCTATAAGAAGATGGATATAATTATACAATACTGGGGTAATAAGTATAATAGTAGATTTGGTGCTGAAAAATAAAATATTTAAAAAGATGGGGTGTAGCTAATGACGGAAAACAGGGGTAATATGGAACATGAAAATGCGTATAAGGTTTATAAATTTGCGGATTATCTATTTGAACAGGAAAAGGCAGAGGCGACAGTAAAAAAATACACGACAGATATTTTGACATTTTATAAGTTTCTTGGGGCAGAACGGGAAATTGATAAAACAGGACTGCTGCGGTATAAAGACTGGCTCCGGGAAAATTACGCAGTTAACAGTGCGAATTCTATGATTGTGGCATTGAATTGTTATTTGGATTTCTGTGGAATACCGGAATTAAAGATAAAGGGATTCAGGGTACAGCGGCAGATGTTTCTCCAGCAAAATAAGAAAATGGAATTATGGGAATATAACCAAATGGTAAAGACAGCAAAAAGCAGCGGAAAAATCCAGTTATCCCTTATTCTGCAGTCTATATGTGCTACTGGTATAAGGATATCGGAACTGAGATTCTTTACAGTGGAGAACTTAAAAAAAGGAAGGATTCTTATAGATAATAAGGGGAAGATTAGAACCGTTCTTCTTCCGGAACAACTAAAAAAACGTCTTCTGTACTTTGCTGTTGTCACAAGTAATATTAAATCAGGACCTGTATTTATTACAAGGAGTGGAAAAATAAAAGACAGAAGTAATATATGGAGAGAAATGAAAGAACTGGCGGAAGAAGCAAACGTGAGCCATCAAAAAGTTTTCCCCCATAATCTGAGACACCTTTTTGCAAGGACTTTTTATAAAGCGACAAAGAACTTGGCGGCCTTGGCTGATCTGTTGGGGCACAGCAGTCTGGAAGTGACCAGAATATATACAACAGATTCTGCTTCAGAGTTTCAAAATATTATAGACAGCCTTGGACTGACAGAAAGTTTAACGGAAGCAATTTACACATAATATCAATTATGTTGTTTAAAAAAGTACATAAATTGTTTTTAATATAATTCAGTTTACGTCATTTGGAAAAATTTGTCAATATACCGTATACAACTGGCGGTTTTTGGTATAAAGATTTCGCAGTATAATACAGATAACCTATGCATGTATAGAAAGCAGAGGTTATTTTTCCATTTACATTTCAAATCGTAGTCTGTAAAAATCCCTATGGTCCATAAGAAAATATTATAAAAGAACAGATTACAACATAATTGATAATATGTTGTAAATATTTGAGTGCACAAAATGTTTATACAAGGTATGGAAACGGAATAACGTAAAGTTTTGAAAGGATATACCTATGGATAAGCAAAATGTACTGAAAGTATATTTGTTTGGCAATATTTCAATTGAATTTCAGGGAAAACAACTGGCATCCAGAAAGAACAAGGCAACCAAGGCAATGCAGCTTCTGCAAATCCTTTTTTATAAATATCCGGATGGAATTGAGCGTCGGGAATTGCTGGATTGGCTGTATGGGAGGGGCGAAGTCTTGGCAGACCCTTCCAATAATCTAAGAGTATTGCTGCATAGGCTTAGAAAAATGCTTCAGGACTTTGGACTGCCGGGTGGAGAATGGATATACAATGACGGGAAACGGTTTTACTGGAAAAGTGATTTTCCGGTATGGGTGGATGTGACGGCATTCAACAGCCAGATCCTTTACGCGGATGAGGCAGAACAGGCAGGTGAAGGAGATGAGGCTGCGGTATGCAGAAAGCGGGCCTGTGACCTTTACAATGGAGATTTCCTCTCTGTTATGGGGGGAGAAGACTGGGTGGTCGTGAATGCTGTGCACTATAAGCAATTATATGAACAAACCCTGGAAAAATTATGTCTGTATTATAGAGAACAGAAAAAATATACAGATTTACTGCCGTACGTTATCAAGGCGTGTGAACTCTATCCCTTGGATGAATGGCAGGTATGGAAAATAGAATGTCTTTCAAAAATGGGCAGATATCAGGAGGCTCTGAAGGTATACAGGGATGCATCTAATCTGTATTTTGATGAACTGGGTATTCCGCCATCGGAAGAACTGGTGTGTCAGTTCCGTGAGATGAGTCGTCAAATGGATTATGAGCCTCAGGAGATTACAGATTTTAAGCAGGAAATCCGTGAGAAGAAAAAATCCTTTGGCGCTTATTATTGCACAATGCCCAGTTTTATAGATGGATTCCGCATTATGCGCAGGATGATGGAGAGGAACGGACAGTCTATTTTCCTGATGCTGTGTTCGATCACTGACGGATACGGAAACCCTATGGAAAATAAGGAAAAGCTCAAAATTATGTCAGGAGAATTGAATGAGGTGATAAAGAACAGCCTGCGCAGAGGAGATGTCTATACAAAATGCAGTCCAAGCCAGTTTATGGTTTTGCTGCCGGGGATCAATGAGGAAAACTGCAGCATTATCAAAGACCGTATAGTAAAAAAGTTTTCAGCAGAGCATAAATACTGGAAAAATTGTATTCAATTTTATGTCTCATCTATTGTAGATCCCGAGGAATTGGAGTGGGATTTTTCTGATATGAAGTTATACCGCAGCTGATATCTTTTCAGCATTTTTTTGAATTTCCATGTAATGGGAGATGTTAATGGTTCATTTGCTATACTTTGCTAAAACAGATGATAAAAGAATAAGCTTGGAAAATTCATGCAGAGAGTGAGTGGGTGAAGAATGAAAAAATGGATAAAAAGAAGCGGCGCGCTTTGTATGGCTTTGCTGATGGGATTTTCAGTTCCTACATCAATATTAAAAGCGGATGCGGATATAATTATTGAAGAAGCAGCAGGCGCGGTGACAGGATTAAAGAGTCAGGAGCCTTGCGGACCGGGAGTGAACAAGGTATCAGAAGTACAGAACATAGAAGATGATGGGGCACAAACAGATGATTTGATACAAGCAGAAGATGGGGCACAGACAGAAGATGCGGTACAAATAGATGGTAAGGCACAAACAGATGGTAGAGTACAAATAGATTGTACAGTAAAAACAGATGGTTCAGAACGAACAGATGGTATGGAACAAGCAGGTGTTACGGTACAAACAACGGAAGAACAGAATGCGGAAGATGAGTCTGCGGAAACGGAACCCGGACTGACTGGTGTACAGGAGGGACTATCAGCTCCGTCAGAGGCAAAAATATTGGAAGCAGAAGTTGGAGATACAAAAATTGTGTTGACGGCGCCAGAGGGAGCGTTTGATGTTCCATCAGAACAGGTTTCTATGACTGCAGAATTCCTGAGTGAGAAGCAGCGGAACCTGGCAAATGAGCTGCTTAGTGAGAATTTGGCAGGTGATAACCAGGTTTTTCTTGGATATGTACTGTATGATATTAAATTATGGTATCAGGGTGAAGAGATTCAGCCCAGAGTTCCGGTGGAAGTCAGTTTTTTTAACACAGGTCTGGGACGAGAAAGAAATCTGGACGGGGAACTGGAACAATTTATTATCAGACTGGATGAAAAGAAAAAATCTGTAGAAAATGTAGCAGGCACGATTGAGGATGACGGTACCCTTACATTAAATGCCGATCATTTTACCCTGTACGGTGCGGCAGAGACTATGGCTCTGCGGGCAGGGGAAGCGTCGAATGTGATTCCTTCTCATGGGGAGGCCAACCAGTGGCAGATCGTGTCAGGGGGTTATTTGGGTAATACAACCGACAAGAAGGAGCCGTCCTCAGGCAGTGATGTAAAAGTGCAGAAAAATGTGATCCCGACGGATACAGAAAATGAGTTCTATATATATATATCTATGGATAAAAAAATGAGCTGGAAAGAAATTCTGGATGCCAGCACAGTAAACCTGACCACACAGGGAAGCTGGGGCAGGGATGAACTCGGGAATGTGGTCAATGTGACCAGTATAGGAGGAAATAAAGGAAGTATTAGTCTAAACGGAACAGGCCGCAGGTATACAGCCCGAATAACAATCGTAAAAAATGGGATGGTTTTGTACGTCTATCAACAAACAATGTTTGGGACAACACCAAATGCCAGCAATTGCACAGGATATTTAACCGGACTGCCGGGACTGCCCGGAAAAGCGGTAATCGTTGCGGAATCAACGAATTTGCATGAGGATGGTAATGGCAGCGGACAGATGCTGGAATTTACAATTGATTTAGATAAAGTACACATGGATTATTCTGTTGGAGATATCAGCCTGAACAATGTAACAGATCCAATGGGAAATAATATCCTTTATGAAAATGAAGAGTATGCGGATGGAAAGATAGAAGCAGATACTGGTTCGGCAGTAAACTGGCAGATTGCTGAAAATGAGCTGGTGGAAGGCAGCACTATAGTTACAGGCTCGGGGTCAGCGTCGCAGATTACCGGTTTTTATCAGAATATTGCACAGGCAGTATATAAGATACGGCTGGATGTGGAAGGTCCGTCTTTTGTATCTGGAAACATTTATGTAACGAATGGTGATACCATATTGTATTACAACAGGACGGATGGCGGAGTGGCAATGCCGGATTCTGATGCGCGGCTGTCCTTCACGGTGCCGGAGGTGAAGGGAACCCTGTACAATCTGCAGTTTACAAAAAAGGACAGCGAGACCGGACAACCGATCGAAGGAACTGAATTCCAGCTGAAAGGAATTTACAGCCTGTCCGAAAAGGAATATTCTGAGAAGGCAGTCTCGGATAATAACGGCACAGTCAGATTTAAGGATTATCCGTGGGGTACTTACAATCTGAGTGAGTTGTCTGCACCGGAGGGGTATGATATCACAGTTGAGCCAAAAGATTACACACTTTGCTACACAACAGATCCGAATGATTTGGAGAAAGAAAACAGCGGCGGGAACTATAAACTTAAACCGTCAGTGATCGGAAGCGCGGGAATTATTACGAACCGGCCGTGGGGAACAGCCGAGATTGAAGTGCAGAAGGTTGTTGAAAATCCGGAAAAGATGATCAGGAAATATGGGAACGATGTAAAATTTCCCATGGAGCTGAGCCGGTCAGATGAGAAGTCGGAATTAGTTGGAAACCCGGAGCTTTCCTTTGCACTGGTGCATGAGGAGACCACAAGGTTTAATTTGAAAGTATCATATTCAGGAGCAGTCCTGAATATTACAGAGGCATTGGATAAGATCAGTGTGGATGGAAATAACATAAGCGAATATTTTACTTTCAGGTCAGCGGTCATAGAAACACTGCAAGATAACAGTGATGCGGCAGGGTCTGCCAGTGCGGAAGAAAAGGGCACCGGCTCTGATATCAGGATATATCCCGGAAATAAGATAAAAGTTATCATCACCAATACCTATGTGCCGAAAGAAGGGCAGTTCCGTCTGAAAAAAGTAGTAGATGGCGGTAATCTACAGGAAAAACAGGATTTTGAAATAAAAGCGTCACATGAGGGTTATACCACATCGGTCATGCTGGCTGATAAGGAAATCAGCGGCTTCATAGTATTTGAAGACACACAGATGGTGTCAGTAGAGGAAGTTGTCCCATATGAGTATCAATTGGACAGTATTCAAGTGTGGGATGAGACAGAAAAGAAATATCTGAACGACAGAGTAGAAAGTGATGGGCGCGTGCGTGTGGAGCCTGATGATGATCTGATCATTGAAGTCCATAATACCTTTAGCCACCAGGGGTATTTTAAAGGAAGGGCGGATAAAGACAATCATTTCACTGCAAAATCAGTTCAACGGTAAAGGAGCATGGTGATAATGAATAAGAAGAAAGCAAGGAGTGGGATACTGGGAATCTCAGCGCTTCTGTTTTTAACTGTGCTTCTGGCAGGCGGAACTTATGGCTGGCTGAAGCAGGAAGCAGAAGTAAACAATGAACTGGCGTCTCATACCACGGAAGTGACAATTGAGGAAAAAGAAACAGAATTCCAGGTTGAGAGTAATACGACACAGGATAAACATGCTGCTTTAAAAAACAGCGGCAGTTCGGCAGTGCTTTTGAGAATTGCGTGCGCGGAAACCTGGGAGGCCAAGGGAGAAGGCGGAAGCGTTTATCTGCTTTCCAATCAGGTTGGCGGCATTGATGTGGCAGAGAAAAATTGGACAGACCTGGGCGTGGAGAATGATGAGCTGTGGTTTGAAGGAAAAGACGGATGGTTTTATTTCAAGAAGATACTGCTTCCGGGAGAGACAACAGGTGACATACTTGAAAGCGTGACGTTTCCGTCATTCACAGGTGATTATGAGATTTACGGGGGTGCAGAGTATCATCTTGTCTTCCGGGCAGAAGTAGTTCAGGCCAGCACAACGGCAGGAACGCTTAACGCTGCGGAAGTGAATGCAGATGCGGCACGGACTGTGTTCGGCATGACGGTATCGGTTGACCCGGGCGGCAGCGGTGTGACGTGGAGCAGCGCTGCGCCCCGGAACAGCGGGGAGGGAAACAGCAGATGAAATTAAAAAACAGGTATAAAATAATAATAGCGGTTTTTGTGTGTCTGTTTACCGCAGGAGCCACGCTGGCTTATTTTTCCGAAAATCACAGTATCCAGAATCGGTTTTCCACACTGACGCCTGAAATGCAGATAAAAGAAAACTTTAATAGAGAAGACAAGTGGCTTCCTGGAGAAGAAAAACTGAAAGAAGTAAAGTTTAAAAATTCAGGACAGAGTGCTGCCCTTTTGAGATTCAGACTGGAAGTGGATACGAAAGATTCCGGAGTGGAGGGAAA